>CAYVCY010000136.1:0-5570 GCA_964450265.1 uncultured Clostridia bacterium
GTCTTGCCCCGGTAAGCGACGGTCACCGTTCTAGTCACACCGTCCCACCCGAGGCTGACACCGTATTCCTCCAGCATACGCAGCGGCATGAAGGTGTCGCTCTCCTGGTAGAAGCAAGCCGGCATATCCCTACTCACTCCGGCAATAGCATAGCCGGGTGTTCCCACGACAGTCGTCAACGGTTCGCTGACGAATTTGATCAAGGTGAATGAACTGAATTCATTAACCTGAAAACGAACCGCTGTCAGCATCGCCGGGGAGACAGTATCATCGATTTCGAAGACGAGATCGTGTATCAGTTCGCGACTGTCGCTGTGCCTAGCCAGAATGGCTAGGCTGTGCAGGAACTCAGCCCTTGCCGCTTCGCCTACAGGCAGTGCCAACTGCAGCCGGATCTCTACCTGAGTCGAACCGCGCAGCTCAGTTTCCACTACCAACGGCTGCTGGAGGGCAGTAGCCCCTACCGGTAGACTATCGGCAGCCACTGCCCGGCAGATACTCAGCGAGAGCGGCTGACCGTCTACAGCTAATGCAGCCAGCAGGGCTTGAGGCAGAACGATGCCACCCAGCTCACTGCTGATGCGGAGAGAGAAATCGGTACCCGCGGCAGCGGCCTGTATTGCATCGCTGTCAATTATTAGGCTGTGGGAAAGGGTTAACTCAGGCTCGCCCTCCATGGCCAGCTGCAACTCAAACCCTGTGGCTCCTTGACTCTGGGCATGAGCGATGTCTGCAGCTAGTGTCCGAGGCACCGCATAACTGTAGCCAGTCACATTTCCTTGCCCGTCGGTTTGCTGCTCAGGCAATAGCGGCAGAGTCACCACGTTCTCCGTCTCATCTGGCCCCATCGGTGTTCCCGGCTGCCCTGGGGTGGTCGGTGACTCACTATCCCCGGGAGGGGTGGCGGGTCGAGCTATGATGCTCAAATTGGCTGGCACAAAAGTCAACAGATAGTTGCTCCCGGCAGCAATCGTGCCCCGGTCGATGGCGTAGGTTCCGATGCTCTCACCGACCTCGCGGCTCAGCTGTCCGGAAAGGCTGTCGCTGCCGACCAAGCTGCCGCCGCTTATGCGCCAGGTTAGGGCTGGGTCGGCGCTGCCAGCATACTTTTGCTTGGCATCTGCGGTCACGGTAAGCGGGCGGCGGTTGATGGTGAATAATCCGGATTCAAAGATGATATCGTACTTGTCGCCGCCAGACAATGTGCCCTGGCTAATCTGGTACGTGCCCGCATCTTCGCCCGGCTCTCGTTCCAATTGACCACTCAGTTGATCGCCAGGTTCGATGTCTCCAAAGATAACATCGTAGCTCAGCTCGGGATCGTCCTCGCCGTAGACCTTGCCCTGGGAAATAGCGCCAACGGTGATGGCCATCGCTTCCCGCTCGGCCACTTGGAGCCCAGTTTCCTGGTGCAATCCGGCCAGCGGCACCTGAGCATAGCTCATTATGCCCGACAACAACCGTACCGAATAGGCGGCGGGTGTCTCACCGTCATCAAGATACTGAACAAACCCACCCATCGGCGTGTCTGGGACAACTTTGAACTGTCGGGCAAACTGCTCCGCATCGATGATCAGGTCAGAGTAGTCTCCTTCGCCGGTATAGCCTGTGTTCTCCACTGCATTGACTGGTACCACTTCTTTCACCGCAATTGGCTTGCCATTGCTGTCGCTGATCAGCACGTTGCCTGTCAGTGAACCCGGCAGCATGTAGCGGTCAAAGCTCAGTGCCAGCCCATCAGGATGGATGGCCACGCCTGTTACCTGCGGTACGGCTTTAGCCAAGAGACCGATATTCACCTGATCGTGCAGAGGCGGCACCTGCATCGGCTTGGTCTCGTAGGTCCGATAGTCAGCACTCTCAAAACGCACTTTCCATTCGCCTTCCGGAACGTCCCAGCCATACTTGCCCTGCGCGTCGGTCTGCTGCGGGTTAGTTTCCGCCCAATCCTCGGCTTCCCACCAGATGCGAAAAGCATCGCCGTCCTTAACCAGAACAGTCGCCGTTACATCCTGAATGCGGTTTTCCTCGGTAGCCTCGAACACGTAACCGCTGGGATCGATCTTCCAGTTCTCTTCATTCAGCTTTTTCGTCTTGGTCAGCAAGCGATCCTGTTTCTCCAGGGCACTGCGAATCATGCTGATCAGGGAGTTGCCCCAGGCTTCATACTCGGAGCCGATGGAACTGGAATACATGGTGCCTCCGACGGTGGCGACATAGCTTAGCCCTTTTCCCAGCGGACCCGCAAAAGACGCTACGTAGCCTACCCCGCCGATGAAGGTATTGATGTAATGGCTCTTCCTGGTTGCGTCTTGGTACTCGTCGATGAATCCGAGAATCAACTCGCGCTCATCAATGAGCTCAGACGCGGTGATCAGGTTGGCCGCTGCCGTCATCTGCGCCGGGTCGAGCCCCATCTCGCCCAGCAAGGCGCTGGCAGCCAGAGATACTCCACCCAGCACGTTCAGGCGGGTACCCCATTTGCCCAGCTTGTCGGCCCCGTGTTTCAGCTCATAAAGGTCGCCGGCAAGTCCACCCGCGGTGGAAGTATACTCAAGCATCTGCACTCCGTCCACCGACCGGCTCTGCAACCCCATTCTGCCCGCTGGTCTGCCCGCACTAGATAATGCCTGCCACAATTGCGGAGAGAAGTAAGCTTTGTACTTGACCGTAACGTTGACCTCATCCTCAGTCACTTCGGGTGCCTTGGTCCAGTAAGGGCCTTGCAGGGTATCGATGCGAATATATCCAGCTGGGATTTCGCCTGAGTGAACTTTTGAGGTGCCGCTCAGGGACAGATAGCACCCTTCACCCAAGTCAATTTTCGCGGCGATGTCACCGCCGTCTTCCCCATTGCGATAAGGAGCGTTTGGGTCATCCGAAACAATCAGCGCTGACAGGTCATTGCCGCTAGAAATGGCTTGCCGCATGGGTTCTGGCAGCGTGTTCACATCCAACTCCGGCTGATCAGGCAGGTCGGCGATGTCGATCACCTTGCCGCCGGTCATTCGTGCCATTGCCTGAGCTTCCTCGAGCGGATCGGTCTCCACCTTGAGTCCATAGCTGATGTAGAACACCCCCGGGAGGCGAATCGGCGCCGCTTCTACCAGCCAGTATCCGGCATAGAGACCGCTTTCCTGATACTCGGCTGGATAGAGTGTCGTGGTGCCACGATACTCATTGACCAGACCGGCATGGGCCACGTCCTCCGGATCAGCATTGACCAATTTGAAGGTCGCGTACACCGGCTGGGATGGGTTGAACGATAGTGGCGTGGCGACAGGGTTGGCCCCAAAGCCTGTTCGCATGCTGAACGCACCCTGCCATACTGTGACATCCTCTACCCGTACCGAATCAGCCGGCAGCACCTGGGTATAGGCTACGGCCGAAAGCGATTGCTCCTCTGCCTGCATACGGACCTGCAGGCGATGGGTTCCTGGCTGGTCAGGTTCGGTCAAATTGACCAGCGCCTGCCAGCGTCCCCGCTGGTCGGTGACCGCCTCTCCGACCAGGCTGTCGTTATCGTAAATCTCGATTCTTCCGCCCGCGTAGCCAATTCCGCGCACCTCGATTTGCTGGCCAGATCCAGCCAGCACTTCCTCGGGGGCAACAATTGTCAACAATGGCAGATCGACTGGCCCTTGGTAAATGGTCTCCAAGACCTGTCCCCCGCCCGCGAGCTTCACAATAGCGTTGGCGGTGAAATCTGCTTGACTCAGCCCCTGCAGCTCCAGTTCAAACTGTAGCACGCCTGAGCCGCTGTCAGCTTCTTCTACACCGGCATAAATATAGGAATCATGATTTGCGGTACCCTTGAGGCCGTTCAGGTAGTAGTCACGATTGACTACCTTACCCTCAGTTTCAAGCATCCTTGCCTCAACCTCAACAACCGTAAAGCCCAGCTGCTGTAGTCTCTCAGGCAGAGCATAACGCAGCGTTACCGTACCGCGTGGCGCGTTGGGGTCAGTCAGTGTCTTGGCCGTGACGGCAATTCCCGTTCCCTGACTGGCCAAATAGCCCAGGTCATCGTCAGTCACCGTTGGGACCTCCACTTCATCCAACTCAACCAACAAGCCTTGTGCCAGCTTGATCTGGCGCATGGCGTAGTGCTCTCCCTCGTTCAGGCGCAGATCCTCCAGTTGCTGCAAACGGGTCAGGCGTTGCACTCGCTGCAAATCGTCACCGCTGAGGAAAACCAGCGTATATTCGCCCGGGGCCAGCCTGGCATCACGGGTGGAGAAGGCGCCTCCAGAATACATCTGCATCCGGTTACGGCTGTGCGCGTCAAAAAGCAGCGTGTATACGGGATGCCCATCTGCACCCTTGGCCGTTCCGTAAATTTCTCCCTGGGCAACTGCTTGCGCAACAATGCCGGCAGAAAGGTGTGCATCCAGCTGCACGGTGAATTCCCGCTCAACCAGCTGCAGCCCGTTGCCAGCCCACGCCTCTACTGTCAGAGTATCGCCGGCCTGCAAGCCATGGTTGTTGTGAAAGCGGAACTTCTGCTCGCTATAGCTGTAGGTGCCATTAACTGGGCTGTCGTCGGCGCGATACACTGCGGTAATGAAGGCCGTGTCATCGGATGCCAGCGCGAACTTCTGCTCTTCTTCCTCCGGCACCGCCGCTGCCACTTCCAAATCAAGTGTCAGATAGCCCGTATGCAGATAACACAGCTGCAAGTCATCCAACTCGCCGCCCAGCAACTCTGCAGCGGTCAGCTCGCACTCAGTGCTCTCAAAGCCTTGCTTGCTCACCTGCAGAGTGCCACCCACATCACTGAAAACTGAGAGGGTAAATCGTCCTTCTGCGTCAGTGGTCACGCTCTGATTGTTGTAGACGTTGGTGCCATCGTTATCCAGCTGTTGTCGCAGATAGACGGTCGCCCCGGCTACCGGTTTGTCCTTACCTGCGTCTTTATACAACTGGTCTAGCACCCGCCCGCTGATGTTCACCCGGGTTATCGGTTCTAGCCGGTGAATGATTGTCGTGGTTGCCTCACTGATAGGGATCGGGTCGGACTTTTGAGGCCTCCAGTAGGTGAGGTCAGCCGGATATCTAATCTGCACCGCATAGGTCACCTGATCGCCAACAGCCAGGCCCGTGATTGTCTGACCGAGAGGCACATACTCGTTCCAGCTGCTGTTATCACGGCTGATCTCACAGAGCACATAACCGGTGACCTCTGCGGCATCCACATCGATGGTTAGCGACGCTGGCCGCAGCGCCTGTGCTAGAGAGGATGTGGCAGCTACCCCGGCTGTAAGCTGAACACCGCCGCTGGCATAAACTCTTTGCTCGTCGCTCAGCGAATAGCTATAGTTCCCGGCCGGGACGTCGCTAAACAGCACAGGATCGTGCCCTGAAAGCTCCGCCTGATAGCTCAACCACCCTCCCGCGGACTGCAGGTTGATCAACATCCCATCGTAATCCCTTTCGCCGGGCAGTTCAGTGAACTGCAGCGATGCCGCTACCGGTAGGCCAAGGTCCTCACTGACTTTCTCGGTCTGCATCTCACTCGCCAACTGGTAATCCGCTCGCGCCAGGTAGATAGCCCCGTGGGGCAGGTCAGC
>CAYVCY010000137.1:0-5557 GCA_964450265.1 uncultured Clostridia bacterium
GAGAACCCCACCCTCTCCCCTATCCTGACCAAGAACGTGACTATTCTGGGCAAGGTGATCGGGCTTTACCGCCTGTTCTAATTTCTTGAGTAGGGTGAATAGGATCTAGACTTGACTCCGGATGGCAGGTTTTTTGTTATTCAGTGCTAGGACAAGTTTATGTTGATGAATCTTCCTTTATGACTTTTGCGCCGACTGCTGTCGGCGTTTTGCATTATGTAATCGGTGTTGAAAGCTATTACCTGAACCAGAGGAGGGCTTTTCTTGAGCAGTTATATTACCATCTCCAAGGAGCAGGCTAGGCGGTTTCTGATCCGTCGCCAGCGTTTCCTGGCGTACGGGAACGGCTTTCCCTCCGGCCCAGATGGAGTTGCCAAAGCCCTGGAACGGCTAGAGGCGGTGCAGATTGACCCGTTGTGCACTTTCGAGCGCAATCACCATCAGGTGTTACACAATCGGGTGCGAGGGTACCGCCCAGAGTGGCTGGATCAGTTGCTTTATCAGCAACGCGGCGCCTTTGAGTACTACTGCAACGCGCTCTCTGTGCTTCCGATGAGAGATTGGCCCCTCTTCAGTAACTCCATGCAGCAAAAACGGGAGTCTGTCGCTGCTAGAGTGGGTCAAGAGATGCTGCAGGCAATTGAACAGGTGCGGGAGCATATCCACCAACACGGAGAGTCATCATCCAATGACTTTCAGTCCGGCCGCAAGGTCAATGGCTGGTGGGAAAGCAGTGCTACCAGGGACCCACGAACCAAGATCGAAAAACAGGCACTCGACTACCTGCACCTGGTAGGTAAGGTGTTGATCAGCGGACGTAGGGGCAATCAACGCAGCTACGATCTGCCGGAGCGGATTGTACCAGAGCAACTACTTACCCTTCGGCTGAGTGAGGCTGAATCCCAGCATCGGTTGATGCTCAAGTACTTGCGGGGCTATGGCCTAGCTCACCTCGGACAGCCGGGGTTTCGTTTCGGCTGGTACACCGCACCGAAGGCCGACAAGAAGCGGTTACTGCTCGATTTGATGGAGCAGGGTTTGGTTGCTCCGGTCAAGATAGATGGGCTGAGTAGGACTTATTATTGTCTGACAGAGCTGGTACAGCAGTTGGCGGCAGGCGAACCATTGCCAAATGCCGATGTAGCAGTGATCTTGGGGCCGCTGGATAATCTACTGTGGGATAGGGACCGTCTGGACGACTTGTGGCAGTTCAATTATCGCTGGGAAGTGTATACTCCGGCAGCCAAGCGCAGTTATGGGTATTACGTGGTGCCGGTGCTGTTTGGTGAGCGTTTTGTAGGGCGAATTGAGTTGCGAGCCGATCGCACAGCGGGGGTGTTGCGGGTGGATAACCTGTGGTTTGAACCTGAGGGGGAACATGCCTTGCCCGCCATCCAACGAGCGGTGCAGCAGGAAGCGGACTACCTGCAAAAACGGGGACTGTCCCCGTTTTTGCATTAATCTTTCGGGTAGACGACTTTGCCAGTGCGCAGCACCTCATCCAAAAAGGTGCCGGGGGCGAGGTTTTGCAGCTCGCTGGTCCCGTAAGGCAGTGCCGAGATGTCCTCGTCGCATTCCATGGCGATGTCGGTCAAGAGCCGCAGGTCGCGCAATTTGCGCCCAAAGGCAGGTGAGATCACCACCAGGTTGATATCGCTGTCTTCTCTGGCATTGCCTTTGGCATGGGAGCCGTAGAAGATCACCTTGGTCAGCGGTATTTGTTCGGCCACCAATTGCACAAACTGTTCGATCACCTGGGTCACTTCATCTGTTGCTCTAACCATTGGCACACCTCCTTCGATTGACTTAGGATGTCTTCCGAATCGCGCAAATCCAGATCGTCCTCGGCAGCCACGTGTACATCCGGATAACGGATCGCTATATATAGCGGGCTGATGAAGGCGAGGAACTGGCGTTGCTCCCGCGGCAGCTCCTTCCAAATCCCTAGCAGTTTGCCTAGCTTGATCAGGTTATGGGTGTGCGGTGGGTAACCGTTCCTGGTTTCCGACCACAGAGCCTTCATCGCCTTCTCCACCATCTGCACAGCCAGGAAGACTACATAGATGAAGCGGCCGCTATCGAGCAGTATCTCGGCTGTCTCTTGATCGTAGCGCATCGCTCGCAGCCATTCCTTGGTTGTCCTTTTCACGGATAGCTTTCCCCCATTTCCCGCCAGAGTCGGCACTCTGGCGCGGGCATGTCTGCTCTACTGACCACTTGTCCCGGCAGCTAAGACGCGACTAGCGGCCAGCAGCGCGCCCAGCTTTGCGTGGGCGTAAGTCAACCCACCTTGCATGAAAGCCGTATAGGGCGGGCGGATGGGCGCATCCGCCGATAGCTCCAAGGAAGCTCCTAGCACAAAGGCACCGGCTGCCATAATCACTGGGTCGGCGTAGCCAGGCAGGTCAGCCGGCTCTGGACGCACGTGGGCATCCACTGCTGCCGCCGCCTGTACTCCTCGACAGAAGGCGATCACCTGCTCAGCCCCTGGAAGCTGCACCGCTTGGATGATATCGCGCCGCGGTTCGTCTGCTGCCGGAGAAACCGGAAAACCTAGCCGATCGAACAATGCGGCTGTGAAGACAGCCCCTTTTACCGCTGCTCCCACCGCGTTTGGTGCCAAGAATAATCCTTGAAACATCGGCCGCAAATTGTGGGCAGTGGCCCCCATCTCCTGACCTAATCCTGGTGCTGCCAAGCGCTCAGCCGATCTGGCCACCAATTCTTCCCTACCTGCTATGTAGCCTCCGGACAACGCCAAACCACCCCCGGGGTTCTTGATCAACGAACCGGCGATCAAGTCGACACCCATCGCCCCCGGTTCCAGTTCTTCCACAAATTCACCGTAACAGTTATCTACGAAGACAATCAGCTCAGGATGCTTGGCATGGGTCAGATCAGCGACTTCAGCGATCTCCTGCAAGGATAAGGCCGGGCGCAAGGAGTAACCCCGACTGCGCTGCAGATGCAGCATGCGGGTGCGCGGAGTGATCGCTGACAAAATGGCCGGGATGTCCAAGCCTCCCTCGGGACAGAGTGGAATCAGCTGGTGGTCAACGCCCATGTCCCGCAGTGAATTGCCCAGCGGTGCCGGCTTTAGCCCGATCACCTTTTCTAAGGTGTCATAGGGTTTGCCAGAGCCGAGCAAAAGTTGTTCTCCTGGGCGCAGATTGCCCAGCATGGCGCAGGCCAAGGCATGGGTGCCGGAGACAAAATGCGGGCGCACCAGTGCCGATTCTGTCTGCATGATTTCGGCATAGGCGCTGTCCAAGACTTCTCGGCCGGCGTCCCCGTAGCCGTAACCGGTGGAGCCGTTGAGGTGCCAATCGGATAGCTGTTGCCGCTGTAATGCCCGGATCACCTTAAGTTGATTGTGTTCGGCGATGTTGTCGGTATGCCGGTACAGCGGCTGTAGTGAAGCTTCCAGCTCATCCGCCAAGGAGAGCAACTGTTCTTTGACGCCAAATTCGCGCCAGAGACTACTGTTGCTCATCGCTCGGTTCCTCAGCTTCATCTCCTAGCGGTCGAATAGAAAACAGTTTCGCAGCCTGCTGGATGACGGTTTCAAGCAACTCCACAGTAATTCTGGTACCTTGTTCTTCGTGTTGTTGCTCGCTCACTTCTCCCTCGCGATGCAGCCAAGCGGCAGCGTCCCCCTGGTTATATGGTAAGAGATAAGTTACCTTGCGCGGGGCGTTAGGCAGCAGGCTGCTGATCACACTACACAGGCGGTCCAGACCAGTGCCGTATTTGGCCGAAATTAGCGCGTAGGGGCCGCGCAATTTCTCCGGCAAGAAGGCCTCCAGATCCTCGATCAGGTCAACCTTATTGTAGGCGATTACTTGGGGCTTATCCTGACAGTTTAATTCCCTTAGCACTTCTGCCACCGAAGACATCTGCTCCAGCATCTCTGGACTTTGGGCATCCACCACCTGCACCAGCAGGTCTGCTTCCTGCACTTCCTCCAGGGTGGCGCGAAAAGCCTGAACCAGCATGTGCGGCAAGCGGGAGATGAAGCCTACCGTATCGGTAATTGCGATCTCTCTCCCGTCGGGCAAAGCTAGCACCCGGGTGGTAGGATCGAGGGTGGCAAACAACATATCCGCCTCAAAGGCGGTCGCCTCGGTAAGCGCATTTAGCAACGAAGACTTGCCAGCGTTGGTGTAGCCCACCAACGCCACCAGCGGGTAGCCCCGCCGCGTGCGTCCTGAGCGCAGCAGTTGCCGATGCCGGCTCACTTCTTTAGCCTCTGCCCGCAACTGAGCTATCCGGTCCCGGATGCCGCGCCGCTCTAGCTCAAGTTTGCTTTCACCGGCACCGCGGGTGCGGGCCCCAGGCGTGCTGGCGCCCAGGCGGGACATCTCAGCTCCCTTCCCCGTCAGCCGAGGCAGCGAATAGGTGAGCAGCGCAATCTCCACCTGTAGCCTGCCTTCGTGGGTCTGTGCCCTTTGAGCGAAGATCTCCAGGATCAGCTGGGTGCGGTCGATCACCTTCAGGTCAATTTTATTCTCCAGATTGCGAATCTGGCGGGGTGATAGCTCATCGTCCACAACCACCAACGTTGCGTCGGTAGCTAGAGCCAACCCTCTCAGCTCCTCGGTCTTGCCGGTGCCCAAATAGAGGGCGTTGTCCGGTGTTCCCCGCTGTTGGGTCAACTCCCCCACCACTTCTCCTCCGGCGGCTTCTACCAAGGCGTTCAGTTCCCGCAGGTCCGCCGGGCGTCCCGGCAGATCCAGCGCCACCAATACCGCCCGGTCCTTATCTTCTCTGATCACTTCATGCACGGGCTGTCACCTGCCTTCTGCAGTTATCTTTTCCAATCCTCGCCTCAGTTTAACACAACAGGTGCTCAGTCCATACTGAGAGACATCTTCAGCACCGAATAATACCCGGCTGGGTTTTTGGGGGCGGGCATAAGAAACCCAAGGAAAGGGCACCAGCCCTCCCCTTGGGCTTCTTTACGGTTAATCGTCGGCAACCCAGGTGAGGCCGAGGGCTGCCAAACCGTTCTTCGTGGGGACGCCACGCTCATTCCAACCCATCAGGTCGTAGTAAGCTTTGCGCGTAGTCTCGGCTGCTGCCTGATCGATGGCCACACCCTTAAGTGGGCCTTCGCCCAGCAGTGGCTGATAGAAGCGCTTGGGCAGATAATCCTGGCTCTCGTCCAAGCCCTCCCTCAGGTTGAACAGGCGCATCAAGGTGACCACCCGTTCAGCCACCCGCATGTACTCGAGCAGCGAGCTATTCCATCCGGTGACCGCGTTGAGAGCTTCTTCCACCTGCTTCTGACTCCAAGGCACAAATTGGCAGTATTCGGCGCAATTGTTCAAGTGCCGCCAGTTGGAGCCTACCTTCAGCATATGCGCCTTTTCAGCATCCAGTTGGTCGATCGGTAAGGCTTTATTCAGGCCAATGGCCCGTGCCTTGTCCAGCCCGGGACCTTCCTTCGCGTAGGCAGTGTCATGCATATTGTGGCAGTGGTCGGCCCCGGTGGCACTGAGTTGATAGCCAACGCCCAGACCTTGCTTCATCCGCGGTTCGTGCATCGGAATCTCCT
>CAYVCY010000138.1:0-5552 GCA_964450265.1 uncultured Clostridia bacterium
ATGGTTGCTTGCGCAACAATCGCTTTATTGCCCGCAACCTCTGCGGAGGTTGCTAGAAGGAGGTTAATTATGTCCATCATCTACCGCTGTGGTTTGCTGATCGACGGCAGGGGAGGGAAGCCCCTGCGGGACGCATCCGTCTGGGTGGAGGGATCGCGCATCAAAGCAGTGCTGCCAGCGCAGGCAAAGCTACCTGCGGGAATTCCAGTAACCGACCTCTCGGACTATGCAGTTATTCCCGGACTGACCGACATGCATGTGCATGTGGACTATTGGCACAGCCAGCCTAACGTGATGGAGTTCATGGACGAAGTCGGCATGGGCCTAGCTGCTTGCATGGCAGCCCGCAACATCCGTTCTACCTTGGAGAAGGGAATAACCACCTTACGGGATGTCTCCAGTGGGCTAGGGCTGAAGATGAAACGGGCAGTGGAACTAGGCTACATCCCTGGCTCGCGCATCTTTGCGGCTGCCAAGGGGATCTGCATGACCGGTGGGCATGGGCACGACACCGGTGGCGTAGTTGAGGCCGACGGTCCGGAAGAGGTGCGCAAAGCGGTGCGGGAACAGGTGCGCGCCGGAGCAGATCTGATCAAGATCCTGACCAGCCACCGCTCCGAAACTCCGGAATACCGCCAGGAGGAACTGGATGCGGGAGTGGATGAAGCCCACCGCCTGGGCTTTAGGGTAGCTTGCCACGCTGCTATTATGCCTGCCGCCAAGATGGCTGTACTGGCAGGTGTGGATACGCTGGAGCACGGCACCCACCTCACCGATGAGGTGCGGTCTCTGATGGCCGAACGAGGCACCTATCTTGTTCCGACGATGATCGCCTATCACAGCATGGGGCAAGCGGCCAAGCGAGCCATCTTAGATCCTTTAGGCTCCGGCGACTATCGGCGCACCATGTTGGCCAAACATGCCCAGTGGTGGATAGACACCGATCAGATGCTGGAGAGCCAGTTCCGCAAAGCGGCAGCGGCCGGCATCAAGATCACGGTGGGTACGGATATCGTGATCCCCGATGTGGAGTTCTCGCCCTTCCATGACGAGCTGGAGATGATGGTGCAGTTCGGTTACGGGGAGATGAATACCATCTGTGCTGCCACCAGAGTGGCAGCAGAAGCATTAGGCCGCGAGCAAGAGATGGGCACCATTGAAGCGGGGAAGGTGGCCGATTTGGTTGCTGTTAGCGGCAACCCGTTGTCCGATATCGGGAACTTGCGTAAGGTAGAGATGGTAGTCAAGGACGGCAGAGTAGAGGTGCCAGTGCCGACGCCCTACTTCACTTGGCGCTAATTGCACTGTTCGGCCAGCTGGCGTGCTTAGACGCGGTCTGCCTAGTGACGTATGAGCTCGACTCAGCCGGGCGGCAGCAGAACTCGCCGCTCATCTTATTTCTACACTTGGTCCTCGGCGAAGGTGATCTTCTGCGCAGACTGGAACAGGAAATTGGGAGCGGCTCACTTTAGCATAAGCTGACGTTACTTGCATTACAGCCTCCTCTGCGGAGGAAATGAGTTCTAATGTGCATGCAACAACTGCTGCCGTTGCTCCTGCCCTCGCTCGCTCTTTGAATGGGCAGCCATGCGTCTGTTGCACGCACAACCTAGCCTCTAGCCCGAACAATGTACGCACGTACAGTCTGACCTCAGTCACATACACTGTACGAAGGCCAAGAGGACGAGATCAGCCGCGCTTGCGGTCGATCCCGTCCTTTTTTCCTATTCACCCTATTGCCCGTTCCCCACCGGAGCGCTGGGGTTGATGGCCAGATCCTCGCGCACCGTGCGCCAGCCGCCGCTAGTCCACTCCAAGTAGTCCTGTATGTATCCCAGAGTATCTGCTGCGAATTGTCCATATACGCGGGTCAACACCTGTAAGTTGCAGGTACCGGATTCCTCATCGAGGACGATCGGTATGGCGGTGATCATGGGGCCGACATTCGCCTCGGTCGGCTCGATCAGCCTGCCGTTGTCGTCGTAGAGGTCCTCTGCCGCCGGATTGGTGCTCACGTCGATGCGGAAAGTCAGTTGCAGGCCTTCATCCTCGACCACCACCACATATCCATCGGCGTAGAATGCCCGAAACTGTTTGCCTGCCATATATCTATCCTGGTCAAACAGCAGCCGCAGCTGATTGTTGGCGAAGGAATAGATATAGACGAAATTGAAGCCTCCACTGCCTCCGGATTGAATGGTCACCTTGATATCCAAGATGTCGTCACCGGTGAAATCGCAGAGGAAGATGGTAGGCATGTAGCCGGCGTTCTGTTCCATCGCTACTTGCGTCACTCGCCCGGTGCGCCCGTCGCGGATCATCAGTGTGATCTCCCGAATGAAGCCGCCTTCAGATGACGGTATACCGACCAGATAGACTTCATCCTGAACACCATCGCCGGTCACGTCCCCAAACTTCCGCACCAGCACCTCCTGATTGGCTCGATAGTTCATGCTCGTTATCCCCCCTTCCGTACCTCTCCCCATCCTATGCAAGGGAAGGCAAAAAAGGGACTGGGAGAGCCAATCTCGCTCTGAGCAAATGCAAGTTGTCCTGGGGTTTTTCGCCTGGCGAACAATTCTCTTTGCCCCAAGCAGGAATAACGCCTACAGTTTCGAATTAACCAAAGTAGGGTCAGGGATTGGTTGCTCTGCATCCTTCCTAGGCCCGAACTGGCAAGCATCAAACGCTTGCGCGACAACAAGGAGGCGGTTTTTCATGAATTTGGGCAGGTTCCCACGACGGATCTATACCCAGTGGCAGACACCAATCGAGCACTTGCCACATTTTTCTGCTGCCCTGGGAGGGCCAGAAATCTTTGTCAAACGTGACGATCTTCTGGGTTTAACCTCTGGCGGTAATAAGACTAGGAAGCTGGAGTTTTTGGTAGCAGACGCCCTCAATCAAGGCGCAGACACATTGATCACCTGCGGCGCTGTCCAATCCAACCACTGTCGACTGACCTTGGCAGCAGCGGTGAAGGAAGGACTGAAGTGTCGTTTGGTGCTGGAGGAGCGGGTCCCCAACAGCTACAAGGCAGACGCCAGCGGCAACAACTTCCTCTTCCGCCTATTGGGGGTGGAAGCGGTCAAAGTTGTCCCAGGCGGGACAAACATGATGGAAGCGATGCAATCGCTGGCAGACGATGTGGTTAAGGACGGCGGCAAACCCTATATCATCCCCGGCGGCGGCTCTAACGCCATCGGAGCCACCGGCTATGTGCAGTGTGCACAGGAGCTGCAACAGCAGATGTTTGAGCAGGGACTAGACTTCGACCATCTGATCGTGCCCAGCGGCAGCGGCGGCACCCATGCCGGCATGCTGGTCGGGGTGCTCGGCAATAACCTGAACATCCCGGTGATCGGCATGAACGTCAGCCGCAAGAAGGATATCCAAGAGGAACTGATCTACAACCTAGCTAAGGTGACGGCCACACACGTCGGTTGTCCCCAACCAAGCCGCGATAGCGTGGTTTGTTTCGATCAATATGTGGGTGAAGGTTACTCCCGTCCCACCGCAGGTATGATTGAAGCGGTGCAGCTGTTGGCCAATACCGAAGGCATCCTGCTAGACCCGGTCTACACTGGCAAGCAGATGGCCGGCCTGGTGGATCTGGTGCGCCAAGGCTACTTCAAACAGAGCGACAAGGTGTTGTTCCTGCATACTGGCGGCTCTCCAGCTCTCTACGCGTACATGGATATAGTTCTGCCTTCGTAGGAGCGTAGGGATAAAGGGTCAGTCCAAGAACTCTGCTCGGGTAAGCCTAAGAGACAAATTCCAAACTCACCCACTTTGAAAGGGGGCCAACCGATGCGATACAACGACGAGGCGCGGGATTTCATCCTCACTGCCACTGGCGACATCTTCATCACTCGCAAGCTGTCACCCTACACCGAACCGGAACATCAAGAGCTGTGGTCAATTCTACGTAGCGGTGACATTCGCTTCACCAATCTGGAAATGTTGATTCATGAGTATGTCGGCCATCCGGTTGCCGAAAGTGGCGGCACCTACACCCAGACCGATCCCACCATGATTAAGGAGCTGCAATGGGCCGGGTTCAACCTGCTGGGGAGGGCAAACAACCACTCTCTGGACTATTCCATCGAAGGGTTGCGGCGCACCTCCCAGTTGCTAGATCAAGCAGGGTTCTGTCATGCAGGGGTAGGCGAAAACCTGACCGACGCCCGTTCGGCTCGCTATCTAGACCTCGCTCAAGGTAGGGTAGGGTTCTTGTCCGCCAGCTCCTCCTTTGCGTCCTTTGGCAGAGCTGGAGAACAGAGGCCAGACTCCGTCGGACGACCTGGTCTCAACCCGGTCCGTTACCAGACCTATTTCGTGGTCTCTTCGGAGCAGCTAGCGTCGCTGCAGCAGATCAGCCTGTCTGTCGGCAACGAAGCTAGGAAACAAAGGGCCATTCAAAATGGATGGAGGAGAGCCGACAGGGAAGGGGAAGTTACCCTGGCAGGGGCTCGCTTCGTAGTGGGCGAACAGCTGGGAACCTATACAGAGGTCAACCAGTCCGACCTGGACGGCAATGTTAAGTGGATTGGCGATGCCAAGCGCCAGTCGGACTTCGTCGCCTATAGCATGCACTGGCATGAGGGAGGAAGTGCCCCCGAGAAACCGGCCACGTTCCACCCGGAGTACGCCCGGGCATGTATCGACGCCGGTGTCGATGCCTTTATCGGGCATGGGCCCCACATCATGCGGGGCATCGAGATTTACCAGGGCAAACCCATCTTCTACAGCCTGGGCAACTTCGTCTTCCAGAACGAAACTGTGCGCAAGATGCCAGCGGACGTCTACGAAAAGACCGAACTAGATCACTATGCCACCCCGGCTGACTACTACGACCGGCGCAGCATGGGTGACCTGAGAGGTTTCCCCGCCCAGCCTAAGTACTGGGAAAGCGTGCTACCCAAGTGCCGCTACCAGGGAGGAGAATTGGTGGAATGCCTTCTCTACCCGGTGACTCTGGGATTTGGCAAGCGGCGCACCGTGAGGGGAAGGCCACTGTTGGCCAAAGGCGAGTTGGGCACCCAGATCCTGCGGCAGCTGGCCGACTTGTCAGTCCCCTTCGGGACGGAGATAGACATCGAAGATGGCGTAGGAACGGTCAAGCTGTAAAGCAAAAATAGCCCTTGAAACCTCCTGGTTTCAAGGGCTTTCACTTTATCTACTTCCCGATCATAGCTTTGGTTCCGGAGTAAAGGCCCGACGCTGAAAGGCCGATCAGCGCGCCGTTGATAATCGCGTTGGGAAGATTGCCGCCATACAACAGAAACCCTCCTCCCAAACCTAGTAGCAGCGATAAAAGCGGGGACAGCTTGGTGGGCAGCCCTGCCCGTTTGGCCACTTCTACCAAACCGATAATCAAAGGGACCAGCGCGACACCGTTGAACTCAAATTCCATCATTTCCACCTCCTACTAGCAACATCCGCAGATGTTGCGGGCAAATAAAGCGATTGTCGCGCAAGCGACTATCGGCTTGTACCTACTAGCAACATCCGCAGATGTTGCGGGCAAATAAAGCGATTGTCGCGCAAGC
>CAYVCY010000139.1:0-1813 GCA_964450265.1 uncultured Clostridia bacterium
CCGTAGCGAAGTTTTTGCCCACCTACTGGTTTGTCCGCGCCATCGATGGCATCAGCGAGCAAACCAACGTCTACGGACCGATGCTGATGCAGCTCGGCTTCGCCGCCGCCATCTTCTCGGTCACTCTGTTGGTAAACAAAGAGCGCCACGCCTAAAGAGGCCCCGTGGGAATTGACTCCTCTGCTCCTAACGCGACAGCCCCCAAGACTCCCCCAGGCGCTAGAGCGACAGCCGCCCCCTCGCGGAGGGGGCCGAGATGAGGGGCCGAGATAAGAGGGCTCCCCTGCCTCCCTCTGACGAGGGAGGTGGCATGGCGTTAGCCATGACGGGAGGAAGAGAAAAAGACGACAACCCTCGTTTCTTTGCGAATAAACTGCCGCTAAGAAACGACGTATAGGGTGAAAGGAGGCGAACGCGTGCTGGAAATAGCGACCGAACAGCTGGTACTAGACTGCTTGTCGGGAAGTGAGCAGGCGGCCGCTCACCTCCTGGACCGCTATGGCAAGATGGTCTATGGTGTGATCAGCCACCTGCTGTATAAGCACGGCGATAGAGATGATGTTTATCAAGAAGCCTGCCTACGGGCATTCAGTGGACTGAAGAAACTTGACGATCCGGCACGGTTTGGAGGTTGGTTGAAGCAAATTACCATCCGCACAGCTATCGACCACATTCGACGACAGAGACCGAAACTGGAGCCTTTGGATGAGCGCCTGCCAAACCTGGGGCCTGACCCGGAGGCGCAGGCGGTGCAAGCGGACGAGCGGTGGCAGGTACAGCAAGCGGTCGGAAGATTACCCGAACACTATCGACAGGTGATCGTGCTTTTCTACTGGTCCGATTGCAGCTACCAGGAGATCTCCCAGACCTTGAGCATCCCTATCGGCACCGTCATGTCCCGCTTGCACAAAGCGAAAGAACGGCTACGCAAGGATTTGGAGAGACAACAACCAGCAAAGGAGGATGCAAAGAATGAATCTCGAGCGGCAGTTGCGAGCAGCCAAGCCAGAGATTGACGGCGACCTGACAGAGCAGAATAGGCGCATCCTGACCATGTTGAATGGGCAGCCGCAAGGGGAAATCAAGCGGCTCCCCAGCATCCTGCAGAGCTTCGGCTTAGCCCTGGTGGAGTCGCCGATACCAACCCTGATGGCCACCGCTGCTGTACTCTCCTTTTTTCTGTGGCAAGCGTCCATTTTGCTGGGTGAAAAGGGGCACTGGATCAGTCAGGCTGCCGCATTCTTGGTGAACGGAGGGATGTTACCATGAGCTTTGGACGCTTCCTTTGGCTGTTGATCGTTAAGCCTCGCCAAGCTCTGGAGCAAGGCAAGGGGCGGTTTCTGATGGTTAGCCTCCTATTAGGCGGACTGACCGGCGGAGCGTCAGGGTATCTGTTTTGGCTCTTATCTGGCGTTCCGATTCCAGTGGGCCTGTTGCGGGTTACTTTGGTTGGCTTGGTTAGTTTTCCAGTTATCGCTTGGCTTTACCATCGCTTAGGGTTGCACTATTCCGAGGGCAGCGCTTCGTGGTCAGAGTTCGTCAGCCTGTTCGGGTTTGCTTGGCTCCCCAGCCTGCTGAATACGTTATTCACCTTCATGATCCTGCTCTTCGTCGGCATGCACAGCGCATATTACCCGGGGCTGGTCTCCTACGGCAGCGGTTGGCTGTTCGTCACGGCTGGGTTTGGCGTGGCCATGGATATCGCCGTCTACATTTATCAGGGGCTGATTCTGCAGGTGGTGCATAAGCTCCCCTGGAAACGGGTGCTGGCGGTGATCGCCATCGCTTGGCTAGCCAAATCGATCCTGCTTAC
>CAYVCY010000139.1:1913-5391 GCA_964450265.1 uncultured Clostridia bacterium
TGCGCATTTCTCCGGCTAAACAGCCGGAGGCTTTTGTCTGGCGGGGGCGACAATATCGAATTGAGGGGGTGCTAAAGCGCTGGACGGTGAGTGGCGATTGGTGGCGCAAACAGACGGTGGAGCGGCTGCATGCGGTGGTGGCGGCCAGGTGTGCCGGGCAATGCGGCCAATACGAACTGGTCTATGAGACGAACAAACGGCAGTGGTATCTGCGCTGTATCTATGATTAAAGACGGTTTTGTGCACTTGCACGTCCACTCCAACTTCAGTTTCAAAGATGCCACGCCCCACCCAGCGGAGCTGATCAAGGCAGCCGCCTTTTACGAGATGCCGGCCGTCGCCTTAACCGATCATGCCACGCTTGCCGGTGCCATCCGCTTTTACCGGGCGGCCGAGGGCAGCGGGGTGCTCCCGATCATCGGCACGGAACTGCAACTGGATAGTGGCCATCACCTGACGTTATTGGCACAGAATCTCTCCGGCTACAGCAGCCTCTGCCGTCTGCTCAGCCAGTTGCATCTGCAGCAACCGGGAAAAGCCCCGTTAGCCGATCTACCCACTATTGAGCGCTTCCGGGAAGGGTTGATCTGCCTCAGCGGCTGCGCCCACTCCCGCCTCAGCCAAGATCTGCTGGCGGACCGGCGGCAGGAAAGCCTGGAATGGTTGATGTCGCTGCAGGATATCTTTCAGCAAGACTGCTTCGTGGAACTGGAGCATCCGCTGCTGCCTGAAAGCCCTCGCCTGTTGGCTGGACTGGCTCGGCTGGCCGAGGAGCTCGGCTTGCCGCTGGTAGCCAGCAACAACGTGCACTTCCTGCGCAAGGCCGATCATCCGGTGCGGGATCTGCTCACCTGCATGGGCGAAAACATCAGCATCTATCAGCCCCATCCCCGACGGCACCAAAACGATCAGCGCTATTTCAAAGGGCCCAAGGCGATGGCCAAGCTGTTTAGAGACTATCCTCAGGCTCTGGAAAACACGCTATCGATCGCCGAGCGCTGTCGCCTACAGTTGCCGCTGGGGGAATATCACTTCCCCGCCTTTCCCCTGCCACCCCAGCGGACTGCCTCCAGCCAGCTGCGCCATCTCTGTCAGCAAGGGGCGAGGAAGCGCTACAAGGGCATTCCCAAAAAGGTGCGCCTCCGCCTGGAACATGAGCTGGCGATTATCGAGCAGCTCGGCTTCTGCGAGTATTTTCTGGTGGTGTGGGACATTGTCAACTTCGCCCGCCGATCGGGCATCCGTTGCGCCGGCCGCGGCTCGGCCGCCGACTCGCTGGTGGCCTATTTGCTAGGCATCACCGCGGTAGATCCGATCGAGCACAGCCTGCTGTTCGAACGCTTTCTCAATCCCGAGCGCAAAGGGATGCCGGACATAGACCTGGATATCGACTCTCAGCGCCGGGATGAAGTGTTGAATTATGTCTACCAAACCTATACCACCGACCATGTGGCGATGATCGGTACCGTGAACACCATCTCCGCCCGCAGCGCCTTGCGGGAAGTGGCCAAAGCGATGGATCTGCCGAAAACGGAAATAGATCGCCTGGCCCGCTTCTTGCCCCACGTTCGGGCCGACCAGATGGGACAGGCCATCGCTAATCTGCCGGAGTTACGGGGAGAGTTCCCACTGGGGGAACCTTGGGATACGCTGCTGCGATTTTGTCAGGTGATGAACGGCTTCCCCCGACACCTGAGTGTGCACCTGGGGGGAGTGGTGATCAGCCGAGAACCGATCACTGACCTGGTGCCACTGCAATGGAGTGCCAAAGGAGTGATCATCTGCCAATACGATAAGGATGACATCGAAGCCCTGGGATTGGTGAAGATGGACCTGTTGGGGCTGCGCATTCTTTCGGCGATCGAGGACAGCGTTAAGAGTTTAGCCGAGCAAGGGATCAAGTTGGATTTGGAGCGGCTGCCCCTAAACGACCCGGCTGTCTATGCTCTGCTCCGTTCCACCAAAACCGTCGGCCTGTTTCAATTGGAGAGCCCAGGCATGCGCGAGTTGTTGGGCAAGCTACAACCCACCGAGTTCGAAGATATCATCGCCAACATCTCTCTGATGCGGCCGGGACCGATGCAGGCCGACATGGTCACTCCCTTTGTGCGTCGGCGGCACGGCCAGGAAACCGTCACTTACGCCCATCCCTGTCTGGAGCCAATTTTGCACAGCACCTACGGGGTGATCGTCTATCAGGAACAGGTGCTGCAGGTAGCCAGTGTCCTGGCCGGCTTCAGCCTGGGACAGGCGGATCTGCTGCGTCGCTTTATGACCCACAACCGTTCACAGGAGGAGATCAGCGGTTTGGAAGGCGAGTTCATCAGTGGAGCGGTGGCCCGCGGGGTGGAAGAAACGGTGGCCAAAGAGGTGTTTCGCCAATTGGCCGCCTTTGCCGCTTACGGCTTCAACAAGGCGCACGCGGCCACCTTTGGTCTCACCGGCTATTACACCGCCTATCTGAAAGCCCATTATCCGGCTCACTTCCTCACTGCCCTGCTGAACAACCAGCCGATGGGCTTCTACCCCTCGCGGGTGCTGTTGCAGGACGCCCGGGTGCTGGGCATCCCCATCCATCCGATCGACGTCAATGCCAGTGCCGCCCAGTTCACAGTGGAACGGGGTGGCATCCGTGTTGGCTTGAGCGCGTTGCAGGGGTTGAATGATCACCAGATCGCCGCCATCTGCGAGGCGCGCTCGGAGCGCCTTTTCAGCTCTTTTCAGGATTTCATGTGGCGGGTCAGTTTGCCAGAGCGGGCAACAGAGAACCTGATTCGCATCGGAGCTTTCGACCGGGTGGCAGAGGAAGTGAACCTGCTGGCGGAAATGCCGGCTTATTATCAGCACAGCCGCCAACAACCGACCGGCCAGTTCACCTTGGCCTTGCCAGCCGAACTAGAACAAGCCCTCCCTGCCAAGCAGGAGCTCGCAGAGCGTGTCTTCGCCGAACTAGAACTGACCGGCTTGTACATTTCTGCTCACCCGTTAAGCCTCTATCGACCACAGCTGCAACGGTTTGGGGCCATCGACAGTCGTTTGCTGCGTTCCCATCAGGATGGTGACCGGGTGCGGGTAGCTGGAATCGTTGTCTCCCGCCAAACACCACCTACCAAGAGCAAACAGCGGGTGATCTTTCTGACCATCGAGGATGAGGTCGGTTTGATCGATATCGCCGTCTTTTCCCGGGCCCAGCAGAAATACGCTCAGATCGCTCTCGGCTGCGCCTTACTGTTGGTGGAGGGCAACGTGCGCAAAACCGGGCCGGAAAGCATTAGCTTGACGGCAGAGCACCTTTACGACTTGCGACGACTCTGTAACAGATAGGGACAATCCAGGACAGTGGACAAAGCGCCTAAGGCGGCCTCAAAAGGCGGGGTTGGGGGACCGTCCCGCCGGAACGGTTCTGGATTCTTCGCTGATGCTGTGGGACTGGGGGACAGGTGCTCTGCACCGTTCCGAAGAGCGGTACAGGAGCACC
>CAYVCY010000140.1:0-2029 GCA_964450265.1 uncultured Clostridia bacterium
CAAGAATGGCAACCTTCTTGCCTTTAAGCACGAGCACACTTCCTTTCCCTAATTTGATTGTTCCATTGAACGGGTCAGCAACCCTGAGCAACAAAGGGGCGCTGGCTGCCGCTCTTGCCAATATGGTCGGATGGGCGTCTAGAGCATCCGAGCGGACATTTTGTTGTAGCCCAGCTCGTTGGTGGCGCCGGTGATCACTTGGATTTCGGCCACTATTGAACCGTCTTCGCGCAGGCTGCCAGCGAAGCCACCGGCAATCACGTCAGCCACTTCCACATGCCCAATCACCTTATCCATCGGCGGAAGAGTGATCAGCTCGTTGGCGTTGCCAGCGGTAACCACAGCGTCTGCCGCAGGATTAGCATCAGCCAGGGACTGAGAGGCGCCGTCACGGCCAGCATACTCGTCGGTAACCAGCACAGTCCTGATGCCCTTTTTCTCCAACTTGGTACAGTTCATCATCAGATCGGCATCGGGGTTCCCAAAGCCCTCTTCAGAGATGATCGCACCGTCTACACCCAACCACTCGATCAACTTGGCGGTGATGCTGGAGGAGCGTTGCTTGTCAGCCAAGGTGACGTTCTCGTTGGTGATCACGACGCCGATGAAGTTGAAGTCCTTACCATGACGTTCCAGCAGGTCGTGAATCACTGGGCTGTTCAAGTGGTGGTAGGTGGTATTCTTGTCGCAGGCCGAAACACAGTTTCCGCTGACAATTGCACCATCCATCACCTCGGTCGGGTAGATGAAGGTGGGGAGGATCTTTTTGGCATCTACACCGTAGACATAGGTGTCATGCAGCAGGCCTTGGCTTTGCAGCATGTACACGTAAGCCACTTTCGGTAGATCCGGATATTGCTTCACCGCCTCCTGCAACGGAGGGCAGTCATAAGTGACCAGTTCGTCCGGTTGCACGTCCTTACCGGCCTGGCCCAGGTAAGCAGCGGCTTTCAGGCCCATGGTGCGCAACACCGCTTCGTGATCCTGCTTAGACAGGTCTTTGAGCGGCTCAGCGATAATCACCACGTTTTGGGTCTTGGAGAAAGGTGTGAAGTCCGCCCCGGGGCCACTCATGTCGACGATGCCTTCTTGGAAACCGACGATCTTGCCGGTGGTAACCACATTGGCACCCTTCAGCACATGGGTGCGGCCTGAACCGACCACTTCAACCTTGCTCACGAATCCCGGGAACATGCCGCCATCGCCTTCCACTTTTACGCGGGGCTCGATCACGTCCTTCACCGGGATGATCCGGGTAGAGTCACCAGGTTTGGCCAGTTCAACATCGATGGAGGCCAAACGCTCGTCCTGCAGTTCAGCGATCAGCTCCTCTTTGTTCACGTAGAGCACACCGCTCTCCACTTTGGTAGCGGAGCCGAACTGGACATCCTTGATCTGGATATTGCCTATTTCCAATCGCATTGGGGGTTCACCTCCTTTGAGTTTTCCTGAGTGGGTTCCTAGATGAATTCCTTGATCTTGGCTTCGATGTTCTCGCGGGTGACGTCGTCCTTAGCCAGTTCAGCCACTTTCTCGCCATTCTGGTAGAAAGCGATTACTGGCAGACCGAGCACCTTCTGCGAGATAGCCAGACGACGGTTGCCGGTGGTATTCAGCTTGCAGAACTTGATCTGGTCACCGTACTGCTCAGCCAAAGCTTCCACATCAGGCATCACCGCCAGGCAGTTCTCACACTTAGGGCCCCAGAAATCAACCAGTATGGTGCCCTCAGCCTGCAATACCTCGGCCTCAAAGTTATCCTTATGGACTTCTATCATTTTTTCACCTCCTCCAATAGAGATAGCTATTTCTCTGGGGAAAGGCTGGCGGACTATCCGAGACCGTTGCGAAGAATCTAGGCCCATTCCGCCGGAACGGTAGGGTCAGTCCCCCAGTCCCACCTCTTCAGGGTGATCATCGACGGTCTCGCACCGGCCTGCCTTCCCCAACCAGTGATCGTTACTTGACCACGCCCATCAGGGCTTGGCGAATGTTGTCCTCGGTCACTTCGGTGTCCACCAGAGTGCCG
>CAYVCY010000140.1:2129-5226 GCA_964450265.1 uncultured Clostridia bacterium
CATCAGGGCTTGGCGAATGTTGTCCTCGGTCACTTCGGTGTCCACCAGAGTGCCGATCACTTCGCCTTGGTGAATGAAGACGATAGTCGGATTCTCGGTCACGCCATAGCGCTTAGCAACCCGCTGGTTGCGGTAAGTGTCCATTTTCCACAATTTGACCTGCTGATCGTAGCTTTCGATGGTAGCTTCGATCAGCGGCATCGCCTGGATAGCTTTCTCCACCATCGGTGACCAGAAAACGACTGCCACCGGGCGCTCTTCTTCCAGAACGGATGCTCGGAAGCCCTCTTCCTCACCGATGAATTTCTCGGCCGCCACAGCAGCAATAGCCCCATCGGCCGCGGCGGTGATCACCTGACGCAGGTACTTAACCCTGGCGTCGCCTACACCGAATACGCCTCCAATATTGGTTTCCATCTGTTCGTTGGTGACGATGTATCCCCGCGGGTCTAGCTGCAAACCGCTGTCCTTCAGGAAACCGGTTTGAGGCACGGTGCCCACATAGATAAACACGCCGTTGGTCTCCATCTCGGTCAGCTCGTTAGTCCTCACGTTCTTCACTACGACGCTCTCAACGATACCATCACCCTTGATCTCGGCCAAGGTGGAGTTCCAAATCCATTTGATCTTGGGGTTCTTGAAGGCGCGATCCTGGAGCATTGGCGCCGCATCCAAAATGCCTTCATCGTGAATCACGACGATAGTTACCGTCTCGGCGAACTTAGTGAGGAAGTTGGCCTCTTCGATGGCCGCATCCCCGTTACCGAGGATCACGATGTCCAACTCGGTAAAGAAGTCGGCGTCGCAGGTAGCGCAGTACGAAACACCTTTGCCGCGCAAAGCATGTTCACCAGGGATATTCAGAGTGCGAGGCACAGCACCAGGAGAAAGGATGATGGTCTTGCCCCGGTAGCTCTGGCCATCCTTGGCATAGACTATCTTCTCCTCTAAGTCGACCTTGTTTACTTCTCCGCGCACAATCTCTGCACCGAAGGACTTGGCATGCTCGGTGAAAGAAGCCATCAGTCCGGGGCCGGTGGTACCCCTAGCAAAACCGGGGTAGTTCTCCATATCTTCGGTAGTTGCTGCCTGACCGCCAGTCTTTCCCTTTTCAATCAACAGTGTGCGCATGCGTGAGCGAGCGCCGTAGATAGCAGCCGCCAAACCGCCGGGGCCGCCACCGACAATAATGATGTCATACAAGTTGTCTGACACTGAATCTCCTCCTTTACAAGCGTTTGGTTGGTTCATATATCTGCACACCGATGCCCGATGTCCAACCCTGATCTAGGGGTTGTTAGTGGGAAGATATCAACCGCTCATATCGGTTGTTCGTGCCATCTGGCTATTTCCCTGCTCAGGTCGTCCTAAACACAGTGAAGAATCTCAGTTCTTTGTCCGCTGGACTGAGCGCAGCGAAGAATCTCCCATACATTGTCATTCTGAGCGCAGCGAAAAATCTTTCCGTCATAGATACCCCGGAAGCGATTGCAGCGCGTGCTCCAATAGCGAGCGATCGATCAGCTGGAAATCGGCCAGCACCTGCTCGGGATAATCCGGAAGAGGATTCTCCCCCAGCATCCGTCCCGCTGTGCGCAGGCTGCCCTCGATCACGGATAGCGATTCGTAGTCCACGGGTCCCCGTGGTCTGCGACTGAGGACGATAGACTTATACGGAGTCTCGTTTGGTTTGACGCTGCCGGCCAGCGGGTGAGAGATCAACAGATGACCCTGGTGCACCAGGTCCCTGGCCAACTGCAGCACCTGCAACAGGTCTCCTTGGATCAACTGATCGTTCTGATTTAGCTCGGCAGTCGGATTGTTGCTGATTACCAAAACTTTAGTTCGCAAAGCTCTGTTCACCTCTGTCCCCTATTGCATCAGGCTATATTCTTTGCCACCTGGAGCAAGCATAAACCTGATGTAAGCAAGGTAATTTGCCATGAACGCGGGCATTCTAGGCACCCGTTCGTGATTTCACAAAAAAAAGACGAAAAACACTCTGCGTGCCCTTCGCCTCTGTCTCTTGTTACCTGAGAGATTTTGAGAGCCGCCTGGCGACTCACTGCTCCTTCGGTGCTGCCTAGCAGCTTTCCAGAGTCCTGTCCTTGCGCGGCCCTTTTGCCTGAGAGTTTGTTGCACCCAGTGGCAAGGAGTGCATTTTGCTCCTTCGGCGTCGTCTGAACTAAACGATCTCTCCCGCGCAATTCATCCAGTGAATATGAAATTGTTTATCAGTGGATATGTATTAAATCAAGTTGCCCGCAACATCTCAAGATATTGCTTACCGCCAGGGGATTTTTCTGTCGAATAAATCATACCATCAGTTTTTGCTTGTGACAAGAAGTACTTGCTAAAACCGAGCCTGAAGGCACGAACAGAAGAATCTAGACCCCGGCGACGCCTCGACGTCGCCGGTGAAATCCTTCGCAGATGCTCAGGACGACAAGAAGAAAAGGGGTGCTCAGAATGACCGCCTTCGGCGGTTCTGCGGCAGTCTCGGTTCAGGCTGGGCCTGGTTGCAACCTTTGCCGGTTGCACGCGTATTAGACCCTACAGCTGCACAGATGACTGTGGTAAGATGTCTGTGTAGAAATGGTAATTCGATGTGTGCTTAAAGAGGAGGTCCATAGATGTTGCAGATTATCGGCGTATCGAAGAGCTATCAGAAGGGTGCCGTCAAGGCAGTGGATGATCTCAGCCTGCACGTCAAACCAGGTGAGATCTTCGGCTTTCTAGGCCCTAATGGGGCAGGCAAGACCACCACCCTCAAAATGGCAGTAGGCCTGTTGAGACAGGACAGCGGACAGATTATGGTCAACGGGTATGATGTGATTCGAGAACCGCTGAAAGCGAAAGCGAGCATCGGCTTTGTGCCGGACAACCCGGACCTATATGACAAGCTTTCTGGCGTGGAGTACCTCAATTTCATCGCCGATGTTTACGGAGTGCCGGCGGAAACCCGACGGCGACGCATCAACCGGTTGCTGGAGATGTTTGATCTGCAGCAGGCAGTGGGAGACCTGATTCAGAGCTTCTCCCATGGCATGAAGCAAAAGCTAGCTTTAACCGGCGCCTGGCTGCACGAGCCGGCACT
>CAYVCY010000141.1:0-5209 GCA_964450265.1 uncultured Clostridia bacterium
GTACCTTGTAACATCGCGATGTTACAAGGTACACGTCCCGCTGTATCATTCGGGGGACGAAATAACCACACGCTGGATGCCGGCGAGGTCGGGGACGACGCGGGGGCGGCGAAAGCCGGCCAGGCGCAGCAGGCTGCAAACATCCGGGGCCTGCCCTGCGCCCACCTCCAGCACCAGATAGCCATCGGGCGCTAGGTGCGCTTTGGCCTGAGGGATGAGCATGCGGTAGCAATCGAGCCCATCCAAGCCGCCGTCTAAAGCCAGGCGCGGTTCGCGGCGCACCTCGTCGCCGAGGGTGACAATGGCGGCAGAAGGGATATAGGGTGGGTTGGAGACGATCGCCTGGAAAGGCGGTCCGCCGGCCAGCGGCTCCGCCCAGGAGCCGAGGTGCCACTCTATGCGCCCGCCCAGCCCCAAGCGGGCGGCATTCGCCTGAGCCACCTGCAGCGCTTCGGGTGAGATATCGGTAGCCACCACCTGGGCGCGGGGAAGGCGGTCTGCCAGTGCCAGGGCGATAGCCCCGCTGCCGGTGGCCAGGTCGGCCACCCGGGGGACGGGATGTGGACGCAACAAGGCGATAGTCTGCTCCACCAGCACTTCGGTGTCCGGCCGGGGGATAAGCACCGCCGGCGTAACCGCGATTTCCAAGCCCATGAACTCCTGGCTGCCGACTAAGTACTGCAATGGGGTCCCCTGACAGCGGGCAGCGATCCAATCGGCAAATAACTGTCCGGCCTGATCGTCAATTTCACGGGTTAGGTTAGCGAAAAAGCGCGCCCGCGATTCGCGGAGCGCGCTTCTCAGTAGCAATTCAGCCTGCCAACGGGCGTCCGTCACTCGCGCCTGATGTAACTCTTCGGTTCCCCATTGCCAAGCGCACTGTCGGTTCATTCTACTCACCGGACAGGCTCTGCAACTGGCTGTCGGTAATCAAGGCCTGCAGGATATCGTCGATATCGCCGTCCATGATGGCGGCAATGTTGTGTGCGGTGAGGCCGATGCGATGATCGGTTACCCTTCCCTGGGGGAAATTATAGGTGCGAATGCGCTCGCTGCGATCGCCGGTGCCCACCTGGCTGCGCCGGGCCTCGGCCAACTGGCTATGCTGTTTCTCTTGCTCCAACTCCAGCAAGCGGGAGCGCAACACCCGCAGCGCCTTTTCGCGGTTCTTAATCTGCGACTTTTCATCCTGCATAGAGACCACCAGCCCGGTGGGCAAATGGGTCATGCGCACCGCCGAATAAGTGGTGTTCACGCTCTGACCGCCTGGACCAGAGCTACAAAAAGTATCGATGCGCAGATCGTTAGGATCGATCTGCACGTCCACCTCTTCCGCTTCTGGTAGCACGGCCACGGTAGAGGTGGAGGTGTGGATGCGTCCGCTGGCCTCGGTGGCCGGCACCCGTTGCACTCGATGCACTCCGCTTTCATACTTCAAGCGGCTGAAAGCGCCCCGGCCTTCAATCAGGAAGATCACTTCCTTAAAGCCATTTAGGTCACTCTCGCTCATGCTCATCAATTCAACCTTCCAACCTTGACGCTCGGCGTAGCGGGTATACATGCGATAGAGATCGGCAGCAAAGATAGCCGCTTCGTCACCGCCGGTACCGGCGCGGATCTCCATGATCACGTTCTTATCGTCGTTCGGATCCTTAGGAATCAGCAGCACCTTCAATTGCTGAGTCAACTTTTCCTGTTGCTCTGCCAGCTCGTCGATCTCTTCATCCAGCATGGCCAGGAAATCGGCGTCAGCCCCGCCCTCCTGCTGCATCTCCTGGGCAGCAGTCAATTGTTCGCTGACGCTTACGTACTGATTATACACCTCCACAGTTTCTGCAATAGCCGCTTGTTCCTTGACATACTGGCGCCACTCGTTCTGCCGGACAATCACTTCTGGATCGCTGGCCAGGCGCGTCAATTCTTCATACCGTTGCTTAATCTCCCGCAATCGCTCAAACACTGCTTGTGCACCTCTCTCTTAATTCAGGGTGTAACGCCGGGGAGGGTTCTATTCGCAGGCCAGATCTGGCTCGGCGTCCAAGACGGCCTGTAAAGCCGCCACCGCCACTTCCACCTGATCTTGATCCGGTTCGCGGGTGGTAGCACCCTGCAGCAGCAGTGCCGGGCGAATCAGCCACCCCAACCAGCGATTCCAAGGCTGGCGGGTAGCCAGGCGACTCAGTTCATAAGCTATGCCGGCAACCAACGGCAACAGCACTAGACGGCTACCTAGGCGCACCCAAAGGTTGGGCCAGCCGAAGAACGAGAAGATCACCAAACTGACCAGCATCACCAGCAACAGGAAAGCGGTTCCGCAGCGCGGATGATAACAGGAATAGCCCTTAAGGTGTGTCCACTCCAACGGATCGCCGGCTTCAAAGCCATGAATGGTCTTGTGTTCTGCCCCGTGATACTGATAAAAGCGGCGCATATCCGGCATCAGGCCAACCAGCAACACATATCCTAAGAAAATACTCAGCCTGAGCAAACCCTCCGCTAAGTTCATCACCAACACTGGCCAATCCAGGCGCTGCAGGAAATGCACCAGGAAGGTGGGCAGCAGCATGAACATGCCCACGCCCAAACCCAACCCAATCACCACAGAGATAGCGGCATCCCGCTTGCTCAGCTGCACATCGTCGGGAGATGAAACGTTGGCAGAGTGCAAGATTGCGTCCACTCCTACCACCAATGCTTCCACAAAGGCGGCCAATCCGCGCAGAATCGGCAGCCGAAACCAAGAAGCGTAGCTTTGCAGGCGCCAGTTAGGGCGCACCGTCACCGAGATCTGCCCGTCGGGCTGACGAACGGCGATAGCCAACTGCCGCCGGCCACGCATCATCACGCCTTCCATGACGGCTTGCCCGCCGATGGTGGTCACTTTAGACAAGGTACTCCACCTCCGCTGCTGAAGCTTTAACCTAGAGAAGCATGTTCGCCGAGCATGCCGCCTGATTCATCTGCTTATCAACCTGACGGCAATGTGCCTAGATATAAGAAGCAGAGCGGCAAGGCTCTGCTTCAGCATGACTATTTCTCGGTCAAACCGTATTTCCGTCTGAAACGGTCAACGCGTCCACCTGTGTCGACCAGCTTCTGCTTGCCGGTGAAGAATGGGTGGCACTTGGAGCACAATTCTACTTTCAGCTGCTTCTTGACGGAGCCAGTCTCGAAAGTCTCGCCGCAAGCGCAGGTAACGATAGCCTTCTCGTACTTAGGATGGATCTTTTCCTTCATGTCTATCACCTCTTTCCACTGAGCATCAAGCAATATGCATTATGCGGCCGGGCCGCAGTTTTCGCGGTTCATTCCGGACGATTCACTAGAGCATTATAGCATAACAGCCTAACGCCCGGCAAGCGGGCGCGATCACTCAAAACCGAAACGTAGCCTGCCAAGCAAACGAAAAAACGGGGCGAGCTCATCAAGAGGTTTGGATTGCGGCAATTGCTCTCTTTACTTTGACTCCAACGCTGCGCCTGTCAAATCAGACTCCATTTTGAACAGAAGGCTATCTCTTTGCACTGTGTATATCTTGTTGGTGCGAATGTGAGTCTTTCTTTTCAGCTGTACCGGGACATCGAAGTCAGTTCTCTTCGGCTGTGCAGTGCACGAGCAAACGATAACATCTCGGCTATCATTTCCGGCATTACCAACAACGAAGACTGGCCTAGGATACTCCCTGCCATCGCTCAGCAGAAACTTGGCGAAGAAGAATTCACCCTGCGCTGCAGTCTTGCGGTGACTATCTGGATTGCACAAAAAGGGCACCCCCTACTTTGAAGAAGCCTTCAGCTTCTTGTAGAGGGCGCGCAACTCCTCTTCATACCACTCTGCGAAGGAGCTGTCGCTTTCACCGTCGTTGTCTGAATCAGTGGCACTGACAGACTTGGCGCGGTCGAGGCCAAGCGCTCGCTCCATCTCTTTAACTGAGGGTACTCTCATGCCTAGGTCACCCCATTCTCCTATTGGACGGGTCTTAGCAATCGCCATAACCTTCACCCCTAATCATATGCCAAATTGTATGATAATAATATCAGGTTTATCCAGGCAAAACAAGGGATCTGCCAACGCAGCCATTACCCCATCCGCGAAAGAGCGGAGAGCGGAGGCCCACGGGTACCATGGGCACGTCCCCGTGACTGGTCATTTCGCTGGGTGGCTAAAGCTGCCGACTCGCAGACCGGGGACTTCCGAAGTGAGGATGTCTGCTAACTGCTGCATGCCGTACAGGTCGCCGTAGGAATGGCGCATCAGCGCCAAATACTGATCCGGATCGATATTTAGATTGCGCACCTGCACCATATTCACGTCGTTCTTGCGGATCAGCTCGATCAGCGCCTCCAATTCGTCTTCGCGATCGGTGACGCCGGGAAAAGCCAACAGGTTCAGCGCAACATAGACGTCTTTCTGGCGGGCGACGCGAATGGACTCCTGCACATCTTCAAACCGATAGCTGGGGCGATAATAGGCTCGGTAGTTGTCTGGGATAGCGCTGTTGATGCTCACCCGCAACGAATCAATCCCCGCCTCGACCACCTGGCGCACGCCATCCAGATAGCCGGCGTTAGTGTTGGCATTGATAGTCCCGCGGTTAGTCTGCGCCCGCACTTCACGAATGAACTGGGCCAGCAAGTCGGCCTGCAGCAGCGGCTCCCCTTCGCAACCCTGTCCGAAGGAGATGATGGCCTCGGGGGCCTGTAGTAGATGGGGCAAGGCGACCTGCAGCACCTGTTCTACCGTCGGCTGATACTTAATCCGCGACTGCGGCGAAGGACAACATTCGGCCTCCTGCTCGGAAATGCAGCCCACACAGGCGGCGTTGCAGCGGCCGGAAACCGGGATGCCCCCCTCCAGACGGCGGTAGAAGATGTTTTGGGCGGTGAAGCAGCTGTAATGCAAAGCGCAGTGGGCCAACTGTTGAACTATTGGATTGCCCGGGAAATCTTCTTGTCGCTGCTGGACCAAATCAGCCAAGTCAGGGGTGTTAAAATTGGCTGGATCCCACTTATCCAGATCCCCATCCTCTTGCTTGGCCGCTACATAGAATTGATCGTCCTTCCAGGCGACCGCTGTATATCCAAAGAGCGGCAACGGCTCCCCCCCGTCCCCGTGGTAAGCCGGCAAGGCCAGACGGGTGTGGCCCTGGGGCAACAGGGCAGCTAAAGCCAGCTTTTCGCTACCGAGAGCGGAAAAGTCACTGTTATCC
>CAYVCY010000142.1:0-5202 GCA_964450265.1 uncultured Clostridia bacterium
TCCACTCTTGGTCGCTAAGAGTGGGCTCTCTTGTTTCGTTAAGAAGATGCAGCTCTTCCGCAAATGCATATTCTTGGCTTCCGGGCAAGTGCGGACAACCTGCCATTTGGTGTGGTATCATGCCCAAAGAGGGGGGGAGAGAATGAAAAGATTTCTCATTATTGTTTTGGTCTGCTTCGCGCTGTTAACCGTACCTGCGCCATATACCTTTGCCGATCCGGAGGGCATATCTGAGGATCCCGACTTTATCTACTTCCGAGGAGTCGTCTTGCGGGTGGATGAAGAAGAGAGCAGCCCGCTGGACGAGGTTGGCTATGATTCGCAAGCGTTTTACGTAGATGTACGAGTTACCAGCGGCACCTTTAAAGGAGAGGTGCTGAATATTTACCACCTTACCTCGGGCAATCAGGCCTACGATATCTTCTTGGAGCCGGGGGATAAGGTGATTTTGCAGGCGATCGAGGCAGAGGATGGCCAACTGATGGATATTTACGTCACCAGTTTTGTGCGGGATATCTATCTCTATCTAGCCGCGGGATTGTTCATCTTGTTGGTGTTGCTCTTGGGCGGAAAATCCGGTCTCAAATCCTTGCTTGGCCTGGGGATAACTGCCGCACTGATCATCTGGGTCTATCTGCCTCAGCTGCTACAGGGCAGAAGCCCGGTGCTGATGGCCGTGGCTGTCTCGGCCGTAGCTGTTGTACTGACCATGTCCATTATAGGTGGCATCAGCTGCAAGACCTTTGCTGCCATTCTAGGCACTGTGGGCGGCGTCATAGTTGCTGGTCTGTTGGCTGTAACGGTGGGTCGCATCAGTAACCTAACCGGGTTGTCCGATCATGAAGCACAGATGTTGGTGTTCATCCCTCAGGGCACCGAGTTCAACTTTCAAGGCTTGCTGTTTGGGGGCATGGTGATCGGCGCTTTGGGAGCGGTGATGGATGTGGGCATGTCCATCTCCTCATCCTTATTTGAGATGCATCAGCTGCGCCCAGACCTAGGCCCTTGGCAGCTATTCCGTTCTGGCATGAATGTCGGTCGGGATATCATGGGCACCATGACCAACACGCTTATTTTGGCCTACACCGGAGGCAGCACCTCCATGCTGCTGCTCTTCCTGGCTTACGAGATGCCACTGGATCAGGTCATGAACATGGAGATGATCGCCGCAGAATTGGTGCGGGCTATCTCCGGCAGCATCGGCTTGGTGGCGGCCATCCCGCTCACCGCCGCAGCCAGCGCCTGGCTTAGCCGTGGCCAGAGAGAGGGCTGCGCGGTCAAGGAAGGTCAGGGAAACTAAAAAAGGCTAAGCGGCAATAGCTATGGCTTGCTTGTCATCTGCACCACCGTGCGCTTGTTTGTCCACGGTGGTGCGTATGGTATAATAGGGCAAAATTCCTGGGGCCATTCTGGCGGCTAAAGCCAAATCATCGGTTAAGTAATCGATCTACAAGGAGATGACATTCATGCTCACTACCGCACCTCGGGGTACGCAGGACGTAATGCCCGGAATGGTGGAAAAGTTTCAGCACATAGAGGACACCTTCCGTCGCCTCTGCCACCTCTATAACTTCCACGAGATTCGCACACCGATGTTCGAGCACAGCGAACTGTTCAACCGTGCCGTGGGCGAGCAGACCGATATCGTACAGAAAGAAACCTATACCTTCCTCGACCGCAGTGAGCGGAGCCTTACCCTGCGGGCCGAAGGGACCGCCCCGGTGGTGCGCGCGTTTATCGAGCATGGTATCTATGCCGGGGCTCAGCCCACCAAGCTCTACTACATCAGTCAGGTATTTCGGTATGAGAAGCCGCAGGCCGGTCGCCTGCGCCAGCACCAGCAGTGCGGGGTGGAGCTGTTTGGCACCCACGACCCGCTGGCGGACGTAGAAGTGATCAGCCTGGCCGACCAGTTTTACCGGCAGCTAGGCTTAAAGCAGTTTTCGTTGCACCTAAATTCCATCGGCTGCCCCAAGTGTCGCCCCACCTACCGTGCCAACTTGACCGCTTTCCTCAGCGAGCGCCTGGAGCATCTCTGCGCCGACTGTCGGGACCGCTTCGAGCGCAACCCGCTCAGGGTCTTGGACTGCAAAAACGAGCGCTGCCAGTTGCAGCTGGCGGGCGCTCCAGCTCCCGCAGACTCCCTCTGCCTCGCTTGCGGTGCCCATTACCAGACGGTGAAGGCCGGGCTGGCTGCCTTGAAGATCGCTTTTGAGCAGGACGACCGTTTGGTGCGCGGCCTCGATTACTACACCAACACCGTATTTGAGTTTCGCAGCGAGCTGATCGGTGCCCAGAGCGCCATCGGTGGGGGCGGGCGTTATGATGGCCTGGTGGAATCCATCGGCGGTCCGGCTACCCCCGGCGTCGGTTTCGGCATCGGCACCGAACGCATCATCCTCGCTCAGGAGGCGGAAGGGGTCCAGCCGGCGGCGGCTCCGGCCTTGGATGTTTACGTTGCTTCGCTGGGACAAGTGGCCCACCTGGCCGCCGTGAAATTGCTGGCAGAGCTACGGGCTTCAGGCTTATCTGCAGAGAAAGATCTGCTGGGGCGCAGCCTGAAGGCACAGATGAAGCAAGCCGGACGGCAAGGTGCCCGGTTTGTGGTGGTGCTGGGCGAAGATGAACTGGCCCGCGGCGTAGCCGCCTTGCGCGACATGCGCCAGGGCGAACAGCGGGAGGTTCCTTTGCATCAACTGGTATCGTCGCTCGCCGACTGATTCTTCTACCTTGTCGTTCGGAATGGGTTTTTCGTACCCGCCCCCAAAAACCCACTAGCGATAGCGTTCCCTCCACAGCTGCTCGTACTGCTTGGCGTGTTCCAGCAGGTGGGCAGCTTCTTCGTCTGGCACTTCCCGCGCCACCTTGCCCGGCACTCCGATCACCAACGATCGCGGCGGGATCACTTTGCGCTCGGGCACCAGTGCGCCGGCACCGATGATGCTGCCGGCCCCGACCACCGCCCCGTCCAGCACAATTGCCCCCATGCCAATCAGCACTCCGTCTTCAATGGTGCAGCCGTGCAGGATAGCCCCATGGCCCACCGTCACGCAGTTGCCCAGCTTTAGCGGCCAATCCTCTGCCACGTGCAGCAGGCAGCCATCCTGTACGTTGGTCTGCTCGCCGATGGCTATCGGCGCCACATCTGCGCGCACCACCGCCCCAAACCAGACGCCGCTGCCGCGGCCGATACTGACGTCGCCCACCACTGTGGCGCTATCTGCGACAAAGACCTCGTCGTTGCCCTTGAACTTTTTGATCATCGTCTTTCCTCCTATCCAAATGAGAAAGCCTGTGTCATCGCGAGCGCGGCGCGGAATCTAGACCTTCGCCGCTGCCGAGATAGAGAAAGGCTTGCCAGCAGCCTCTTCCCTTTCAATAGTTTGCCACTAATCTATTGGACATGCTAGAATAAACCGACCATCGATATAGGGGGTGCTTCTGATGGAGCTCTGGGCCAAAGAGTATCACAGCAAGAACATGACCATCAATTACCGCATCAAACAGACCTTGCATACCGAGCGTTCGCAGTACCAGGATATTGCGTTCGTGGAGTCACACCAATACGGACGCATGTTGTTGTTGGATAGCATTGTGCAGACCACCGAACAGGACGAGTTTGTCTACCACGAGATGATCACCCACGTGGCGCTGAATGCTCATCCCCATCCCAAACGGGTTTTGGTGGTGGGCGGAGGTGACGGCGGGGCCATCCGCGAGATCGTGCGTCATCCCTCAGTGGAAGAGGCCGTATTGGTGGAGATAGACCAGCGGGTGGTGGAGCTGTCCAAGCAGTATTTGCCCACCATCTCCTGCGCCTTGGATCATCCGCGGGTCACCGTCAATATAGCTGACGGCATCGAATACATCAAGAATGCCAAGCATGAATTTGACCTGATTATCGTCGATTCCACCGATCCGATTGGGCCAGCGGTCGGGCTGTTCGCTCAGGAATTCTATAAGAACCTGCATGCCGCCTTGAAAGATGACGGCATGTTCGTCGCCCAGACCGAATCGCCTTGGGTAGACCGCGACCTGATTCCGGGGCTACACGAAGGCCTGCGCAAAGTGTTTCCGATCGTCAGGCTGTACCTGGCGTCCATCCCGACATATCAAAGCGGACTGTTCAGTTTCACCGTCTGCTCTAAGAAATACGACCCGACTACCCCGCTGGCGGATAAACCGACCCTGGAAACCAAATACTACTCGCCAGCAGTGCACCAGGCGGCCTTCGTGTTGCCGCCCTTTGTCGCCAAATTGATTCGGATGAGGTGAGCCGAATGCCCCGCGTCAAGCCGGAGCTAGCCCGACTGCTGTTGCCTAACCAGGGCTTCAACGGTTCTTCCGAAGACTACGAAGGAGCACAGGCCGTCATCCTAGGGCTACCCATGGACTACACCGTCAGTTTCCGCCCCGGTACCCGCCTGGGCCCGGAGCGCATTCGCGAAGTCTCCTATGGCTTAGAGCTATACAGCTGGCACCTGGACCGCAGCTTAGCCGACAAGCGCTATTTCGATGCCGGCGACGTCAACCTGCCTTTCGGCAACGTCAAAGCCAGTCTGGAAGCGATCACCCAGGCGGTCTCGCTGATCGTACAGGATGGTAAGATGCCCATCTGTCTCGGCGGCGAACATCTGGTCAGCTGGGGTGTCTTTTCGGCCGTGCATGCCCGGTATCCTGATTTGGTGGTGCTGCATTTCGATGCCCACGCCGACCTGCGGGTCGAGTTCTGCGGCGAGGCCGATTCCCACGCCACCGTGGTGGGAAATATCGCCCGCACCTTGGGTAAGAAGCGGGTCTATCAGTTTGGCATCCGCTCCGGCGAACGATCCGAATTGCAGTTTGCCAGGGAGTATACCCATCTCTTCTCCGAGCGCATCTTCCCAGGGCTAGAGCAGGTGCTGCCCGACCTCAAAGACAAGCCTGTTTACATCACCTTGGACATAGATGTGTTGGATCCGGCTTTTGCCCCAGGCACAGGCACGCCGGAGCCCGGCGGAGTCAGCAGCGCCGACATCCTGCGCGCCATCCATCTCTTAGGTGAGTGCAACGTGGTGGCCTTCGACCTGGTGGAGGTGGCTCCGAACCTGGACAGCTCCGAGATCACCCAGCTCTTGGCCGCCAAGCTGGTGCGCGAAGCACTGCTATCCTTCCTAAAATAAGAAAACTGACACGTGGGGATAGTCCCCGCGTGTCAGTTTT
>CAYVCY010000143.1:0-5140 GCA_964450265.1 uncultured Clostridia bacterium
CGGCTTCTTTTCATGATCGAGTTCCCGGGTAGAGCACCTCTAGCCGGACGCCCGCATAAGCTTCTATTGAGTATAAGCCTGCGCAATTACTGCCGCAGTAGGGGAGGAAAGAACATGCGACCCGAGCAACCGTTCACACCAAGCAGTTACGACGAAGTGGTGGGCCTACTGGAGCGAGGCAGAATCAGTGTCGCCGAGGCATTCAAGCTGCTGCGGGACCTGGAAGTAGGGGGACAGACGATGACAGCCAGAAGCATATTGCCGGCGCCCACCCAGTTTGACAAGCTGGCTTCTCTGGACGAGATTATGGCCGAGCTAGAGTCGCTGATCGGCCTAAACAAAGTGAAAAAGCTGGTCAAAGAGCTGCAAGCCTTTATCCAGATTCAGAAGGCGCGAGAAGCGCAGCACTTGGCTACCGAACCGATGGTTCTACATATGATCTTCAAGGGGAATCCCGGCACCGGAAAGACCACTGTTGCTCGGCTGCTGGGGCGACTTTTCAAAGAGATGGGCGTGCTGCCCAAGGGGCAGTTGACGGAAGTGGAACGGGCGGACCTGGTGGGGGAATATATCGGTCATACCGCACAAAAAACCCGCGAGCAGATTCGTCGCGCACTGGGCGGTATCCTGTTCATCGACGAGGCATATTCGCTGGCCCGAGGAGGCGAAAAGGACTTCGGCAAAGAGGCGATCGATGCCATGGTCAAGGCGATGGAGGATTACAAGGACCAACTGATCCTGATCCTGGCTGGCTACCGCCAGGAGATGGATGCCTTTCTGGAGACCAACCCTGGCCTGCGATCCCGTTTTCCGATTATCCTGGAGTTCGACGACTATCGCATCTCAGAGCTGCTGGCGATTGCCGAGGTGATGCTCTGTAAACGGCAATATCGGCTATCTGAGGAGAGCAAGGATAAACTCTCTCGACTGCTGTTTGAGCGCTATCAGTTCGAGCCGGAGAACTTCGGCAACGCTCGCTTGGTGCGCAACCTGATCGAGCGCAGTATCCGCAAGCAGGCCGTGCGCTTGGTGCAAGAGCGACGGCTGACCCGGGAACAGCTGATGCTGATTGTGCCAGAGGATGTTGTGGATGACGAGGGGTAGCTTACGGTTATGCCTGCGTGCCCAGTCACTGTCTGCCAGGCTAATGAATGAGCTCCCGTCGGCTGGCGGCAGCAGAACTCGTCGTCCATCTAGCGCGCTATCTACCTCCCCGAAATGAAACGTCTCTCGCTAAACCGAAATCGGATCAGTAAGAGTGACTCAAACAGCTGCTGCCTTTGATCCAGCCTCGCTCACTCTTTGAAGGGCCAGCCAATGTGCCTGTTGCACAGAGAGCCTACCGCCGTGGCTAAGCCTGGCACTCACGGCCTTTCAATGGGACTGCAAGCCTGTCCCCGCGCTCACAACAATTCCAGTTGGGGTCTAGCTTCCTGCTGGGGTGGCTGACGGTCCCACTGTTTTCTCTGCAGCCACAAGGCCAATCCGCCCAACAGCACGCCGGTGACCGCAAACACCATCGGCAGCCCGAAGAGGGCACCCACATAGCCGCCGATTACCGGCCCGATAGCGCCGCCGATCTGCTGGAAGCTGTTTGCCACGCTGAGGGCTCGACTGCGGAAGCCCCTGTCCACTGAACGGGCAATCAATGCGTTGGTTGAGGGCAACACCGCAGCCATGAAGAGGCCGAACACGAAACGCATGCCTCCCAGGTAATAGAGATTAGGGGAGAACACCAAAGCAAAGCTGACTATCGATGCGCCGATAAAACCGTTCCGCAACACCACCGAATAACCGGCTTTTTGCCCGCGCCGTCCCCAGCGCGGAGCTGCCAGTACCGTAGCCATGCCGGCAATAGAGAAGATAAAACCGGTGGCTACTTCCACGTTGCCGGCACCGGTCAGTTTCTCAATGAACAGCGGCAGGATCGGCTGGATTACCTGGAAGGAAAGATTATAGACCATGATCAATAGATACATCTGCAGCAGCAGCGGTTGCCGCACTGCTGTCGCCACGTTATCGACAATCTTGATCTGCAGCTTGCGATCGCCCTTATTCACCTCAGTAGTTCCAGTGACGGCGACTATCGTGGCCAAGAACATGGAACCTCCGGCGATCAACAGGGTGGCCTGAATGCCGAAGTAGTGGCTGAGCAAACCCCCTACCAGTGGTCCGACCACCGTGCCGAACGCACCGCCAGTCTGAATGGTACCTAAAGCACCGCCCAAATGCTCCTCGGGCGTGTTGGTGGCCACCATGGCCACTGCTGTCGGGATAAATCCATTGAATACGCCTAGCAACAACCTCAGTCCCACAATCTGAATAGGGCTGCTGGCAAAAGCCATCAGGATGTAGGTGATGCCGATACCAACCCCAGCACGCACGATCTGGGGCTTTCTCCCATATTTGTCGGCAAGAGTACCCCAAACCGGAGACAGCAGCGCGCTAGTGTAAAAGGAGGCAGCGAAAGCCCAGCCGGACCACACCTCGATATTGTCGGTCGCTCCTACCTGCTCGAGCAGGGTAGGCAGGAAGGGGCTGACGATGGAAAAGGCCATTCCACCAAAGACAGTTCCAACCCAGAGAACGATCAGATTTCTTCTCCAAAGCTCCATCGGTTTGACACCCTCCACAGCGTATTTCATGCGAACTAACCAGGTTGATGGTTGCGCCAGTGTGATTGTCGCGGATGAGCTGCCCATGCGATCATACTATCATTCTACTATTACCCTGCACGAAATACTAGGCATGCTAAAATGCCCTGATTACCCAAACAGTTTCAATGAGTTAATCATCGCAGGATTAACCGATGGCCAGCCTTCGTTGCTAAATGCTGAGCTTTGAGCATAGGAATAGATCAGCCGCCTGTCCGCCATGGGGCACAGGCTGAGTTTGGAGCACAAGGGGAGAGGCTGATGAACGAATGTCTAGTGATCGGCCGCACCAATGTAGGCAAGACGGCGTTTGTGCTCAACTTTGCGGAGTATCTGGGACTGCGCCGGGCGGAAATTACCTTTCGTTACCCAGATGGGTTTTCCACCAAGCAAGCTTTTCATCTGGATGTGGCCCGTCAAGAATTGATCGGCAGGGGTCAGCATAAGACGCGCTGCTTGCAGGGACTAGAGCTGGAGATTCCGGCGGGTAAAGCCAAGAAACGGATCGTGATGACCGATAGCAGCGGATTCGCCGATGGAATTCCAGATGACGAGTCGGTGCGCAAAGCGATTGCCCAAACCCTGCTGCAAATCAAACAAGCCAAACTGGTGATGCATATGCTGGATGCAGCCAGCCCGGAGGCCATCGCAGAAGTGGACCGACAGGTGGCTCGCTTTGCGGAAACGCGCGGTGGCTACTTGATTCTGGCCAACAAGATGGACCTGCCAGGCGCGAGGGAGGGTTTGGAGCTGATTCGCGCTTTCTTCGGCAGCCATCTGGTGTTGGCCATCTCGGCCACGCAACAAAAGGGATTTAAAGAGGTGAAAGCGATTGTTGCCCGCAGTCTATGAGCACCTGCTGGGCTTTGTGGCGGCGTTATCCGTCGGCTGGTCCATCCGGCTTTTGGACGATGCCCTCGATCTGGAACTGGATGTGGCGGTGGGACGCCAAAACCTCAGCCAACACCTGCAGGGAGGGACTGCTGCCTACGCGGCGGCAGCCCTAGCCCTAGCAGTGGTAGCCAGTCCGATGGTCGCCCTCAGCCTTTTCGCTGCTGCTTATGCAGTAGGCATGTTCGACGATGGGCGGCTGCTGCCCACCGGCCTGCCCGGCTGGCTAGAGGGCCTGGTGCTATTCGGGCTAGTTCTTTGCCGGGCGGGGTCGCGAATGGCCATTGCCGGCTTGTTGATCATGGTCTCGGCCCAGCTTGCTGACGACTTGCGGGATCAACAGCTGGATATGGGCTGTAAACGCAACCGTCTCCTGCGGTTATTGGGACCGGTAGGAGTAGCGTTATTGGTGACGTTAGCGTGCTCATATGCGCTGCACCTGCACACCTGGTTGGTCGTCTATTCACTACCTGTTTTTGGTTACTTCCAATGGCGAGAGCGAGCGGTGAGCAGGCCATGCTGAGGGCGATCTGGTGGCTGTTGCTAGCGGTGACCTCAGGATATATCTTAGGACGGTACTCCGGTATCACTGAGGGCGAAAGACGGGGAAGCGCATACGCCCCGCTGCAGTTGAAGGCAGACGCTTTACGCCAGCAGCGATGCCCTGTCTGCAGTCAAGATCTGACACAGAAGCATTTTACCAAGGAATAGGGGAGAAGAGAGAGGCTGTCGCTGACAGCCTCTTTTGATTTTGCAGATGCTTCGTTCACACCACCCCTACTCCTCTACTCCCCCAGTCGCTGGTGCCTCGTCCCCCTCGCGGAGGGCGCCAAGACCTGCCTCCCTCTGATCAGGGAGGTGGCTGACGGAGGGAGAGAATGCATGGCGTCAACCTCTCTTGATGGAGGGAGACGAAAGGGGACAGACCCACCCATTTTGCGATGTCGCAGCAGGTAATTGTCTATCGCTTAACGAATAATAGCAGATAGTTGCTTGCGCAGCAATCGCTAAGGCGAATCTTTCGGCAGAAAGAATGGCCATTGCCCGCAACATCTGCGGATGTTGCTAGGAGGTACAAGCCGATAGTTGCTTGCGCAACAATCGCTTTATTGCCCGCAACATCTGCGGATGTTGCTAGGAGGTGTTGATCTTGGAGATCACCGTGAAGATCTTCGGCGAGCTCTATTGCTACATCCCTGGTGGTCTGGATCACGCCGTGGTCGAGGTACCGCTGGAAGCTACTCTGGCCGCTCTGCTGCAACAATTGCGGATCCCGGACTATGCCGTCTGGGTGGTTACCGTCAATGACCAGCGAGTGCCCAAAGAGCATCCTCTGGAGGCCGGCGATACCGTCGCCATATTTGCTCCTGTCGCAGGGGGATAAAGGAGGAAGATACATGCCCTTTGGTTTTCACAACAGAATACTGCGAGTCAATCTGAGTACCGGACATGTAGCCGAGGAGCATCCAGGAGAGGCGTTTTATCGGCAGTTCCTAGGGGGCACAGGCACAATCGCCTATTTCCTTTACCAAGAACTATCGCCGGGAATAGACCCTTTAGGACCGGACAACAAGCTGATCTTCGCCGGTGGGCCC
>CAYVCY010000144.1:0-5064 GCA_964450265.1 uncultured Clostridia bacterium
AGCTCAGCTGGCAGAGCAACTGACTCTTAATCAGTGGGTCCGGGGTTCGAATCCCTGATGGCGCACCATCGCAAAGGCAGAAGCTCCGCATCGCGGAGCTTTTTATGTTTCCGATAGTCCTCGGTGGCATCATCACCATCTCGTAACTAAAGCCTTGCAGGCAACTGCAGGGCTTTTTGCGTATCCCAGCAACTTCACAACCTTCTTCACATTGGACTTCTCTGATAGAATCCCATGCATGCAAAGTTTTCAGACCAATGGATAGACCAATTTCTTCACTCGTGGTATCATTTGACTAAGGTAGATTCTTCTATGTAGTGCTATGTTTTTCCATGAAAAGGGGGTGTTTATTAATGGGTGACAATCGCAAAGCAGTTAACTTTTATAAGACTATCATTATCGCTGTATTAGCCATACTGGTGCTTTTTCCTTGGGCTCTATCCATCGCCGCCTTGAGTCGGGTGGAAAGGCTGCAATCGCAGTTGGAAAGCGTGTTGTCCATCCGCGAGCCCCCGGCTGATTCAGTGGCTAGCCTCGCGGATCCTCCGATCCATCAGGGGGAGGACAAGCCTGCTGCCAGCCGCGACCCGGCAGAGCCGGCCAAGGTCGCTTATCTCACGTTTGACGATGGCCCTTCGCCGAATACTGCTGCTGTGTTGCAGACGTTGCAGCATTATGGCATCAAAGCCACCTTCTTTGTTGTGGGGCGGAACGATAGCCAATCCAAACAGATGTATCGTGACATCCTGCACGGTGGGCATTCGCTGGGTCTGCACTCATACACGCACCAATATGGGAGCATATACTCCTCGGTAGATGCCTGTATGGAAGATATCGGCCTGCTGAGAGAGCTGCTGCTGACCAGTGTCGGACAGGCCCCCACAATCTACCGCTTCCCAGGCGGCAGCAGCAACTCCATCGCCTCTCTGCCTCTGATCTCACAAGTAACCTATCGTTTGGCAGAGCAGGGCATGCAGTACTTCGATTGGAATGTGGACTCTGGCGACGCCAGTGCCTACGACCTTCCGGAGGACCAGATAGTGCGCAATGTGCTCAGCGGGGTCCAGGGCAAGGATCAGGCGATTATTCTGCTGCATGATAGCGCGGCCAAAGCAGGGACAGTGAAGGCTTTACCACGGATCATCGAGTCGTTGCTAGCAGAGGGATTCATTTTCGATCGGCTGACCAAGGACACTGAGCCGATACAACATCGGGTATTTGCGATCACCTAGGTGGCATTACGGACTGACCATCTGCGCTATATGAAGTCCGTTATATAGAGAGAAACAACGCTACGTTAGGTACGGTTTGTGCAGTTCGTTCGATGTAAGAGAGATTGTATGTCGGAGGAGGGCAACTGAGCAAATGAGCGAGAAGAAGGGGACAAAGAGCGCTTTATCTCAAGCGTTTAGCGAATTACTCTCCAGTGTGGGTGCAAAACCCGTCGCCGGTGAGACCGACCTGGCCAAGGCAGAACAACGGTTTGTTTCGGCCGACCCAAAGGCGAAAGGAATTGAGGACAGCATTATGGTGAAAGATCTTAACCCTAAGCATCAGAGCGAAACGAAGGATACTGCAGACGTACGGAAGGAACAGGGTAATCAACCGGCGCCGGCAACGGCTCCCCCCCAGGTTCCCGAAGCTGCCGTGGCAACAAAGACGCAGGCTCGGGCCCCCGAGCCTGCAAAGCGTACTCCGGAGCTGAAAAAACCTGCCGGGGAGAAGGTAACCACCATCGCTGCCGGCACTGTGATTCATGGCAACATGGTGATCGATGGTTCAGCCGAAGTGGAAGGCAGCCTGCATGGGGACATTGAGTGTTCCGGTTTCCTCACCGTCAGCGGGGAGATCATCGGCTGCTCCAAGACGGCTGACATAGATATCGTCGGTGCTCGTATTGAAGGCAACATAGAAAGCAGAGGCAACGTGCAGATTCGAGATGGTGCCGTGGTGATCGGCAACGTGGATGGTCAATCCATGCAGGTTTATGGCGCATTGAAGGGTGACATCCTTTTGCCTGGCCACCTGAAGGTAGGGGCTACCGCTCTGATTATGGGAGATATCCAGGCGGGCACCATCGACATTCAAAACGGTGCCGTAATCGATGGACGGGTTGCTGTGCAAGCGGCAGAAAAGGCCGACGAGATCTTCGCAGCCAAGTTGGGTAAGCGGTCATCGACAGGCTTGGAGAAACAGTCTGCTGCGAGCAAGTAAGGATAGCCAGCTTGCCTCTTACGTAACAAGAAAAGCTATTATATGGTGCTAGCCGCCCAGGCTAGCACCCGTTTTTTTGTCGGATGAAGAATTCTTGTCGACAAATAGCTTGTTATCTACCTTCTGTCCCGGCCCCAATCTATCCGTCACTGCCATCCCCAATGCTAACTAGCGCGATATCTAGGGGGTCCTACATCTTGCCCACTACATCTGCTGCAGTTCCTGTCGCATTTTTCGGTTGACGCTGCGCACCGTTTGACAAACGGCAGACGGAGCCTTGCCTATAATGGAGCCACAAGAGAAGCAAGAAGACGGGGTGAAGTAAATTGCTGAATAAAGCGCGCATCGACTCACAGGCTTTTGGACAATACGAACCGGTAGCCGGGCGGATGCCAAGAGCCGCTTGGAGAACCCGCTACCAGGCACTGCTTGCCAGTCTCACAGCAGGGATACACTTTCGTCTGCTGGTGATCTCCCTTCTACTGGGCAGGGCAGTCGTCTTTGGTGATCTGGCCCCTTTTGGCCTCGCCTTCTTCCTTACCGTGCGATGGTATCGCCCGGAGTGGAGTTGGCAGGCGGCAGCTGCCTTGGGGCTTGGCGCATATCTGCGGGCACCGGGAGCCGCAGTCAGCCTACTGGGCAGCATAGGCATCTATGCCAGTTTGGAACGGTTTCTGCTGGGGTCTAAGCTGCGCCACGCAACCACCAGTACGTTGCTGGCCAGCCTCAGTTGTCTTCTAGTCAAGTTTCCGCTATTCATCCTACAGGCACCGTCCCTCTTCGACCTGACCAGCACCGTGTTAGAGGCAGGCCTGGTGGCTGTATTGGTTTACGTGTTGCGACAGACTGGCCGCATTCTGCTCACCGGAGAGATGAGGGATGTCAGCGGCGAACAGGCTCTGGCCCTTTGCGTCACCGGTGCAGCAATGCTCACGGGGCTGGAAGGATGGACCATATTCGGACTATCGCTGAAAGCGATCGCTGCCGCATATATGATCATGGTCGGCGCTTATGTGGGCGGGCCCGGCCTAGGCTGCGCCGTAGGTGCCGCCATCGGTGTAGTGCTCAACTTGGCCCATCCGGCGATGTTGGGACAGGTGGGGCTCTATGCCTTCGCCGGATTATTAGCCGGGCTGTTCAAGGATATGAAGAAGCTCGGGGTTGGTCTATCATTTACCTTAGCGCTGCTGCTGCTCACTGTCTACGGCAGCGAGCCTGGCGACTTGAGCCTGATCGCTCTCCAAGCCACCGTGGCCTTCTCGCTCTTCCTGGTTACCGGGAAGGGCTGGCAGGCATGGTTGGCACCCCACGTTACTGCTTCGGGCTTCGCGCTGGCAGCCGAAGCGCAGAACGACCGGCAGACCTCGCGCATGCAGCAGGTAGTTACCAACCGCTTGCACGATCTAGAGGCGGTGTTCCTCCAGCTGGCTGAAACCTTTGCCGAGCAAAACGATGATGAAGGATTCCTGGTAGAGAAGAACTTCAATGCGTTGATGGATCACATCGTGACCGATGTTTGTGAAGGCTGTCAGCATTTTGGTAGCTGTTGGCAGAAGGATTTCTATAAGAGCTATCAAACCTTGCTGAATATGTTGGCCTTGGCCGACTCACAAGGGATGTTATCGGTGGCCCGCATCCCAGAGCCTCTGCGCCAGCGCTGCAAGAAGCCAGAGGAGTTAGTCACCTGTGCCAACTATCTGGTCAAGGTGTATAAGCTCAACCTATATTGGCAGCGCAAGCTGGGCGAAAGCCGCGGACTGGTAGCCGGCCAACTGAAGGGCGTGGCCAGCATCATGCATAGCTTGGGACGGGAGATGCGCGTGGATGTGGAGCTTGAGCAGGACCTCGCCGAGGAGATCAAACAGGAGGTGGCCAAGTTAAAGCTGTTTGTGCCGCAGGTGGAGGTCTATCGGCGGCGGGATCGGGTGGATGTGACCATCCATAAGCCGGCCTGCCAGGGTGAAGAAAGCCATTGTGTGGATCAGTTGATCCCGTTGGTCAGCTCCTTGGTGGGAAGGCCGATGACGCGCATGCACAGCAAATGCCCCCGCCAAAATGGCAAGGGCAAATGTGCCCTCTGCTTATCCACCAGTCAACCATTACAGACGGATACTGGAATAGCGCAAGTCTGCCGCACCGGCGCAGGAGTCTCTGGCGACACCGTCTCCGTCAAAGAGTTGCCTAGCGGCAAGCTAGCTGTCCTGCTCAGCGACGGCATGGGCAACGGTCCAGAAGCCAGCCGGGAGAGTCGAGCCACGGTGGCTGTGCTGGAACAGTTGCTGCGCTCAGGTTTCGACCAAGAGACGGCGGTACAGACCATCAACTCGGTGTTGATGCTTCGTTCTTCCAAAGAGACTTTTGCCACGGTGGATATGGCCGTGTTGGACCTGTATACCGGCATCGCTGAACTGACTAAGATCGGTGCTGTCGCTGCATTCCTCAAGCGTGGCGACCATGTCGAGTGTGTGCGTTCCAGCTCTCTGCCGGCCGGCATTCTACATAAGATTGAGGTGGACAGCTTCCGCGTTCCCTTGCAGCCAGGGGACATTCTGGTGATGCTCACCGATGGCCTGCTGGACTCGCAGAAGGACATTACCGATAAAGAAGAATGGTTCACTCGCATTCTGAGGCAATGCAACCAGGAAAATCCGGATGCCTTGGCGAAGTACTTACTGGAGCGAGCCAACATGAATGCCCGCGGGCAGGTGCTTGACGACATGACCGTCGTCGCTGTCCGTATTACTCAAGGAGCAGCCAGTATTCCTCTGGTTAGCTAGCCCCTCCGGGGGCAATCATCTCTCCTCTCCATTTGGTCGCACTAGCTTGCGACCGCTTTTTTTCTGCTCTGGG
>CAYVCY010000145.1:0-5004 GCA_964450265.1 uncultured Clostridia bacterium
AATGGGACAAAAGATCCGTCCCTCCGTCCCAGGAAGGGGAGCTTTGGCCCTGTTGTTTAGGCCGGAACTGTATTAAAATGGGGAGGGGGGGGTATACAATATGCCGATTGTAGAGTGGGCGCAAGCAAAGGTCAATCTCTACTTGCACATCGTTGGCAAGCGCCCTGACGGCTTTCATCAACTACACACCGTGATGCATACCCTTTCCCTAGCGGATCAATTGACTCTCAGCCGGAGCCCAGAGGGGATCGAGTTGACCTGCGATCATCCAGGGCTGACCTCTGGCCCCGACAACCTGGCTTATCGGGCGGCAAGGCTGCTGGCAGGCCACTACCCAGGTCAGGGTGTGCGCATTCACCTCCGCAAACGAATTCCCTGGCAAGCCGGGCTGGGAGGGGGGAGCTCCGATGCAGCGGCCGTCTTGCGCGGGCTGAACCGGCTGTGGCAACTGCAACTGCCGCTGGACCGGCTGCGCCAGCTTGCAGCGGACTTGGGCTCGGACGTTCCCTTCTTCATCAGCGGTGGCATGGCTTTAGCCAGCGGCAGAGGCGAGTTGATTACTCCCTTCTCCGGTAGCCTAAATGGCAGACTGGCGCTGATTATCCCGCCCTTTGGGTTGTCCACCCCCGCCGTCTACCAGGCCTATTGCCCATCAAAGCGGCCGGTGCCAGACTGGGAGGATCTGCAGCAGGCATTGCTTGAGGATGACGCTCCCAGGATAGCCCGTCTAATGTACAACGACCTGGAGCAGGCTGCCTTTAAACTGCGGCCAGAATTGAGTAACGTCAAACAGCAGTTGATTGAGCAGGGCTACCCCGCGCTGCTCTCAGGAAGCGGCTCTAGCATCTTTGCCCTGCTGCCCGATAGTGATGACGCACAACACCTCCTGAGGGAGATGTTACCCACCGGGTACCGGCTCTTGATTACCCGCCTGGCCTCGTTGCGGCCTGCAGCGCCGGCAGGAGATGAACAGTCGAATACCGAACTCTAGTTTAACGCCGCTCGCCACTTTAGACGAAGGGTTATCTGATCTGCTAGAATACTGATGGATGTTCGCGAAACATGTGAGAACTGATCATTTTGTCACAAGCCAGTCTTTATACGATGGGGGAGAGGTCTATGTCGGCTGAACGGATGATCCCAGTTAAATTGGACAATTACAAACCTTTAAGGGAGATAGTCTTTGAACACCTACGAGAAGCCATCATTTCTGGGAAACTGCGTCCCGGCGAGCGCTTGATGGAGATGCAGTTGGCGGAGGAGATGGGCGTCAGCCGCACGCCAGTGCGGGAAGCGATCCGCAAACTGGAGCTAGAGGGTTTGGTGATCATGGTCCCTCGACGGGGCGCTTACGTCTCCGACCTGACGATCAAGGATGTTGCCGAGACATATGAGATCCGATCCGCTCTGGAGTCTTTGGCAGCCGGTCTAGCGGCTGAACGGATCACCGCCAACGAGGGCGAAGAGCTAGAGCGAATCCTAGTGCAAATCGGCCAATGCATCGAGAACAACGACCTGAATCGTTCACTTGAACTGGATGAGCAGTTTCATAACGTGCTCTATCAAGCCAGCAAGAACGATCGCTTGGTGCAGATTATCAATAACTTGCGGGAGAGCATTCAAAGATTCCGCGCTATTACTATGGGAACTCCCGGCCGTTTGGAAGCCGTGTTCAATGAGCACATGAAAATCGTCGAAGCGATCTCCGACCGCAATCCAGAATTGGCGGAGCTTTTGGCTCAGGAACACATCGAGAATGCCGAAAACGCCCTTTTGGAGTGGAAAAAGGATCAGCGGCCAGAGTGAAGGAGGAACGGTCTGTGAATGCTATCGTTCTGGCAGGAGGAACTGAGCAAGATAAGCTGGCATTGCAACACGGCTATCCCAATAAAGCATTGTTGCCGATCAACGACCTGCCGATGATCTCCTATGTTGTTGATGCGCTGCAGCGATGCGCCTGCGTTGAACAGGTGGTGGTGGTCGGCCCTATGGAGAGCTTGTCCGAGTGGCTACCGGAGGAAGTCAGGTTGCTGCCCGAAGTAGGCAACGCGGTGGAGAACGTCCTGGCGGCAGTTAAGTCGTTGCCGAGCGACAGAAAGATTCTCATCTGCACCTCTGATATTCCCATGATCACTCCGGAGGCACTAAATTCTCTGTTTGAGGCCGCTATGGAGCGAGAGGCTGACCTATATTATCCAATCATCTCCCAGGAACGGTGCACCGAGCGTTATCCCGGAGTGAAACGCACCTATGTCAAGCTGCGGGATGGTGCCTTTACCGGGGGCAACATTTTTATCGTCAATCCCGGCAAGGTGACCCGTCTGGCCGACATCTTCTCCAAGTTGGTGGGAGCTCGCAAGAATCCGGCCAAAATGTGCCTCACCCTCGGCCTTCCAGGGGTATTCCTGGTGGCCAAGTTAGCCCTCGGATGGCTGACCGTACATGAGCTAGAGGTGAGGGTGTCCGGAATTCTAGGGATAGTAGGAGCAGCTATCGACTGCCGTTTTCCGGAGGTAGGTACCGATGTGGATAAAGACAGCGATTTAGAACTAGCCAGAAGGGTGCTCGCTGCTGGCTAAGACAGGAGATGGAGATGGGTAGTAAACTGCGCAAGGGCGAACGTGCGGCCATCATAACCAGATTGCTCTGCGAGCACCCCAATCGGCTGCTGTCGCTGACCGATCTGTCCAATCGGCTGGGATCGGCTAAATCCACCATCAGCGAGGATGTGGCAGCCATCAGGCACGCTTTGGCTGCTTTGGAACTGGGTAGGGTAGAGACTGTGTCCGGTGTCAGTGGGGGCGTCAAGTGGATCCCCGGCGGTGGGGCAGCCTGGCAGCAGCAGGTGGTTGCCGAGCTTTGCCGACAACTATCCGATCCGAAGCGAATCCTGCCGGGAGGCTACTTGTATACTACTGACCTGTGCACCGATGCCCGTCAGGTGGAGCTTTATGCACAGGTTTTTGCCCACAACTTTGCCGATCGTCAGCCTAACGTGGTCTTGACGGTGGAGACCCGGGGAATACCTTTGGCCTATGCTACCGCACGCTACCTGGGCATCCCGCTGGCAGTAGCCCGCAAGGAATTGCCAATGCCCATCGAGTCACTGTTGATTCGACAGGAGCGCAGCGAAGGCCCGACCATGAATATCAACTATGTGTCCGGCTCTCGGCGCCAAGTGCAGACCATGGCTCTGCCGCGCCGCAGCCTTCCTCACGCAGCCCGCGCCTTGATTATCGATGACTTCATGCGGGCTGGAGGCACTGCCCGGGGTTTGGAGCAACTGATGAGCGAATTTGGCGCCATTACCGTGGGATGCGGCGTGCTGGTCACCACTGCCAGCCCCGAGCAGAAATTGGTTGATGAGTTCTTGGCCTTGGCTCGCCTAGAAGAAGTAGACGAGGCCAACCAGCGGGTGGCCGTGTCGCCCGGTTGCTAAACCAGACAGAATAAAAAGAGGTTCGCCATCCGGCGAACCTCTTTTTTTAAGTCGCGCTGCAACATCTAGGACGTTGCTGGCAGGTACAAACTAACGATGGTTGCTCTGCAACAAGCAATCATTGCCCGCAACACCTGAAGGTGTTGCTAGTGGCTATTTGGTGGAGTCGTGGCTGCCAACGTCGCTGGCGCCGTATTCCCGCAGGATCTTGGCCGCCTCGTCTGCCTTCCGTGCCGAAACACGGATTACGGCCAGTACGCCGCCTTCGCGCACGCGAGTTTCATACTCCCGGCCCACTGATTCGGGGACGCCCCAATCGATCAGGCCCCCGGCCAAACCTCCAGTGGCTGCGCCAGTCAGGGCAGCCGCCAGTGGGCCAGCCGCCAACAGCGGCCCGATGCCAGGCACCGCTAAGGCACCGGCACCCAGCGCTAAGCCAGCTATTCCGCCCCAGGCAGCACCGGAAGCAACTCCATCGGCGACGGAATCGCTTTCATCGCCAGCAAAACTGAAGTCGCCTCTATTGCCGGCACCACCGACACCCATCTTGCTGCTGCTATTCCGATGCAGCCCCTCATCGGCACCGTGGCCGTGTCCCTTGTGATCGTGCTTTTGCACAATGCTAATCTCGTTGGTGTCAAATCCTTTGCTTCTCAATGCGTGAACAGCTTTTTCCGCCTGTTGCTCTGAAGAAAATACTCCCAAGATTGTCTTACTCAATTACATCTCTCCTTTCGTGATACTACTCTAGTTTCTGCGCTAAGGCTGGCCCCTATACTGGTGTCTTCTGCACTCAAAGCCTCTGCTTTGCAGGGAGTATATTTTTGGTCGTAGCCTTTGTAAGGTTATTTAGGATTCTTTCAAAAATTATGATAGTAAATAAAGGGAAGAGATTGCTAGGTGTCGAATACATGGAACAAACCCGCAACATCCGCGGATGTTGCTAGTCTACGGGCAACCAGAACGACAAAGGAGTGAATTTCATGAGGATCACAGACGTCCGCATCCGCAAGATCAACACGGAAGGCCGCATGAAGGCGATCGTCTCTATCACCCTTGATGACGAGTTCGTCATTCATGATGTACGCGTCGTAGACGGCAACAACGGGCTTTTTGTGGCCATGCCCAGCCGCAAGACGCCCGAGGGCGAATTTAGAGATATCGCGCACCCCATCAATTCTCAGACGCGAGAACGACTACAGACGGCTGTGTTAGAGGCGTATGAGCGTCAGCTAGCAATCGTATCTTAGGAGCCCGCGGGGCTCTTTTTTTGTTATGCGCCCCTCATCACTTGCCATAAAGTGCAAAAGACAAACTGTAGCATCTTACCAAGCCTTACCCCGTAGGTGGTATTCATCACAGGCGGCCAGTGGGTTGCTAGAGATGACTCCGGCTTTGTGGCTGGGGGGAGTTGGTATATAATAAGTAAGGCTAACAGACGAGCTGTTGCTAGTAGGTACAAGCTGATAGTTGCTTACGCAACGATCACTTTATTTGCCCGCAACAGACAAGCTGTTGCTAGTAGGTACAAGCTGATAGTTGCTTACGCAACGATCACTTTATTT
>CAYVCY010000146.1:0-4935 GCA_964450265.1 uncultured Clostridia bacterium
GGGCCAAGTTCAGGCACATAACCATGCCGGAACTCAGCTTCGTGCTGGGATCCATCGTAGTGCTCCGGTGGATATGGAATTTCACCAAGTTCGACGATGTGTGGCTGCTGTCACGGAACGTTGTGACTGTGACAGTCTATACTTACCTCCGAGCTTTCCAGAGTTTCGACCTTGGACAGGCGGCGGCGATTTCAAGCCTGCTTGCACTGGGGTTGATCGCATCGGTCAGCCTCTATGTCAAGAAGGTGCTAAGGTGGTGATTCCTGTGGCGCGCAGACGCTATGGAAGGATATCGGTCGGGGCGGGAATCGCCGTTGTCCTATTGGCCTGCATCTTTCCGTTCATTGTGATGCTGTCGGTGTCGCTCAAGCCGCCCGGCGACGAGACGACTTACCCGCCGTCGCTCATACCCAGACGCATCACCTTCAAGAACTACGCTGACCTGTTCAATCCGCGGCTCTTCCCATTCATGCGCTACTTCCAGAACAGCATGGCGGTGGCCCTTGCAGCGGCTTCGCTGGCCATCATTGTCGCGGTGCCGGGGGCCTACGCATTTGCCAGGCTCAAATTCGCCGGGCGAGAACTGGTACAGCGAGGCATTCTCTCAGCTTACATGTTCTCCGGAGTGCTGCTTGTGGTGCCGTACTACCGAGCCGTCATCCGTCTGCAGGAGGCTCTTTCAATCCAACTAGTCGATACAAAGCTGGTTCTTGTCCTGACATACCTGGCCTTCACACTGCCGGTATCCCTGTACATGCTGGGCAACTACTTCCGGACCATCCCGGCGGAGATCGAGGAGTCCGCGATGATAGACGGATGCACACGCATTGGCGTGATCTGGCGCGTCATCATCCCGCTGTCAGGCCCCGCGCTGGTCGCGGTCTTCATATATGCCTTCATGATTGCCTGGAACGAGTACCTCTTTGCCCTCGTCTTTCTGATATCCCCCGAAAAACTCACGCTTCCCCGCGGCCTAGCCGAGCTGTTCAACACCCAGCACTACATATGGGGGCGCATGATGGCTGCGTCTCTGCTTACTGCAGTGCCGGTGGTGTCGCTCTTCCTGGCCCTGGAGAGGTTCATGACCGCAGGCCTCACTGTAGGGGGAGTCAAAGAGTAGGGCGATTCGCGCTCCGATGTGCTGAGACTCTGGCGGTGCCTATATGGTAGACTGTTGTCTAGCTGAAGCCGGAGGCCTACATCAATGGCGAGCTGGCACCCAAGGGTGCGTGTAAGTTTTGTAGGCAATAGCAATTGGAAAGGCGAGTAGACATTGCTAAACGGGATAGTGAGCGGGAAAATGATATCCTCCTCTAAAAGGCCTCTAGCTGGCCAATCGAGGAGGATACGCATGAACCGTACCACCATTATCGCAGCAGTGTCGGATATAGTCGAGAGGGCATTTCAGGAAACTGGGTCTTTGGGTAACGGCGCTACGATTCATGATATGGAAGCTGCCGCACGGAAGGCGACACGGCAGTTCGGGCAGCTCATGATTCAGGCTCAGGCGGACGAGGCAGGCAATGGCTACGCGGGAAGCCGGATACCTTGTGAATGCGGCGCCATGATGCGTCACATTGGCAATCGCAGCCGCACGGTAGCAACGTGGTGCGGACAGATGACCTTGGAACGGGCTTACTACCGGTGCGACAGGTGCGGCGCCTCCGTAATTCCCCTGGACGAGCAGCTATGCATGCCTAAAGGCCGCTTCAGTGAATCGATCATCGAGGCGATAAGCTACTGCAGCGCTCAGCTTCCGTTCGAGTGCGCATCTGAGATGCTGGAAAGGCTGACCGGGATCAGCGTGTCTCCGAAGGAAGCGCAGATCCTGTCGGAGGGAATCGGCGCTGAGATGGACGAGGAGCTGAATGCGCAGGCCCAGATCGCCGTCACTGATGGGCTGGACTCGACCTCCAATCCGGACAGGCTCTACATTACTATCGATGGAGTGATGGTAAGAGAGCTGGACGGGTGGCACGAGACTAAGGTATCTGCTATCTACGATGCGATGCCTGGCGTGGAGTCGGACGGCGTCTGCGCGGATGTCGCGAATGACATCACGTATGTCGCGCGAAAAGCTTCTCCGGACGAGTTCGGCGGCCATGTGTCGGCAGAGGCCCAGCAACGCGGGGAAGCCAATGCTGCTGAGGTCATAGCCCTGGGCGACGGCGCAGTGTGGATCTGGAACCTGGTAGACGCCTACTTCCCAGAGGCCGTGCAGATCATAGACTGGTATCACGCAACGGAGCATATATGGGAATTTGCGCGGATTCTGTACGAGGGCAACGAGGAACGATGCAAAGCCTGGGTGGATGAGCAGCTTGGGTTGCTGAACGAGGGGCAGGTTGAAGGGCTTGTGGACCGGTTGAGAGCCATGACGGGGCTGAGGGATGAGGCTAGCGCTGGGCGCAACGATCTCGCACGATACCTTGAGAGAAACCGCCAGAGAATGAGGTATGACGAATATCGAGCAAAGGGCTACCACATTGGCAGCGGCGTCGTAGAGAGCGCATGCAAGAGCGTGGTGCAGATACGGGAGAAAAGGCCGGGAATGCGCTGGAGTGCCGAAGGATCTCAGAAGGTTCTCAACCTGAGGACATACGTCCTAAACGGCAACTGGGACGAGTTCTGGCGTAACCGCAAGGAAAGGACCAAGTCAGGAGCTGGGAACCAAGCGGAGTGCCTAGCAGCCTAAACAGCCACTGTGGAGGAAATGACGCCAGGCCTTAGGAGCAACAATCCTTACACGCACCCGGCACCCAACTGCAGCTTGACAACAGAAGCGGCAAGCTATAGACTCTCCATTGGTAATGGTTATCACGCTTACAGGCCTGTTCGAAGAGGCCTTTTGTTTGGCGCGGAGGTTAGACAGGACTAACCCATCTGGTGTTGTGTCATGGTGCTGTGTAGCGGGATTTTGGCGCTAGATCAGGCGAAACGCAAGGAGGGTGTCAAATGAGACCACGGTTTAGCTCGAGAGTAGTGCTGGGTGCCCTGATCATCTCGATCATGATGTTCGTCCAAATCATGCCGGCAGGGGCAGCAGGCGCTCCAAACGCGCCTGCAAACAATGTCTGGGGAGTCCTGGTTATCGCCCATGGTGCCGCTGAAGAAGCCTGGAATGAACCAGTTCGTCAAGTGGTTCGCGGAGCGCAGTCGCAACTGCCCTATCGCGTGGAACTAGGGTTTCTGGAGTTCGTAGGAGGAGAGGATATTGCCGCCGCTGTAAGCAAACTGGAAGCTCACGGAGTAACGCAGATCATCGCCGTGCCGCTCTTCGTATGCTCTGCCTCCGGTCATATGGAAGAGATCAAGTACATACTGGGTCTACCCACTATGCTCACTGAGGAAGAGGCGGCCAAGGAGGGCCTGGCGAAAGTGAGTGTCACAGCTCAAGTGGAGCTTACCCCTGGTTTGGATGACCACCCGCTGATCGCGGAGATACTGGATGACAGAATACAGAGTCTCAGTCATGCCTCTGCAGGTGACATTCTGGTGTTGGCGGCACATGGCACTTCCGAACCCGCCAATCTGTCCGTGTGGGTAGAGAACATGACATCGCTCTGTAGTAGGCTACAAGCCATGCATGGATTCCGCGCGGTACACTTTGGATTTGCGGGCGCCGGCGCGCCGGGGATTAAGGCGGTGGTTGAAGAGGCGCAGGTTCAGAACCCCGACTGTCAGACCATCGTGATGCCGGTTATGCTCAGCGAAGGGCAGTTCACCGATGTCCGGATTCCCAAGAAACTGTACGGGTTGAGCTATGCCTATCCCGAGGCCGGTCAGAGAGCGCTATTGCCGCATGAGAACATGTCCAAGTACATAAGCGCTCGAACAAATGATGCAGTAGTAGGCTCCGTAGAACTAAGGGAAGGGGATCGGATCGCGTCGTACCGCATAATGGATGTGGCTCTGGAGGAGCGGGGCAAGATCTGCGTCTGCGCCGGCATGACCTTTCGGGCTGTACAACATGCTATAAACTATCTAGCTCCTGATGTCGTTCCGGAAAGAGATCGCTTCATCGCGGTGGGACCGAAGTCCCACGGCACCAAAGAGGCTTTCCAATTGCTGCTGGGCGAAGGCCGCTATCGCCTGGACAGTAGAGAGCACAATGAGTCCTTCTATACTTACCAAGTAACTGACCGACAGACCGGCAGAACCGTGTCTATCCGGGTCCGTCCTGAAGTGTTTCCCGAAGGCTTTTTCGAGCTCAAGCAGAGAGTCAAGGGCGGCACTGTTACGCCGCAAGAGAAACAGGCTTTTCAGTCTCTGCGCGACCGAGTGGTGGAAAACGTGAGATGGGGCAGGAGCGATGATCTATTCGATGTTGATGAGATTCAGCCTCACAATGCCGAAATGCCTGTTACGGCGCCTGCGTACTATCAGTATGTGTGGACGGGTCTGGACATGGAGGGCGATTATGAGGGTTCACTTGGAATGCGTTCAATGCACGTTGAGGCAGGCTTGGGAAGGAGCGAGACTTGCGACTGTATCATGACGCAACTATTGTATCTACAGGGAGCGCCGCGCCCGGGCTGGTCTTGAGGGAGGTTGCCCCGGATTTTCTTAAACTCTACCGCCAAGCGGATGTCGTGGTCAGTAAGGGACAGGGCAACTACGAAACCCTTAGCGATTCTGCAGGGCGCGCGATCTATTTCCTGCTCAAGGCGAAATGCGAGCCGGTGGCGGCGGATATCGGGGTCAGCACAGGAGACTATGCGTTCATACGTAGGCGCGCCCATGGGAACTGCTTGTCCGGGTGTTCAACCAATCGGGTCTGGGAGCCTACTACAAGAACGAGCCCAAGAGAGTGTCCAATCTGCGAGAGCTGATCAACGTGTTTCGCGACAAGGACGATGGGGTGCTGGCGCGCAATAGTGATAAGCCGGCGTTGCGGAAACCGCCGCCGGCTTTGATCTTCGCGTGGGAAAGTAG
>CAYVCY010000147.1:0-4915 GCA_964450265.1 uncultured Clostridia bacterium
AGATTATGATTGGCGGCAAGTTCGAAAAGGTCCGTTTTAAACAATTAGCATACCAGGGTATTACGGTATACTTAGTTGATCACCCTTGGTTTTCCAAGCGGAGAGGTATCTATGGTGATACCTCCTATACACCGTATGGTGATAACCTATTACGCTACACATTGTTCACCAAGGCCTCTTTAGCGCTCTGCAAAGCATTGGATTGGGTGCCTCAGGTTCTGCACTGTCATGATTGGACAGCCGGCTTCCTCCCCTCTCTGGTCAAAGAAGATTCTGAAAAGACTTTCCATAAAACCACGGTGGTCTTTACCATCCACAACTTAGCTTATCAAGGAGTTTTCCCCCGCTTAGACCTTCTTCTCACCGCGATGCCTATTGAGGCAACTTTGCTGGAGGGAGAAGGCGTTGAACAACGGACCAATATGCTCAAGACAGCTCTCGTACATGCCGACTTATTAACCACTGTAAGCCCTACCTATGCGCAAGAAATCCAACAAGAGGAACATGGGTGCGGTCTACATAGCTTATTAAAGTCACGAAAAAAGGAACTTTTTGGTATTCTCAATGGTATTGATATAGAAGAGTGGAATCCAGAGAACGATAGATTCCTGAATACACACTTCTCTAGTGAAGATCTCCGCGGAAAAGCGGTCCTCAAAGGGGAAATGCAAAAACGATTTGGTCTGCCCGTAGCACCTGCCATCCCTGTCATAGCAATGATTAGCCGTATCGCCGATCAAAAAGGATTTGTCGAACTTTGCCAAGGAACTCCTTGTGCTCTCGAACAGATTGTAACTGATTTTCCAGTTCAAATTCTTATCATTGGCACCGGCGACAAAGCTTTAGAAGAAAAACTTATGACGCTAGCTGAGTTGCACGATAATCTATCTGTTAATCTCATCTTCAGCAATGAAGCGGCCCATTTAGTGGAAGCTGGTAGTGATTTCTTCCTGATGCCAAGTCGCTACGAGCCATGTGGACTCAATCAAATGTATTCGCTACGCTACGGAACAATCCCTATCGCACGATGTACAGGAGGACTGGCGGACTCGATCATTGATTTGGCTGAAGATGATGGTACTGGAATTTTATTTGATACGATGTCTGGCTCGGCAATTTATAAAGCCGTTGAGCGGGCTATCACCCTCTACGGTTCAGATTCAGCAACAATTTCATCCATACGAAAGCGCGGTATGGCAGTCGATTTTTCTTGGATACATTCGGCTGAGGAATATATGAGCGTTTACAGGTATATACAAAAGGGGTAATCAGAATGGGAAAAAAGAAAAAAGCGATTGCTATTGTATTAGGGGGAGGCAAAGGGACACGGCTCTATCCTTTAACTAAAGATCGAGCAAAACCCGCAGTCCCGTTTGCTGGAAAATATCGTTTAGTAGATATCCCAATTTCGAACTGTATTAACAGCGGTATCAAACAAATATATATTTTAACGCAATTTAACTCAGCCTCTCTACACAACCATATTGCGAGCACCTATATTTTTGACACCTTTACCAATGGATTTGTTGAGATACTGGCAGCTGAACAAACCTACCATACAAACGACTGGTATCAAGGCACCGCCGATGCAGTTCGTAAAAACATTAAACACTTCGCTGATCAGGAGGCTGAATATTATATTATTCTCTCCGGTGATCAGCTCTATCGAATGGATTATCAGGAGATGCTCAATACCCATATTGCTAGTGGAGCAGCCCTGACAATTGCGGCAAATACAATTAGCCGGCAGGAGGCTACTGGATTAGGTATAATTGGCGCCGATGATAAAGGTATTATTAAGAAATTTTATGAAAAACCAGCACCTGATCTCGATATTTCTGAATATCGAGTGTCGGCGAAACTATTAAAAGAAAGCTTAAATAAAACCCCTAATGACAAAAACGAATATCTAGCTTCTATGGGTATTTATATTTTTAACACGCAGGTTATGAATGAGATATTAGAGGGTAATACCGCTACCGATTTTGGAAAAGAAATAATTCCTGATGTAATTAAAACCAAGAAAGTTGCCGCCTATGTATTCGATGGGTTTTGGGAAGATATTGGAACTATTAAAGCCTTTTACGATATTAATATCGATTTGGCGTCAATCACTCCTTCCTTTAATTTTTACAATGAAGAGATGCCTATTTATACTCATCGAAGACATTTACCGGCAACTAAAGTCAACTTTTGTAATATCAGTTGTTCTCTAACTAGCGAGGGGTCCATTATAACCAATGCCTATATTGTCAACTCAATAATTGGTGTGCGCACATTGATCGAATCGGGGGCCAGCCTCGATGGGGTCTATTGTATGGGAGCTTCTCACTACGAAACACCAGAAGAGAAAGACGAAAATGCTCGTAAAAGGATCCCTAACATTGGGATTGGCAGAGGAACTATTATTCGGCGGGCTATCATTGATCAAAATGCAAGAATTGGTGAGGGTTGTCGCATTGGAATTGATGATATCCAACGGACAGAAGGGGATTACGCCAACTACTCAATCCACGATGGCATTATAGTGATTCAAAAGAATGCCATTCTTCCCGATGGAACCATTTTATAATCCTAGGCAAAACCTAGCTCTTCTAATTTTCTTCTAACGGGTATATCAGAGGGAACTAACGGGAGTTCCAAAAGCTCTTCAAGGGTAACCCATCGTGCATCTTGGTGCTCGATTAGTCGATACCGTACAAGAGCGACTGCTTCAACCCAGTAAACCTGAGCATGATAAAGTACCGATTTATGAATAAAATCATGGCGCATAAAACAGGATCCGACATTAATATGGAGGGCTAATTCTTCTAGAAATTCACGGGCAAGCGATTCTTCAGGAGTTTCTCCCCATTTGTGTTTGCCCCCAGGGAATTCCCATAAACCTCCGATTTCGCCACCTTTTCGGCGCTTAGCTAGAAAATAACGGCCAGCTTCAAAAAGTACTCCCGCTGTGGTAATCCGCTCTGAAGTATACATTGGCTCACTCATGTTCACCCCTATAATAAAACAGCTGAAGGAAATAGAAAATGTAATAGCGCGACACCCAGAATTAGATATCCCAAATTTTGTTTGTGAATTTCAATATAAGATCGTGTTTGCGTAAATACAATAGAATCATTCACGGTTGCGTCTTGCATGTCATTTCGCTTTTTACTCTTTGTAAAGTTATGTAACTGCGTCACATGATAAATCACAACCACAAGAAGACAGCACACTGGAATTAAATCTCCTAGCAATGTTGGTCCGGGGGGAATCGGCAATATAATCTTCCAAATTGCTAGCAATACCCCGAGCACAATGAACACAATATGGAGCGGAATACTCGCCCTGACGGTATTGCGTAGTCGTAAGAGAAGCAGGAACTGCCCTCCATACTCATCCCCGAGTAATAATCCGGCATTTAGCAAGAGATAGCCAATCGTTAAAAAATAGGCCTGAAACATCATACCAGACCTGTTTCAGCTTGGCGACAAACGGTTCCAACCTGAGCTATCAGTGTTTCAGCATCAAACCACCCCGACTCTGTTCGAGCAGCAGATCCGGCGACCTGGTGAATCAGTACTCCTTTGTGGGCTGCCTCTAGAGCATCGTAACCTTGCGCTAATAAAGAACCAATAATACCAGTTAAAACATCACCGCTACCGGCAACCCCCATAGCATTATTCATACCATCTACTACAATAGGAAGCATCCCCGAAGAGCGTCCATCAACAATCCAAATAACGTGACTTTTGTAAACAAGCACACATTCCAGCGCAACCGCAACCCGCAGTAAGGCATCAACAAACGATTCTGGAGTCCCCATGACCCCCGTCTCTTGGGCTAAAAGCGGCATGTGTAATAATTCCAACATGGTATGTAATTCACCAGGATGGGGGGTCAGGATCAGGGGACCATGAGCTGTACCTTGAATTCGATGCTCCCCTACCACACTGGCAAAGGCCACAATTGCATCGGCATCAAGGACAGTAGGCACATTACTTTGCATCAATTCAATAACCTGATCTTCGTGCCCTTCGCCCCAACCAGGTCCGGCAGCAATCGCTTGATAACGCTGTTCTAATTTTGTGGCCGATACGATTAAGTCTTTCTCAAGTGAATGTACTATAATGGAAGCCGTCTCAGTTGCCGCAATCGCAGCGACTTCCTGATCACAACAGAGGGTAACAAGACCACAACGGCTATGAAATGCTCCACGAGCCGCCAGTCTAGCGGCACCAGTATAAGCTAAACTTCCCGCAAAGAGGGCTAGATGACCTCGTTTATTTTTATAGGTGTCTTCAGGTAAATTAGAGAGCTGGAGATGAAATTTATCACTGAGAGTCGCTACTGCAACTGCGTTCTGTAGCAAAGCTGGGGGAAAGGAGGGGTTAACGCGAATAATCTCGCCCCATCCTAAACGACACAACGGATGGTAGGCGGCAGCTTTTTTCAATCCCATCGTAACAGTAGTATCGGCCAATACCCGAGCTGCCCCCACTGGGAGGTTATCACTACAACCTGAGGGGATATCAACTGCAAGAATCTGAATGTTACGCTTTTTTTGACTATTGATGAGTTTTACCAGATCAGCAGTAGTTCCGCGCAGGACTCCCCGTAACCCGGTACCAGCAATGCCATCTATTATAACATCAGCTTCAGAGAGTAACTGAACAGCCTCTTCAGACAAAACTCCTTCTAAACTTTCAGCTTGGACCATCTGAAAGCCCAAATTTTTAGCTATGTTTCGTTGGATTGCACAGGCATGTGATATTTGAGAACCAACGAGGAGGATCGAAAAGTTTGTCAGACCGCCAAAATAGGCTTCTCGAGCCATAACGAGAGCATCTCCCCCATTATTGCCACCACCAACTATAAAAACAACATTACCTACATGAGCATTTTGGCTACGGCTAGAATCAATAAAGGCTTG
>CAYVCY010000148.1:0-4870 GCA_964450265.1 uncultured Clostridia bacterium
GTATTGCGACATCGACCTCACAAAGTAGCGTCGGAAGTTCAACTTCCAGCAGTACACGCATATGAACTACAGCTTACACGTTCAGACACTCGATCTGCTAGAAGCTGTAAGCGGTGAAGCACGGGTGCAGTATAGCTTGTATATACTGCACCCTGCTTTAGAAATATCGCTACGACGACTCTACCGAAGATGCCGTATCATAAACGTGCCAGCGCTAGGTATGCGTTGGCAATAGGGGGTCTGGCTAGTGCTAAAGTACATTATTACCCGTCTTTTCGCCATGGCTGTCACCTTGTTTATCATTGTCACCTTGGCATTCATGGTGATCAGACTGATGCCTGGCACCATTTATGAAGATCCGGACATGCCAGCAGCCGTGATGGAGGCTCTGGAAGCCAGGTTACATTTAAATAAGCCGCTCTATGTTCAGTACGGGTATTTTCTTAAGGGAATTGTGTTAGAGGGCGACTGGGGAACCTCGATCAAGCTCGAACCTCGTGTCCCTGCCTTTCATGTCCTGAAGAACAAGATCCCAATTTCCTTGACCATGAATCTTCTATCTTTAGCCATCTCTCTGCCCATTGGGATCATTTCTGGCACTATTGCTGCACTGACAAAGAACAAGTTGCCCGATTACCTCATTTCTTTCTTGGTGGTCATCTGTATCTCGGTTCCGTCCTTTGTTTTTGCGTCCATGTTGCAGTATTTCTTGGCCTTTAAATTCTCTCTTGCGCCGATCATCTACAAGCCTACGGCTAAGGGCCTGGAGATGCTGCACTCCTTGGCCCTTCCGGTATTAGCATTGTCGCTAGGGCCGATTGCCACAGTGACCCGGTATCTGCGTGGTGAGTTGATTGAGACCGTGAGCTCGGAGTTCATGCTCTTGGCCAGGACAAAGGGCTTAACGCGCTTGCAGGCCACGGTGAGACATGCCTTCAGAAACTCATGTGTTCCTTTGGCCAATATCATTGTACCAATGTTCACTAATGTATTAGGAGGCTCATTGGTCATCGAGCGGATATTTGCCATTCCGGGGGTTGGAGGCATTATGATCAACTCTATCAATGCCAGCGACCATCCATTAACAATTGCCGTACTCATTTTCTATTCCGTGTTATCCTTAACGACTATCCTGATCGTGGACGTCTCCTATGGCATCATTGATCCGCGCATCAGAATGGGGGGGCGAGCAAGTGAGTGAACTAGAAGGTAAGCAGGTAGTAAGCGAAACCACTGGTGAATCATTGAGCGCTGCTCCCGCGCAGATTTCCCCCCAGGAGTTTGCCTTCGTCAGCAGACGAGAGATCAAAGATGAGCGCTTCCAGACGGCGCAGATCGGCTTCTTCAAAGATGCTCTGATCCGGTTTTCCAAGAACAAGGCATCCATTCTTGCGTTTTCCGTGATTTGTGTGATTATCCTTCTCGCCTTAGTTGGGCCCTTGCTGACCGGTTATGGATTTAATGACCAACGGGTTGACCGGGTGAACATGCCACCCAGGATTCCGTATCTGGAGAGATTCGGAATTGCCGACGGAACCAGATTGTTGCTGAACCGCAGAGTCGATGGGTTGAACGATCTCTCCCGCTACCCAGAGGGATCTATTGTGGAGGTGCGAAACAGGCGGACCATGTCCGGAGTGGATATGGCCGATGTGGTGGTCGACTACTATGTTCTCAATGGTGCCAAGGATGAATATCATTGGTTTGGCACCGACTACCTGGGCCGAGACCTGATGACGCGTCTGTTCCGAGGGTCCAGAATTTCCTTAACCATCGCTTTCGTATCCGTGTTCATCAACATGATCATTGGGATCATCTATGGTTCAATTGCCGGCTACTATGGAGGCAAGGTTGACATGTTCATGATGCGGATCGTCGAAATCATCACCGGTTTGCCACACATAGTGGTGGTAACTATGTTCATCCTGCTGTTTGGCACCGGGCTAACGTCCATCATCCTAGCTTTGGTGGTCAGGGGTTGGGTAGGCACAGCTAGGTTGGTTCGTGCACAGTTTTATCGGTTTAAGAGTCGTGAGTATGTGCTGGCTGCCAAGACCATCGGTGTTCCTGATATCCTGTTGATCTTTAGACATATACTGCCGAATTCTCTAGGGCCGATTATCACCAGGTCCATGATTGCGGTCCCTAGTGCCATCTTCTCAGAATCGTTTCTGGCCTTTATCGGCTTGGGAATCCAAGCCCCGGAGCCATCGATTGGAGTTCTGCTCTCCGATGGGCAGAAGACACTGCTGCAATATCCGTTCCAGGTTTTCTTCCCGGCTCTCTTGATTTCGTTATTGATGATCTCCTTTAACCTCTTCGCCAACGGGTTAAGAGATGCGCTAGACCCAACCATGCGAGGGGAGGAGTGAGTGAATATGGATCATGAAGAGCGGATCTTACAGGTAAAGGACTTGTCCATCTCCTTTAGAACCTATGGCGGGATGGTACATGCCGTCAGAGGCGTCAGTTTCGATCTGAAGAGGGGCGAAACTGTAGCCATCGTCGGCGAATCAGGCTCTGGCAAGTCGGTGACCATTAGGGCTATCCTCGGTATCTTGGCTAATAATGCGGTGATTCAATCGGGACAGATCCTGTATGACGGTATGGATCTGACCAAGGTAGGCGAGGATCAATTTCACCGCATTCGGGGAAACAAGATCGCACTAGTCTTTCAAGATCCTTTGTCTGCCCTCAATCCGATCATGAAGATTGGCAAGCAGATCACCGAAGTGTTGTTGCTGTTCAAGAAGATGACCCGGCCTGAAGCTCGGGCGAAGGCGTTGGAGCTGATGGAAGCGGTGGGCATCCCGGACCCCGAAGTGCGGTTTGAGCAATATCCCTTTCAATTCTCCGGTGGAATGCGCCAGCGGATAGTGATAGCCATAGCGCTCGCTTTAGATCCAGAGATCCTAATCTGCGATGAGCCCACTACGGCGTTGGATGTCACGGTTCAGGCTAGGATTCTGGAGTTGATCGACAAGATCAAGCGAGAGAGGAATCTATCCGTCGTCTTCATTACCCATGATCTAGGGGTAGTCGCCAAGATCGCGGACAGGGTTAACGTGATGTATGCCGGCAAAGTAGTCGAAACCGGAACTACGGAAGAGGTCTACCTCAGTCCTGCGCACCCATATACCTGGGCGCTGCTGTCGTCTGTGCCAGATTTGCAGACGAAGGAAAAGCTGTTATCCATTCCAGGGACGCCTCCCAATATGCTATATCCGCCGGTGGGAGATGCCTTTGCCGCCAGAAATGAGCATGCCATGGAGATTGACTTCAAGCGAGAGCCACCGCTGTTTAGAATTTCCGATACTCACTATGCGGCGACGTGGCTGTTGCACCCCGATGCGCCAACGGTGGCACCTCCTGCAATTCTGAAAGAGAGGATGGAGAGAAGGAGAGGGGGCAGATCTTCGTGAGTGATAGGGGAACTGAGCGCAAGAAGGTGCTGGAGGTCAATCACCTGAGCATGCACTTCCGCTCCGGTAAAGGAAAGAAGGCAGCGTTGGTCAAGGCCGTGGACGATGTATCCTTCTTTATTCGCGAGCAAGAGACGTTTGGTTTGGTCGGCGAGAGCGGTTGCGGGAAAACGACCACTGGAAGGGCAATTATCCGGCTATATAACCCCACCAGCGGGTCTGTGTTGTACAACGGCGTTGAGGTGTCTGGCAGAATGAACAAGAAGCTGCGCAAGTACCTCACCGACAACATAGCTATGATCTTTCAGGATCCAGTGGAGTCGCTCAACCCGCGGATGACTGTGGAAGAGATCATCAGCGAAGGACTCAGAATCCGGGGCATTAAGGACAGGCAGGTGATCCGGGCAAGGGTGATGGACGTACTGGACAAAGTGGGCCTTTCCGAGGAACATGCCAACCGATATCCGCACGAGTTCTCTGGTGGCCAGAGACAAAGGATCGGCATTGCGCGCGCAGTGATCACCAATCCCAAGCTGATCATCGCTGATGAGCCTGTCTCCGCGCTGGATGTTTCCATCCAGGCTCAGGTGATCAACCTGCTCAATGATCTGAAGCAGGAGATGGGGTTAACCATACTCTTTATCGCCCATGACTTGTCTGTGGTGAAATACTTCTCCGATAGAGTTGGCGTGATGTATTACGGCAAGTTGGTGGAAATTGCTGAGGGGGATGATCTGTACCTAAACCCTGTCCATCCTTACACTCGCGCTCTGTTGTCAGCAATTCCTGAACCCGACCCTATTTTGGAAAGGGATCGCGAGAGAATTGTGTATGACCCTAAGTCTACCCATGACTATAGTACAGAGCAACCGACCATGCAGGAGATTTGGCCAGATCACTTTGTCTACGCATCACCCTCCGAACTACGGAGATATAGGGAAGAAAAAGCGGCCCAAGACCGCTGGCAGGGGAGCGAAGCATAATGAAGATATCTAAAGAAGGTCAGTCGCGCTTTGAGGGCCTAGTCGCTGAGGTAATGAAAGAGCATCGGGCCATAGGCGTAGCAGTGACAGTGGTAAACCGGTCCGGGGAGACCTTGTACGAGCAGCATTTTGGATACCGTGACCAGGATAAAGGACTTCCTGTGAACAGCGACACCATATTTGGATTGGCGTCAGTCACGAAGTCCTTCACCTGTCTGTCGATCATGCAGCTGGCGGAAGCCGGGAAAATCGACATTAACCAGCCAGTATCCACATATCTTCCAGATTTCACTAGGCCCGGCGTGACGGTTGCTCACTTGATGTCCCACAGTGGAGGTTATTTCCCCCTGTCGCGCATTCAAATCAGCAAGGTAGCCGAGGACATGGGGCTTTCCCAAGAGAAGGACGGCGATTTTGCGTACCATGTAGGTTTGGCCGAGGTTGGCGCTAAGCTGACCGCCCAGC
>CAYVCY010000149.1:0-4794 GCA_964450265.1 uncultured Clostridia bacterium
CGCCGATGGTACTTGGGTTCGCCCTGGGAGAGTAGGTCGCTGCCAGATACTTTTTGGAAACCTCGAGCTGATGCTCGAGGTTTTTGTTATTTTACTTCAACTTGACGGGGGCACCTCACTGTCCCCTCGTGTCACCTGCTCACATCCAATCTCTCACCACTGAGATCTCAACAGGTATATCCAAAGGGACATGCGGCAAGGTATGATATATAAGGAAACTATCTTGGATAGGCTAGGGAGGAAGGGCTCTATGCGGCAATTCGAACCGGTTATTCATGTTGACGGCCAAGGGTATGAGCGTATCATGCTAAAGACCCATGTAATCATGAAAGGCGAGGATCTGGGGGACTTGTTGATACGGTACGTGAGACCTTACCTCCAGTCTGGAGACATCATCTTTATCAGCGAAAAGGCTGCGTCGGCTGCCCAAGGGCGGGCGATCCCGCTATCAGAGATCAAGCCCAGCCCGTTGGCCAGATTCTTGGTGCGGTTTGTGACCAAGTCTGCATACGGCATTGGGCTAGGCATGGCAGAGACCATGGAGATGGCTATCCGCGAGGTGGGCGCTCCCCGGATTATCCTGGCTGCCGTGATCGGAGGCATTTGCAAGCTATTCGGCTTGCGGGGGATGTTCTACAATATTGCGGGCCACAAGGCTCGGTCCATAGATGGCCCGGCGGATTATGTCATTCCACCCTATAATCGCTGCGTGGTCTTGGGCGTGGCTAATGCGGACGAACTCTGCAGCGAGGCTAGCGCCAAGGTGGGTGCTCCTGTGGCGGTGGTGGATGCTAACGATATCGGCTGCAATGTAATTGGCGTCTCTGATCAACACTTGCGCAGCTTTCCTTTTAGGCAGGTGTTGAAGGATAATCCAGCCGGTCAGACGAATGAGAGTACACCCTTTGGGATCATTCGCCCGTTGTCGCGAGAGGCGGTAGCCAGGAGCTAATTGGGTTTGACGTAGACCTAGAAATTATGCTATGCTTCAATCGGGATAGGTTGATAGGTTCCCTGTAACAATCACTTTATCCGACCAGCAACATCCGAGGAAGTTGCTGGGCAATAAAGCCTTTAACAATAGTCCTGTGAGGCTAGGAAGGCGGAATCGCAGCGCAATTACTGTGCCTTTCTGCCTTCGGGTGGAAAGGCATTTTGCATTTGAGTGAAAGGAAGGTAGACAGCGATGGGATTTTTGGGGAAAAGTCTGATTTCGCTCGATGATTTCACTCTGGCTGACATCGATCATCTATTGCAGACAGCGCAACGGATCAAGCACAATCGCAAAGATTTTGCTCATGTTTGCGATGAAAAGATTCTAGCGACTTTGTTTTTTGAACCAAGCACCCGCACCAAGCTCAGCTTTGAATCGGCAATGCTGCGTATGGGGGGCAACGTGCTGGGATTTGGCGATCCTGGTTCCAGCTCGATGGCAAAGGGAGAGAGTGTTGCCGATGCCATCCGCGTAATGTCCAGTTATGCTGATGTGGCAGTTGTTCGTCACCCTAAGGAAGGTTCTGCCAAGCTGGCCGCAGAGTACGCTACCATTCCGATTATCAACGGAGGTGACGGAGGTCACCAACACCCAACGCAGACGCTAACTGATTTGTTGACTATTCTAGAGACCAAGGGCAGTTTGTACGGCCACCGGATAGCTTTTTGTGGCGACCTGAGGTTTGGCCGCACCGTGCATTCTCTGATTGCTATTCTCGCCCGTTACCAGATCGAAGAATTCATCTTGATCTCTCCGCCAGAGCTAGAACTGCCATCCACTCTGCAACAGCGCCTAGTGGATAGGAACGTAGTGTTGCGTCAGTATCGCCAGTTGGAAGAAGTGATTGCGGAAGCGGATGTTCTCTATATGACTCGGATTCAGCGGGAGCGTTTTTTCAGCGAAGCTGAATACCGAAGGTTGAAAGACTCCTTTCTGTTGGACAAAGCGAAGTTGACGTTGGCTAAGCCTGATCTGAGAGTGCTGCATCCTTTGCCAAGAGTGAATGAGATCGCCTACGAGGTGGACGCTGACCCCCGGGCAGCGTATTTTGAGCAAGCCGCAATGGGTGTCTATGTACGGATGGCCCTGCTGGCTCTGCAATTGGGAGTGATAGAGTGATGCCAAAGACAATAAGTATGGAAAACGGCTTGGTACTTGATCATCTCAAACCTGGCAACGGGCTGAAGATATTGACTAAGCTCTTGCCCGACCTTGGCGCGTCTTCGGCTGTGCTGCTGGTGAATGTGTTCTCCCGACGCGGGGGCAGCAAAGATATGATCCAATTGGCCGGCAAGGGAGAGGTGGATTTGAGCTTGGTGGGGCTGATCTCGCCGGAGGCCACAGTTAACGTTGTCTCTGCTGGAAAAATCACTGACAAACAGCAACTCGGCCTTCCGCAGACGGTGCAAGGAGCATTCTCTTGTTCCAACCCCAGTTGCATCAGCAACTCCGATGGCTATGCAAGGCCCGTTTTTCATTTGGTAAATGCCAACTCCAGATCCTATGTCTGTCCATATTGTGAGGAAGTGACGCAGTTTAACGCATAAGAGCCCAAAGGGGGCTTGAGGCAGAGACGGCTTGCTGTAGGGAGGCAGCTCTTTGCCACGTTGCTCATTGAGAGAAATAGACTTTGCCTGTTTCCGAACAATAGTGCTATAATGGCTGAGTTTGATCAATTCAGATCTAGAAACAGGAGGTCCGATATGGCAACTGGCACTCAAGCCGCAACGCTCCAACATCCAGAAGTGCCGCAAAGCGAAATCCGGCAGAAGATATTGGGTATGGTTTGGCCTGCCACCATCGAAAATGTGCTGCAAATGCTAGTCAGCATCGTCGCTACCGGCATGGTCGGCAAGATTGGGGCGGAGGCGGTGGCCGCCGTCGGTCTGAGTAGTCGATTGACACACATTCTTTGGGCGATTTTCAGTGCCATCGGCACCGGAGCTACCGTGTTGATTGCCCGTTCCGTGGGGGCGAACAATCGTCAAGCAGCCCATCGCACTGCCAAGCAGGCATTGTTCTTGGCATTGGGGTTGGTCTTAGCCATGGCTTTGGCTATCTGGGCAAATTCTGGCTCTCTCTTGCAGGTGTTGTTCAACCCGGATGCCGGTCTGCTGGACAGTGCACACCGTTTTCTCCGCGTCGCCATTTGGGGTGCCCCCTTCATGGCGATGATGCAGGTGGTAGGCGCAATATTGCGGGGAGCTGGCAATACTAAGACTCCTATGCAGGTGGCCTTTGTGGTAAACGTGGTCAATGTCATCCTCAACTACGTGTTCATCTATGGGCCGTTCGGCCTTCCAGCCATGGGCATGATCGGCGCAGCGTATGCAATGGTCTCCTCGCAGCTTTTCGGCGGGTTGCTGGCGCTGCACGTGATCACTAGACCGTTGAGCGTGGTCTCCCTCAGTCTGCGCCAAGGATATCGGCCCGATTTGGTCGAAATGCGCAAGATTCTGGGTGTCGGCGTCCCGGCTGCCTTCGAGCATCTGTTCTGGCAAGGCGCTACCATTATTATGATGGGCTTAATTGTCAGCTTTGGAACTGAAGCGCTGGCAGCGCACCAATTGGGCCTGAATGCCGAGTCTCTATCTTACATGCCTTCCGCTGGCTTTGGCATCGCTGCCACCGCCTTCGTGGGCCAGAGCCTGGGGGCGAGACGCAAAGATTTGGCCGTGCGGTATGTAAAGGAGATTTCGCTGTGGGGGATCCTGCTCACCATCTTTACCGGTGGTCTGCTAATCGTGATCCCGGAACAGATTTTAGGGATGCTGACCAATGATGTCGAAGTGATCAGATTAGGTGCCATCTATCTGCGAATGATGGGTGTGGTGCAGCTGCCATCGCTGATGAGCGGTGTCTGGAATGGCGCTCTGAGAGGGGCTGGAGATACCAGGGCTCCTATGTTCATCGGAGGCATCGGTATCTGGGGAATCAGAATTCCACTGTCCTTTGTGTTCGGGCAATGGATGAATCTGGGCGTAATCGGGGTCTGGATAGCGATGACCATCGATCTGGTGGCGCGCTTCCTGCTCAGCTGGTGGCGCTACCGGGCCGGGCGCTGGCAGGACATTCGCTTGATCGAAGATGCTTCATAAGAACCGTTTCTCTAGCCGCCGCTGAGGTGGCTGTCTTTTTGCCTGAACAGCAATAGCAGGCCTCAGAGTCGAGGCCTGCTATTAATTATCTCCTTATTCGAATGTGCCCTTGACTACCGCCTGGCCTGCTTTGACCATCAGGCGGCCCCGGGCGAATACTTGATCCACCTGCAGGTCTCTGGTCAGCACCACCAGGTCGGCATCGGCCCCGACCGCGATGCACCCCTTGCGTCCCACCAGCTGCAAGTTGCGGGCCACGTTAGTGGTCAGGATCTTCAGGGCGTGTTGCAGTGGCACACCACCTTCGAAGATCAAATTGCGCATCGTCTCCATGTCAGTCTGTACCGAGCCCACTCCTAAGCCGATCAAGCGGTTATCGGCATCGAATTTGGGCATGCTGCCATTGCCATCGGAACTGATGGTGATATTGTCGATGCTCACTCCCAACTCATTGATCAGCGCTAATACCCCTAAGTGGGCTCTTGGACCGGCGGTGATGTCCACCACGCCTCCCCGTTTGGCAAAGCGCGCACCCTGTTCCAATAGCTCGCGGGTACGATTCATGTGAGTAGGAGTAAACATCTGAATTGGGAGCTCTGAAGTTTCCAGAATGTCGAAAATCGGCTGGATGCCTCTCGGCCCAGCTCCCACGTGGAAGTGGAACAAGCCAGGCTTTCCTCCGAGCATGCCGCCAACCCTCAC
>CAYVCY010000150.1:0-4730 GCA_964450265.1 uncultured Clostridia bacterium
ATGATTATTAGAATAACAAAGTATTATCGTATTCTAAATAGATTACGTTCACTCGGTTTAGAAAAAGTTTTTGCCCACAACTTAGCTGACGCTGCCGGAGTATCCGCAGCCCTTGTACGCAAAGATTTTTCCTTGCTCGAAATTTATGGCCAAAAACGTGGTGGATACGAAATCCCCGATTTGCTCGAACACTTAGGGCGCATCCTAGGAAAAACTGAAGAACCCCAAAATGTAATTATTGTCGGTTGTGGCCGTATAGGAAAAGCTTTAATGCACTACAATGGTTTTGAAACCGATGGCATTCGGATTGTTGCTGGCTTCGATTCAGACCCTCTCATCTACAGTGATAGCACCCACCCCGTTCCGGTCTACCCTATTAGTCGACTAGAAGAAGTAACGAGTACATTTGATGTTCAAGTAGCTATTATTACTGTACCAGAGTCTGCCACATCAGATAGTTTCCATCGTTTAATGCAGGTCGGTATTAGGGGAATACTGAATTTCAGTCCGATCACCTTAAAACCCATAAAGCTAGAAGATGGTACATCTCCAATTGTTCATAACATGAACATAGCGTTAGAACTAGAACAAATTTTCTATAAGTTACAATTTCCTAAAACAGAACCCGCCAAGTAATCAGCGACCGGTGAGAATAACATACACCGGTAGATGATCTGATACTCCCTTTCCTGTGCGGATATTCCATGTAGCTGGATGCCCCTGTGCATCACATAGGAAATTCCCTGCTCCAACTTGCCCCGTCTTATATTCCACCCCATACCCATCAAAAAATGCAGGTGAAAGTAAAATTTGATCAAAAGATTCCCAAACTCCATTATAATAGTACGAACCCTGCGCTTGGGCTAACAAAACTACTTTTCGATCGAGCCACCACGTATACCACCCTTGGGTAACTGGAAATCCACCTACCAATAAAGAACCAGTAGCCGCATACTCATCAGCTTGTCGCGCCTCTAATGGCACTAAGGCGGTCTGGTACACTTGTCCTTCACGTTGAAATGAATCAGCACTCTGATTAAAATCTCCAGCCACCATAATCGCAAGAAATGGATTCCCATGTAACAGTTCCTGGGCTCGGGTAGAAACTACCTTGGCAGTCGCAATACGCTGAGCTTCTGTCTCTTCAATCCCCTCTTTTCGAGATTTTGCGTGTAATGCAAATAGAACCAATTCCTCGTGCCCCACATCGATGGTTACTTCCAAGACTGAACGGAGATTTTGGACCCCATGGATGCGGGCTTCGATAATCGGAAAGCGACTCATTACACCAGTCTGAATTGCGGAACTTGGGTCGTTGGTACAAGCATACCACTGAAATCCACGTGCACAGAGAGATTCTTGCAATAAATCTTCTAGCACTCCCACATGTTCAATTTCTTGCAAGACGACGATATCAGGAACAGTGTTATGTCCTTGGGTGATCGCTTGTGCGGTCCGTCTTAAACGGGTCTTGTATTGATCTACCGTCCACCCTTTCTCTGGAGTATATTCAGGATATTCATTGCCTGTTACATAGGCATCGAATAGGTTTTGAACATTATACGTCATGACCATTAACTCATCCGTGCCCGAGGTCCTACCATCTAAATTACATCCGCAACCTCCCAAGCAAAGGAGACAGATTACGAGAATACACCATCCTATCCTTTTTTTGAGCATGCTCATCACTCTCCCTACAGGACATACCGCAGGAAAAGAAAATTTGCATCAAAGGAATGTTTAATTATAATTTTTTTTCAGCTGATAGGAAAAATAGAGGACAGCTAAAGCATCATCACCATCAGTTTGGGCCCGAGGCATCGCTTGCGCATCCTTCACTGCCAGGGACAAATGCCGTAAACGAGCATTATTAAAAGTAAGATCTCTCGTCATTGAAAAACAGATTGCCCAAATTCTAGACCATTCCCGATGCTCAAAAGCACTGGCAATTGCAACTCGTTGCGAGTCAATCTCAACGACATCCCGCGCTTCTTCTAAAAACTCAACTAAATAGCCTTCTGTATTAAGATTTTTCTGTTCATATAACTCGGCTAAAGCAGGCGTAAACTTCATGAACTGGGCCAGCATGGCATAGCGTGTTTGGCGAAAGGTAGCACTCATCCCTTTGCGGGCAGCAAGAAACAGTTCTTCAAAGAAGGTCCCTTCTTTATCCATAATATTACGAGCAATGAGGAAATTTAGCTCTACTCCGATATTAACTGCTAAATCACTTATAGATTCAACTCGCTGAAGATACCGTGAATCACGAGTTACACGGGCTAGCGATTTTGCTGCTGTTGAACGGACAAGATTGGTACCATGTTCTAACAGATAGACCAAGGCCCGTTCTGCTTTCTCATTACGGGTTAGGGCTCCTAAAGCAATAATTGATTCAATTTGAGTATACGAATCGCTGTCAAAAGCATCTTTTATAAGAGCATCCGCCAGAGCTGGCCGTGGTCGATCAAATAATCCTCGAATAACTTCGGCTTTGTCATTAGAAAAGGGAGAAGCTAACGTACTCCGGATTTCGCTGGTGGCTACTCCGGTTAAATTAGTACCAAGGCTCAACAATAAAGACTTCCTTTTTATGGGGTCAGTCGCTTTACCCAAACGGTCAATGTTAATGAAGGCCCGAATCCCATGCAACGAAAACATAATTTGGGTCGCAGCTTTAGTAGAAAAACTCCCCTTTTCACTCAACATGCCCGAGAAAACCAACCCTATTATTGCTAATATTAGGGTGAGTAAAAAGGTTAATATGTAAGAATTTCCCAAACTAATACCACCAAGACTCACCTGATGCGTTATCTTTAAACCCTCAGTTGCCAGCGCGCCTCCAGCAAGTCCAGCAAATAAGGCCAGAAAGGCAATCACAAAATTGACCATCGAGTTAAAACCGACTCCTTCGTCATCTGGAATAATCGAAGCTATCAGGCGCCGAATTAAGATGTTAATAACACTGAGGAAGAAGTTAGACAAAAATCCTAACACAAAGAACCAGTAGGCAGAAGCAGTAATAGGAACAACCAACCAACCCAACATACTCGCTACAAATCCAAAACCATTGGCGATGATGAGGGGCCGAGAACCAAGACGGTCACTGAAGAATTTGCAGAAAGAACCTGAGGCAACTACGGCAAGACTGACTCCAATCGTATAGAGAAATATGATATTAGAAGCTAGGCCCACCTCTTTGGTGAGAAAGGCTACACTCATCCCCATTACTACCGTGACCATCATATAGATCCAATGAACAATTAGCCGATTTCGTGCAATACGGTCTGCCATAGCCTCTTTAAATAAAACAAATAAAGTTCGGCCTTTACTATATTCTATTGTTGTTCGAGATGGAATTTTAGCAATGTGGACAGAGGCAAATGTATTGGCAACAACCCCAATCATTTGTAGAATGACAAGACCGATAACACCAGAGAGACTCTCAATTGAGGTCACAACAAAATTGAGAAATCTTGCGAAAATCGTTGAGGCCTGAAAGGCCATATTTATGTTGCCGATTACGCGTCCACGTGAACGATTCGAAGTGATACTCTTAAAGGTATAATCGTATAAGACAACGCCCAACAACCGAAAACAGCAGAAAAGGGTATAGACAAAAAGGAGCAAAAATACTGCTAGTGTACCATCCATCCATAAGAGAGGTATATACAGAAGACACACCAATCCACGTAGGACCCAAGTAACTGTTTGTAATTTAACTACATTTTTACCTTTAAAAAATAGGTTTATCGCGGGGAGAAGGAATCCAACAATGTACAACGACGAAGCAATATAACCCAGCGCAATGTTTCCGGCGCCAAACTGTACTGCCAAGATATAGACAATGGTATCACCGAGCATACTCCAGCCCAGACCATTCCAAATCTCAGATTTGTAGAGCCTCGTTTGTCCTGTGCGCTTTTCTGATTCTGATAAATACTTAGTCCGGACCATCGCCGCTATCCCACCCTAACTCAGCATCGCTGAAAACTATCTTAAGCGAAAGTTCCGTCAAATCTCCTCTCTGCTTGTTACTATTCGACTAATTAACCCATAGGTTACAGCCTCATCGGCAAAGAGCCAATGATCCCGATCTGTATCTTTTTCAACTACTGCAAGAGGTTGTCCGGTTTGGTTACTAATAATAGCATTGAGTCGATCACGTGTTTTTTCCAACTGTTTAGCATAGATTTCTATGTCTGTGGCAACCCCTTCCATTCTACTCATGGGCTGGTGAATAAGATAGCTAGAATTTGGTAGTCCAAGGCGTCGCTCTGCAGGGACGGCCAATAAGACCAATGTCGCAGCACTAGCTATAAGTCCCATGCCAATCATGTAGACTTCATTTTTTATAAATTTCGCCATATCGTAAATAGCAAAGCCGGCATCGACGTCTCCACCTGGGGAATTGATAAATATTTTAATCGGTTCATCATTTTCAGCTTCTAGGATAAGCATTTGTTTAATAACTTTCTCGGCACTCTCTTTGTCAATCGTTCCCGACAACATGATTGATCGTGTCTTAAGATATTTTTCCATTGAAACATCAGGGGTATTTTCTTTTTTCTCGCTTTCAGCCATTAACTTCTCCCAATTGCCAGTCGTTTAATATTTTCAAAGTATACGAAACAATCTCCTAAATGAAAAGACATTACCATGTCTCACTCGGGAGTTTCTCTGTTTACTCTTTTAGCTTCTCACTTTATAGTCTCTATATGAAATGTGCAACA
>CAYVCY010000151.1:0-4718 GCA_964450265.1 uncultured Clostridia bacterium
GAAATCCTGGTCCCCCTGTCGCACGAATGGCAGTTCCAACTGGACCCCCAGGGTTGGGGACGCTACCTCGGGTTGCACCGGGCGGAAAGCGCAGGCGGAAACTGGCAAACGATCCGCTCGGACACCTCCTGGAGCAACCAGGGTCTGCGCTATTATTTCGGCCAGGCCTGGTACCGCCAGACCGTCGACCTGCCCGACAGGCACAAGGGCAAAAAAATCCATTTGTGGTTCGCCGGAGTGGACCGCACGGCCGAAGTCTGGGTAAACGGGCATTTTGCCGGCGCCAACCACGGAGGCGCGGAGTTCGACCTGGACGCCTACGGTTCTTCCTTCCGAGCCTTCGAGTTTGACGTCACCAAGCTGGTAAAACACGGAGAACCGAACGTGGTCACCCTGCGGGTGGACCGTCCGGGAACGTCCGAAATCGGCACAGGCGGGATCATTGGGCCGGCAATGTTTTACGTTCCCGGTCCATAAGAGCCATAAGTCGCGCATCATCCAACCGGTAATACCGGCGCGCCGGGCTTTCCAGAGCCCGACGCGCCCAGGTGCTCGATTCCCGTTCGGCCGCTTTACGGACGGATCGCTCCAGGGCTCCATCCCGCGAGCGGGCATGACAGAGATACGCCAGTAATTCCGCCGCGCGGGCGTTGGGAGGATCGTATTTCGCGATCGTGCGCAATCGTTGCTCGGCCCGGGGCGTATCGTTCTTGAACCGCATGATGGCATCCACGGCCATCAGTCCGGTGGCACCCCGCCGGGGCATGTTGTCCGCCGCAATGTTCAGCCACTTGACCGTCGCTTGCCCCAGTACCCGGGCGATTCGGCGGTCGGAGGTCATTCCCGCCCAATTGTTGTAGACCATTCCCAAGCGCTCCGCGTTGCGCGGATCGTAGGGCGAAAGCCGCAGGGCCTCGCGCAGGGCGTCGACGGACTGCATCATCAGGCGATCCCGGAACTGGGGCGACTGAGCCCGCTCCGCCGCTTTCCCAAACAGCATGTGCCGGCGCAGATGAATCATGTCGTCCCAGGGACTACGCCCCAGGGCTTCGTCCAGGCAACGGGCCGCCAGGGAATCCTGCCGGTTGTGCTCCAGAAACGTAGCGCAGGCTTCGAACGCCGCGGCCTGCTGCCCCGAACGCGGCCCCGATAAAACCATGCCCGTTACCCCAAACACCATCAGCGCGCCGGCCACCGTCCACAGTCTGGCGGTTCTAAAGGTGAAGCACCCCAACACCACCACCCCCAACGCCAACCAAACCAGACGGAGGCCCGAAACCATGGCCAACTGATGTCCGAAGTCCAGCACCTCCGCTTCCGTTTTCAGCTTCGTTCCGAACATCACCGCCATTTTCCAGTTCCACAATCCGACCGCCACGGCCGCCAGCATCAAAATCGCCAACCAGCGTCGATTGAATCCCGTCAGCAGGCCTCCGGCCAGCAACAGCCCCGCCACCAGGGGCAACACGCCGTTGCGGCAGGCATGACCAGCCACCTTCCAGACCGAAGCGCTCAACAAAGGATTGGTCGCCATGCTCAAATAAAGGGTCACGCCGACGATCAGCAACAAAACCGGGTCCCGCCACCGATCCCCCGGAGAGCAAGCCGCGGCCTCGCCGCAATCGAGACTCCCCGCCGCGGGGCGGGCCGACACCAGTCCGATGACCCCCCAGAACACCATGGAGGAAGCCACCGCAACCACATTCGACTGTCCGTCCAGCAGGTGGGTCAGCACGGCCGCAAACAGAGCCAACGGCAGCACCGCCGTGAAGCGCGCCTCTTTCGCCGCCGTCGGCACGGAATTGCGGAAAGCCCCCACAAGCACCAAAAGCAACCAACCCGCGGCCGCCCCGCATGCCAGACCCAGGGGCCAGGCCCAGATTCCCCAGGCCCCGGCCGTCACCATCGCCGCCGCCGCCATGCCGCCGAACCAAAGAAGCATTTCACGTCGGAAAACCGTTCGATCGCGTCTCCAATAAAAGCCTTTGGCCGCCTGCGACAGCAGCAACCCCAGCAAAAGCAACCAGCTTCCCACCCCCAGCCAACCGGCATCGGCCCAGATTTCCAGCAGGTGATTATGCGCGGCGTCGATGATCTTGGGCCCGCGTTCCAGCCGCTCGAGATTTCCAGGAAAACTGCGTGCCGTGGCAATGCGCAGGTTCTGCGGTCCAAACCCGATCCAGGGACGCAACGGCGCCCAGGGGTCCACCGCTTCCGGCCGGTCGCAACGTTTCAGGGGACTGAAGTCCGTCATGGTATCGGCGATGGCCTCGTAGATATTGAGGCGCACCAGCACCGAACGTACGCTCAGGAAACGATGCTGTCCGTGCCGCGGCCTGCCATCCGCGTCGGACTGGAAGGGGCGCACCACCAGCAGGTGAAAGCCCACCACGGCCGCCGCGATGCCGAGCAGGCCGGTTGCGGCCAGCACCCCCGCCGCGCGCCGGCGGCCCTTGGCCAGCAGGCCCGCCGGCAGGGTCAACAGCAACGCCCCCGCCAGGGCGCCCAGCGGACCGCGGCTGCCGGTAAACCACAAGGCCGCGACTTGCGACCACAGCACCAGCACGCTCCAGACGCCACGCTGCCGCTGCCCCGCGGTGAAATGTTCCCAGGCCAGTCCCAGGGTCAGGGGAATCATGATGGCCAGGTAGCCTCCCAGAAAAATAGGATTCCCGAAGGTGCCCGCGACACGACCGCCATGCGTTGCCCCGCCCAACTCCAGGGGATCGACCCCAAAATGCTGCATGATCCCCATCCAGGCGGGGGCCAGGCTGCCCAGGGCCAGCGCCTCCAGAACCTGTTGGCGCCCCTTCCGCGTCCGGGCCGTTCTCCAGACTCCCGCGCATAACACCAGCAATGACAGATAAGTCCACAATCCACCGCCGCGCCCCGGGGTCCCATAGAGCGCATAGTCGCGTTGCACGGCAAAAATCGTCGCCACGCCCTGAATCGCCACCGCCAACGCCGCAAACGGCAACAACCAGCGGCTCGCGGCATCCTTGAAAGCCGCGGTCGGCTTGCCGGTCGGCGCATCACCTCGTCGGAAATACAAGTCTCGCAGCCATCCAAAGAACAGCAAGAGCCCCCCGAACAAGGCAAAGGCATGCAACAGAAACGCCTTGGTACCCTCAAAGGCAAAATTAGCCAGCGGCGAGATCATCAGGGGCAGCACCGCCAACAACACCAGCACCCAGGCCTGGATCATGGCATCCAGGGGATGGGAAGCCCAACACCCCGCCTGCCCCTTTGTAACAAAAGCATTCGTTCCGCCATGTCGGTGACGTGGAATGGCATTTTTCTCCAAAGTACCCATTACGGAATCCAAGATAACACCCTGCTGTCCGCCAGTATAACAATTTTAACAATCCAAATCTTTCCGGCTCGACAATTGGTTGTTGAACTTGGTAAACAGAGTTTGATGTGACCTATTATTATGGTCGCAAGGAACACATCATGGATAAGCAAAAAGATCGCATTGCTGAAGCCTACTTTGGCGCCATGGGCGACCACTTTGCCGGTGAAGTTCGTAAACGAGTCCACTGGGTGTTGGATCAAGTCCGGGGGTCACAAGTCCTCGACGTCGGATGTTCCCAAGGAATTATTAGCATCTTCCTGGGGCGCGAAGGCAAACACGTGATCGGCATCGACTCGTGCAGCAAATCCATTGAATTCGCAACAGAGACATTACAAAAAGAAGAAAAGTCTGTGCAGGAAACGGTTCGTTTCATTCATGCCAGTTTTCTGTCGGCTCCCTTCGAGAAGCTACAATTTGACACGATTGTAATGACGGAATTGTTGGAGCACCTGGCAGACCCAGTCGCTTTTGTACGCCGGACCGCGGAGCTGGTGAAGCCGGATGGGCGAGTAATTATCACCGTCCCTTTTGGAGTCAACGACGCCCAAGATCACAAGCGCACGTATTACACTTTACGACTACTCAACGACATCCACCCTCTTCTGCAAATTCGAGAATTTCGTTTTTTCGGCAAGTGGCTCGGGGTTGTCTGCAATCCCTGGCAGGCAGCGTCACCAACGGACTTGCCTGTCGACCTTCAGGTTTTGCTGGAGCAGGAGAATATCTTCGAAGAAATCGAGCGCGATGCAAATTATCGACAACAACGAACCATGCAGCGCGTCATCACGCTAGAGCAGTCACTCAAGGATCGTAAGGAAAGAATTGCCAAATTACAGTCTGAAGTACAGACCGCTCTGAAGCTGCGCGATGCCAAACAATCTGAGATCGTCCGCATTCATAAAGAAGCGTCCAAAATTCAGCGAAACGTGACCAAGGACTTACGCAGTGAATACAACAATGCCTTGCAGGAGCAGAAAAATGATTGGGTACAGGAACGGGAAAGACTGCTCCACTCCATCCATTCATTGGAACAGCGTCATGAAAGAGAATTGGCTCGTCTGGAACACGCTTTAGCTCATGAACGTCAAACAATTCAAGCCCGTCATGATGCTGAAAGGGAGGCGCGAAAGAACGATTTGGAACGACAACGAACCGACTTGCATTTGGAATTCGTTGCGTTTGCGGAAAAAACAGAACAATCGTTCCGGAATCAAATAACCACACTAAAACTGGAAGCGAATCGTGAACTTGAAAAGCTTCAAGAGCATTACGAAGCGCAACTTGCCGCAGTTCTTAAAACCAACAATGATAAAGAGCAAAATTTACGTAACCAACTGAAAGAATCAACCGAGAAATCGAACAT
>CAYVCY010000152.1:0-4672 GCA_964450265.1 uncultured Clostridia bacterium
CCTGCATGCGGATAATGATACCTTCTGCGGTGATGATCATCACGTCGTCTTCCCTATGCACCATCTTGATACCAACCACTTTACCATTGCGTTTGTGCGGCCTGATCGATTGTATCCCTTTACCGCCCCGGTGCTGTGGTCTATAGTCTTTGATCGGCGTCCTCTTACCATAACCATGCTCCGTCACAATCAATAGCTCTGCCCTCTCTTGCACCACATCCATATCGATCACCTGGTCGTCGCTGAGAGTGATTCCTTTCACGCCGCGGGCAGTTCTACCCATCGTACGAACGTCTGTTACTGGGAAACGGATGGCCATCCCTTTTTGTGTGTTGAGAATGACCTCATCCTCCGGACTGACCAACTTAACGCCGATCAATTGGTCTTTATCCTGCAAAGAAATGCCTATCAAGCCGTTACTCTTCACTGAGTTGTACTGAGAAAGGACTGTCCTCTTCACCAATCCTTCCTGAGTGGCAAACAACAGACAGCGCTGATCGTCAAATTCCCTAACCGGTATGACGGCACTGATGTTTTCATTGGGCTGTAGCGGGATCAAATTGACGATCGGAGTACCCTTTGACTGACGACTAGCCTCCGGAATCTCGTACACTTTCATTCGATAGACTAAACCCATGCTTGTCAGGAAGAGGATGTGATGATGGGTAGTGGTAATAAAGAGCTGTTCCACAAAATCCTCTTCTTTGGTCCCCATAGCTGTGATTCCCCGCCCGCCACGCCGTTGACTGCGGTAGGTATCTACCGGCAAGCGCTTGATGTAACCCTGATGGGTGAGGGTGATTACTACATCCTCGTCCGCAATCAAGTCTTCATCCTCAAGATCTTTACCGGCGGCCATGATCTCCGTACGCCTGGGATCAGCATACTTCTTCCTGATGGCATCCAACTCATCTTTAATTATCCCTAGTAACAGGCTCTCGTCTCCAAGAATGCTCTTTAGATAAGCAATCAAGGACAGCAACTGCTGGTATTCCTCTTCTATTTTCTCTCTTTCCAAACCAGTAAGTCGCTGCAACCTCATCTCCAAGATGGCCTGCGCCTGTTTCTCACTCAGTCCAAAATTGGACATCAACCCCTGTCTGGCTATTTCTGTGGTCCGTGAGCTGCGAATCAGGGCGATCACTTCGTCTATGTGATCTAAAGCGATGCGCAACCCTTCTAGGATGTGGGCCCTCGCTTCCGCTTTTTCTAGCTCAAATTGGGTTCTACGCGTGACTACCTCTTTTTGGTGTTCCAGGTAGTAATAGAGCATCTGCTTCAAATTGAGAACCTTAGGCTCTCCGTTGACTAAGGCCAACATGATGGCACCGAAAGTCAGTTCCATCTGGCTGTGCTTATATAGCTGATTGAGGACGACGTTCGGGTTTGCATCTCGCTTTAGCTCAATTACAACGCGCACCGACTCATCGCGGTCGCTCTCGTCCCTCAAATCGGATATTCCCTCAATCTTCTTATCCTTGACCGCCAATTGAGCTATTTTCTCTATCAAGCGAGCTTTATTTACCTGGTACGGTAGCTCTGTGACTACGATGCGGTGCCGGCCACTATTCATCCTTTCGATGCGGGCGCGGGCGCGCATCTTAATTGAACCTCGCCCTTTTTGATAGGCAGATTTTATTCCTTCGCGTCCCATTATGAAACCACCGGTGGGGAAATCTGGGCCCTTGATCGTCTGCATCAATTGCTCAATGGTTATCTCTGGCTCATCGATCAGCATCTTGACCCCGTCAATGACCTCCCCTAAGTTATGGGGAGGGATGTTAGTAGCCATTCCGACGGCAATCCCAGAGGAACCATTGACCAAGAGATTGGGGAACCTGGAGGGAAGAACCAAAGGTTCTTCTATGGTCTCATCGAAGTTGGGGCCGAAATCCACTGTTTTCTTATCGATGTCCGCTAGCATTTCCATAGCCAGTGGTGCCAGCCGGGCCTCAGTGTAACGCATGGCCGCCGGTGAGTCCCCATCAATCGAGCCAAAGTTACCGTGTCCGTCGATCAATGGATAACGGCTGGCAAAGTCCTGAGCCATACGCACCATAGTGTCGTACACGGCAGTATCACCGTGAGGATGAAACTTACCAAGTACTTCACCGACAATGCGAGCTGACTTCTTATATGGCTTATCGTGTGTGAAGCCTAAATCACCCATTGCATAAAGGATGCGCCTATGGACAGGCTTCAAACCATCCCTTACGTCGGGCAAAGCTCTACCTACGATAACTGTCATCGCGTAGGTGATGTAAGACTTTTTCATCTCATCCTGTATGTCCACTGGCATTATCTTGCCATGATTAAACTCCATCCCAACTCACCTCGTCTTTTTTCCGAAATCCGTAAACAAACCTAGACGTCCAAATTCTTCACGTACTTGGCATTTCTTTCGATGAACTCTTTTCTTGGCTCCACCTTCTCGCCCATCAGAATAGTAAATATCTCTTCTGCTGCCGCCGCATCTTCCATTTCCACTTTTAACAAGATGCGGTTCTCCGGGTTCATGGTTGTCTCCCACAACTGGTCTGGGTTCATCTCTCCCAAGCCTTTGTAACGTTGAATGCTGGCACCTCTCCCTACTTCGGCCAAGGCAACCTCCAATTGCTGATCATCATAGGCGTAACGCTCTGTCTTACCCCTCTTCACCAGATACAGTGGGGGTTGAGCGATATACAAGTATCCCACCTTGATCAAGGGTTGCATGTAACGATAGAAAAATGTGAGCAACAGCGTGCGGATGTGGGAACCATCGATATCAGCATCAGCCATGATGATCACTTTGTGGTAGCGAGCTTTATTGAGATTGAAATCTTCGCCGATCCCGGTGCCCATCGCCGTGATGATGGTGCGAATTTCCTCGTGCGCCAAGACTCTGTCCAGGCGGGCCTTTTCCACGTTGATGATCTTACCTCCGATAGGTAAAATGGCTTGATACTGCCTGCTACGACCTTGTTTGGCGGAGCCGGCTGCCGAGTCTCCCTCCACCAGATACAACTCGCACAGCGCTGGATCCGTAATTGTACAGTCAGATAGTTTTCCCGGTAAGGGGCTGACTTCTAGGGCGCTCTTGCGACGGGTTAGTTCGCGGGCCCGGCGAGCTGCCTCCCTGGCTTGAGCAGCAGTGGTCGCCTTTTCGACTATCTTCTTGGCAATACTCGGGTTTTCTTGCAGGAAGATTGACAACTGGTCGGCTATCACCGACTCGGTTAGCCCTCTCACCTCAGTATTGCCCAGCTTGGTTTTGGTCTGTCCTTCAAACTGTGGTACGAACAGTTTGACACTGAGAATTGCAGTCATCCCTTCTCGAATATCCTCTCCCGAGAAGCTACTATCCTGATTCTTGATCAAACCGTTTTGTTTGGCATACTCGTTCACAGTCCTGGTCAAAGCCGACTTAAAGCCAGATTCGTGAGTTCCTCCTTCTGAGGTACGAATATTGTTAGCAAAAGAGATCAGATTCTCGCTGTATCCAGTATTCCACTGCAATGCTACCTCAATGGTGGTGCCATCCTTCTCTCCGGTGACATAGATGGGTTTATTATGAATGACATCTTTGTTACGATTGATCCATTTCACAAACGACTCAATACCGCCTTCATAATGAAAGACCTGCTTTTCCGCGGTGCGCAAATCATCAAGTTCAATCTTGATACCTCGGCTGAGAAAAGCCATCTCTCTGAGACGATTACCGAGTATTTCGGCGTCCAAATCGTTGGTTTCGAATACCGTTGGATCGGGCAGAAAGTGGGTGGTGGTTCCATTTTCTTTAGTTGAACCCAGCTTGACTACGTCACTAGCGGGCAGACCCTGCTTATACTCCTGCCGATAAACGCCGCCATCTGTGTGCACCGTCACGATCATCCATGCGGAAAGAGCATTGACCACCGACGCGCCCACCCCATGCAAGCCGCCGGAAACCTTATACCCTCCACCCCCGAACTTCCCGCCCGCATGCAGGGTGGTATGGACCACTTCCAAAGCGCTCTTCCCTACCTGTTTTTGTATTCCGACAGGTATCCCTCTTCCATTATCCTTAATACTGACACTTAAATCGGGGTGAATAGTCACCGTTATTTGATCGCAATAGCCAGCTAAGGCTTCATCGATGCTGTTATCTACGATCTCATAAACCAGATGATGAAGTCCTTTAAGACCCGTATCGCCAATATACATCCCAGGGCGCTTGCGGACCGCTTCCAATCCTTCCAGAACCTGAATCTGGGAGGCATCATAGTTTCTTTGAATATCACTCAACGAAAATCCCCCTCTTCTGTACACACTGTATGTCCTCCAAACATTCAGTGTTGCGTTAGCAATTATCTATCCATGCTTAAGTCACCAATCTTTTCTTCTTTCTATCCAACGTTTGCGCAAAGTACTAGAGGCGATGGGAGATAAGTAGACCTGCTCATTTACCAAGACGAATGATTTCTTTTCTCCTTGAATCAGGTCTACAACAAAACCCTCTTCTCCCGCCATAGCCAGAAACTCTTCATTTATTGGTTCATCCCCAGCAGAGAAATCAAAAATGCCGATGATATCTCTGATTGGAACAATTACATCTCCACCAAGATGCAGAAACATAACTATACCCCCTGCATACATACTAGCAACATCCGCAGATGTTGCGGGCAATAAAGCGATTGTTGCGCAAGCAACC
>CAYVCY010000153.1:0-4644 GCA_964450265.1 uncultured Clostridia bacterium
TTCGCCGTCCGAAGTGAGCTGGTCCATAGGAGACGAAAAAAGCACTGGATAACCAGTGCTTTTGGCTTGAACCGACTAGATAGCGCGGGTGATACGACCCGAACGGATGCAGGTCGTGCACACGTTGGCGCGCATTGTGCGCCCTTCCTTGACGATGCGGATGCGCTGAATATTCGGAGCCCAAACCCTCTTGATGCGGTTGTCGGACTTGGTGATGCGATTACCGACGGAACGGGACTTGCCGCAAATATCACACTTAGTACTCATGGTGCACCTCCTTCGCAGGATAAAACGACAGTTGCTACAGCAACGGTCAGTTTGTATCTCGCCTTTTCATACCCCGTCATTTTATCATGGTCACTATCGGTTGACAAGGTTTGGGGTGAAGCGTTTCTGGCGAAGTGAAGAGGAATCTACCGGCGGCCTGGCGAAAATGAAGTGCTTAGAGTATTATTACACCTGTGCTATAATGTTAGTGCTTGCCTAGGCTGACTACCGCAAGGTTGTTCGGGCCATTTGTTAGGCGTAAGGGAGGTAACAAGATGAGCCAAGTGATCAATAACGAGATCGGTCAGATAGTCATTTCTGACGAGGTTATCGCCACCATAGCTGGCATCGCCGCGCTGGAGTGCTACGGCTTAGTGGGCATGTGCTCTCGCAGCAAACTAAAGGACAACTTTGTGGAGTTGTTGGGTAGAGAAAACCTCTCTCGCGGAGTAGAGGTATCTATCGACAACGATCGCATGGTGATCAGTCTCTATATTATCGTCGGTTATGGCACAAAAATCTCGGAAGTGGCTCAAAACGTGATGGATACAGTGAAGTACACGGTGGAAAACCTGATTGGTCTGAAGGTCGATCAAGTAAACGTTAACGTGCAGGGAGTGCGCGTTAACCAGGCCAAGTAGGGGAGGTCACCAGGGAAATGCAAAAGATATCGGCAGAACTGTTACAGCGCATGCTGCTCGAGGGGGCAGCCAACCTGGAGAACAATCGGGCGGCAGTAGACGCTCTCAATGTATTTCCTGTGCCAGATGGCGATACCGGAACCAATATGAACTTGACCTTGCAGGCGGTGGTGAAGGCGATTGCCGGGTTGAACCAGCCCAGCGTCGGTCAAGTAGCAACCGCGTGTTCCACCGGTTCGTTGATGGGTGCCCGTGGAAACTCCGGCGTGATCCTCTCCCAGCTGTTCCGTGGTTTCGGGAAATTTCTTGCAGATAAGGGGCAGGATGTCTCTGCAGCCGATTTTGTAGCGGCGTTGCAGACTGGCGTAAACACAGTCTATAAGGCTGTGCGCAAGCCGGTGGAAGGGACCATTCTCACCGTGATGCGGGAATCGGTCAAAGCAGCGGAATCGGTGGCCAGAAGGACGAATGATCCGTTGGCGGTCATTCAGAGCCTGGTCAATCAATCGGAAAAGACGTTGGCTAAAACGCCGGAGTTGCTGGCCGTTCTCAAGCAACAGGGCGTGGTGGACGCCGGCGGCCAGGGCTTGGTCTTCATCTTCCAAGGTTTCTTGGCGGCGGCTCAAGGCAGAAGGATCAGTCAAGTAGCCCCCACCCCGATCACCACACCGCTGGTCGAGCATGCGCTTTTAGGCAGCTCGGACGAGATCGAGTTTGGTTATTGCACCGAATATATGATTGCGCATCCGACCATCACTGAAGACGACCTGCATGACCAGTTGGAAAGACTGGGCGACTCCTTGTTGGTGGTGGGGGATACCACCCTGCTGAAAGTGCATGTGCATACCAATGATCCCGGTTTGGCACTGCAAACCGGTCTCAAGTACGGTCAATTGACCGGAATCAAGGTAGAGAACATGCGGGAACAACATAGCTCTCTCTATGGTGCCGGGCAGGTGGACAATTTGCAGCCGCCTAAGCCGTTAGGGGTGGTGGCTGTGGTGGCGGGAGCGGGATTACAGGAGATCTATCGCAGTATGGGGGTGGACGCCATCGTCTCTGGCGGCCAGACGATGAATCCCAGCACCGAGGATTTAGCCAAGGCAGTGGAATCTGTGCGAGCTGAGCAGGTGCTGATTCTGCCCAACAACAAGAATGTGGTGATGGCGGCTGAGCAGGTGCAGGATTTGATCGTCGGTAGGGTGCACGTGATCCATAGCGTCACTGTTCCCCAGGGTTTGTCGGCATTGATGTCCTATAACCCAGAAAGCGAGAATGTTCCGGCCATGGTCGCGGCCATGGAGCGCAATTTGCGACAGGTAAAGAGCGGCCAAGTGACTATTGCTGTGCGTGACCATTCCTGCCCGGCCGGAGAGGTCAAGGAAGGCGATTACATCGGTATCGTTGAGGGCGATATCGTTTGTTTTGGGTCCGACCTTTCCGCTGTCACGGTCACTTTGATCGAGCAGATGGTAGACGAGGATGACGGCTTGATCAGCATCTTCTCTGGGCAAGATATCAGCGAGGCGGAACTGAACGCGCTAACCGGCGATTTGAGCGAGCGTCACCCGGACGTGGAGATCGAGTGTCACGTTGGCGGGCAGCCGGTCTATCACTACTTGATATCGGTGGAATAAGATGAGCACTAGGCGCAGGTTACAGGTATTCGAGGTAATTGGGCCGGTGATGATCGGCCCTAGCAGCTCCCACACCGCCGGAACAGCCCGCCTAGGCAAACTGGCCAGGAGACTGCTGGGAGAGGCACCAGAACAGGCGGTATTCAGGCTTTACGGCTCGCTGGCGGCCACCTATCGCGGCCATGGCAGCGATTTAGCCTTATTAGGAGGCGTGCTCGGTTTTGACCCAGACGATGAACGCATCGTGCTGGCTAAACAACACGCTGAACAGGCGGGATTTGCCTACAGCTTCCAGACGGTAGCGGAGGCTAAAGATTTGCTGCACCCGAACACGGTTGGCATTCACCTCACCGGGTCCACCCGGCAGGTAGAGATGATCGGGGCTTCGGTCGGGGGCGGCAAGGTGGAAGTGTTGGAGTTGGACGGTTTCTCGGTCAGCCTGAAGGGAGAAGAGCACACCTTGGTGATCAACTCGGTGGATAAGCCAGGAGTGATCACCGGCATATCTGCGCAGCTGATGGCGGCAGGGCTGAATATCGGCAATATGGCCGTTTCCCGGGCGGGTAAGGGTCAAGCTGTGGTGATGTCCATCGAGGTAGACGGCATCGTCTCGCCAGCTATTATGGAGTCGCTAAGGGCTATTGCTGGGGTGAACCGAGTTACTTGGTTGGAGCGAATATAGAGCATTAGATCATTGACATCGCATGGGCTTCGTCCATGCACAGGAGGCAGAAAATGAGTCTGCATTCTCTGCAGCAATTGCTGCAAACCGCGGAAGTAGGGGGGATATCTTTAGGGCAGGCGGTACTCCAGATGGAGGCTGCTGTTTTGCAGCTGCCCGAAGCAGATCTTTATCGGCAGATGGCCGAACATCTCCAGGTAATGCGAGCGTCCGTTCAGCGCGGCACCCACGAAGAGGTTCGATCGTTAAGCGGTCTTTCTGGAGGAGCAGCCAAGTCACTTTCCAATCACGGTAATCGCTTGCTGGGTGGCATGGTCAAGCAGGCGATGGCTTACGCCCTGGCTGTCAGCGAGGTCAATGCGGCGATGGGCAAGATTGTGGCTGCGCCGACTGCCGGTTCCAGCGGCGTCTTGCCTGGGGTGTTGTTGGCAGCCGCGGAGGAGTTGCAGGTGGCTGACCACGAACTGATCATGGCGCTGTTTGCTGCGGCTGGCGTTGGCCAGGTGATCGGACAAGTGGCTTCGCTTAGTGGAGCTGAAGGCGGTTGCCAAGCAGAGTGTGGTTCAGCAGCTGCGATGGCGGCGGTGGGCGTTGTGCAGCTGGCTGGCGGAACACCTCGCCAGGCACTACATGCCGGAGCGCTGGCTCTCAAGAATGGCATGGGAGTTGTCTGCGATCCGGTAGCCGGTTTGGTAGAGGTGCCCTGCATCAAGCGCAATGCGTTGCATGCGATCACGGCATTGGGGGCTGCAGAGCTGGCGCTATCGGGGATAGAGAGCGCCATTCCCTTTGACGAGGTGATCGAGGCGATGGGTGAAGTAGGTCGTTCTATGCCCCGCGAACTGCGGGAGACGGCATTGGGCGGATTGGCGAGGACTAAGACGGCCCAAGAAATAACAGCTCGACTATTTACTGAATAACAATGTTTTTCCAATTGGAACTGCTGAACGCAGCTGGTAGGCTAGGAATTAAGTGCTAGTATAGGTCGTCTCCACTGGCAGATAATATGTATGCAAGTAGAATACCTATTTGCAACAAAACCACGCAAGGAGGAGACTATCAATGGCACTAGGAAGTTCTTCCAGCAACACCCCTGTCGTTCCGAACGCGAAGAAGGCTCTTGACCAGTTCAAGTATGAAGTGGCCAACGAGTTGGGCATTCAGACCCCCGCTGACGGTTATTGGGGCACAATGACCACGCGCGACACCGGCGCTATCGGTGGGCACATGGTTCGTAAGATGATCGCCATGGCTGAGCAGTCATTGGCTCAGCAGAGTGGCAACACCCCTCGGTAACCTCGACTAAAACGAAGGAGCGGATCCACTGGATCCGCTCTTTTTTGCATCAACAGACAAAAAAAAGCTGGTGGCATGCGCCACCAGTCTGGGAGAGGAGAAACCGGAGGAAGAGCTTATG
>CAYVCY010000154.1:0-4622 GCA_964450265.1 uncultured Clostridia bacterium
AATGACGAGGGGAGGGGTGTAGCTTGGCGCGGCAGGTTGTGTTGATTGGAATGATGGGCTCTGGCAAGACCACCATCGGTCGCATGCTGGCCCGCAAGCTGAACCGCCCCTTTTTGGATACCGATCGGGAGTTAGAGCGGCGGACGGGGCAGACGGTGAAACAGACCTTTGCCCAGCAGGGTGAGGCTGCCTGGCGCCAGATGGAGACCGCATTACTACAGGAGTTGGTCGATTGGCAGCGCTCCAGCGTGATCGCCACCGGCGGAGGTATTGTGGCCAATGCCGGGAATGTGGACCTATTGCAGCAGATTGGGACGGTAATTTGGCTGAGCATGTCCCCGGATAATCTGGTGGAACGATTGCAGTATAGCCGCCGCCAAGGGAGGCCGCTGCTGCAGACGGAGCACTGGCCCCAGGTGGTGCGCCAACTGATGGCAGAGCGAGCAGCCAGCTATCGGCGGGCGGCCGACATCACTGTGGCTGTGGACGGCCTGGCCCCCGGCCAGGTGGTGGCCGAGATTATGCGCCACCTGCGCCTGATGGAGAGGAGACGATGAGCGGTGGGTGAGACACGCCTACAATTTTCGGCCGCGGTGGACTACTGCATTCTCAGCGGGAATGGCGTGAGGCGGCAGCTGCCGCAGCGATTGCGGCAGCTGGGCTTAGGCCCGAAGGTAGCGATCATCACGGACGAGACGGTGAATCTCCTTTACGGCCGGGAGGTGCAGCGGCTACTCCAGATGGAAGGTTTTCAAGCGGAGCTGATCGCCTTCCCGGCGGGAGAGCAGTATAAGCAGCTGACCACCCTAAGCGATATCTACTGGTCACTTCAAGCCATGGGGGCCGATCGTTCCACGATCATCGTCGCTCTAGGCGGCGGCGTGGTGGGGGACGTGGCCGGGGTAGCCGCCGCCACCTGGCAGCGGGGATTGCCGCTGGTGCAGATGCCGACTACCCTGTTGGCGCAGGTGGACAGTTCCCTGGGGGGCAAGGCAGCCGTCAATCACTTGGGATTAAAGAATTTGGTGGGGGTGTTCAAACATCCCCGTTTGGTGCTTTCCGACGTGGGTTTCCTGCAGTCGCTGCCCGCCGCAGAGTTTGCTGCGGGGTTAGCCGAGGTGGTCAAGACCGCCCTCTTGGCGGGACCGGATTTTTGGACCTATCTGGTGCGGGAGCAGCAGGGGTTGCTGCGGCGAGAGCCGGCGGTGTTGGCTGAGGTGATCGAGTGCTGCGTGGCTTATAAAGCGGCGGTGGTCAGTCGCGACCCGGAAGATCGCGGCGAGCGGCGAGTGCTGAACTTAGGGCACACCTTAGGCCACGCCATCGAAGAACTGGATAGCGTGTATTACAACCACGGCCAAGCGGTCAGCGTGGGGCTCTGCTTTGCTTTGCAGCTGTCACAGGCGGTCGGCCTGCCGGCCCCGGTCTTAGAGCAGGCCACAGCCATGCTGCAAAGCTTCGGCCTGCCCCTCCGCGCCCCCGGCCTGAATCTGCCGCAGGTCCTGCGGCTGCTCCCCCGGGACAAAAAAGCCATCGGCGGCATCACCCGCTGGGTGCTGCTTGCAGCCCCCGGCCGCCCCCTGGTCACCACCGACCTGCCAGCCGACTGGCAGCTCCGCCTCCAGGCAATCCTTCGCTAAGCGAATGATACACCGGGACGTGTACCTCGTATCATTCGCTAACCGAAGGATTAGGATGACAGGGCGGCGTTGTTGTGGAGAAGAGTGTCAACAGCGAAAAACGATGCAGGATGGGCTGTCTCCAGCGGAGAAGACAGTATCTGCGAAACAAAAAGAACCGTCCCTGTTGTTTCGCGAAACAACAGGGACGGTTCTTTTTGATTCGTTCTTGCCCTTCATTTCTTCCCCTTTTTCGGCTAAACTAGATGTAGTCAGCAGAAAGGCACCTCCGTGTGGGGTGATGGTGAACCGTTCCGATGAAGGAGAGCGCGCACTAAACTGGATCAGTTTAGCTCGTGATGCCACTGAGGCATGGCGCTCTCTTGCCATACCCTGATCTGCCGGTTAGGCGGACGGCGTTGTCGTCCGCACTGAGCAGGCCTGCTCTCTTTGCAGGCTTGTGTCGACGCCAGCAGCAGAGCCTCCCAGGCACACAGCTTTGGGAGGTTCTTTTTTGTTCGCTGCCTCCCCTGGCATCACCAAGCGGAAACTGATGGACGCTAGTAGATGGAGTTAATCAGGAGGTGAGCTGATGACAACCTGCTTGCGTTTTAAGGAGCTTAGCAAGAGCTATGGGGATAAACAGATTTTCAGCGGACTGGAAGCTGAGTTGAATCTGGGTCAGATAGTGGGCCTGGTGGGGGATAACGGTGCCGGGAAGAGCACCTTGCTGCGTATTATTGCCGGGCTGGAGGGGTATGACCAAGGGAGGCTGCAGACGTTCCCTTCTGGTGGCGTGACAACAGCCTATCTGCCGCAGGAAGTGGATACTGCCGATTGGGATACGGTTTTTGCCTATGTGCGGGGTGGTCAGCAGTCGCTGCTGCAATTAGAGAAGCAGTTGCAGCAGTTTGAGGCGGCCATGACCACCGGGGAAGGGGCGGAACTGGCCGATCTGCTGCACCAGTATGGTCTACTGCAGCAGCAGTTTGAGCAGGCTGGCGGCTATCAGATGGATGTGCAGAGCGAACTGGCGCTGCAACAGGTGGGATTGCCACGGGAACAGTGGCAGTTGCCGCCGGCTGCCCTCAGCGGTGGGCAGAAGACCCGGGCCGCCCTAGCTAAAGCCTTGGTGCAGCAGCCCCAGTTGTTGCTGCTGGACGAACCGACCAACTATCTGGACATTGCCGGATTGCAGTGGCTGGGCGGATGGGTGACCAGCTTTCAGGGAGCGATCATCTTGGTCTCTCACGATCGCTACTTCCTGGATCAGGTGGCCACCGACATCTGGGAGCTGGAACGCCATGTGCTGACCGGTTATCCCGGCAACTACAGTGCCTATCGCCACCAGATGGAGCAGCGACGGGCGGAGCAATATGCCGCCTATGAACGGGATCAGGCTGAACAGCGCAAGCTGCAGCAGCTGATCCGCAAGCAGATGCAGTGGTTTGATCGTGCTCATAAGGCGGCAGGGCAGGACGATTTCCTGCGGGTGAGGGCCAAGAAGATGGCCAAGCGGGCCAAGTCTACCGCCAGCCGCCTGGAGCGGCAGCTGGATCAAGGGGAGAGCAAACCCTGGGAGAAGGACGACCTGGGCATTCAGTTTCGGACTACCGGGCATATCAGCCAGAGTCTGCTGCTGGCGGAGCAGGTGGACTTCAACTACGGTCAGCGGCCCGTTCTGCGTCAGGTGAGTTGGCAGCTGCGCCTGGGCGACCGCGCCGCCATCGTGGGGGAGAACGGCAGCGGCAAGACCACATTGCTGCGGTTGCTGGTCGGAGAGCTGGCCCCTACCGCCGGCAACCTGGTGCGCAGCCCTTCTTTATCCGTCGGTTTCTTCTCTCAGGAACGGGATGACCTCCGGCCCGATCGGACGCTGCTGGAAGAGATGCTGCAAATTGAGGGCCTTAGCCTAAGCGAAGCCTGGCTGATCTTGGCTCGCCTCGGCTTTCGCGGTGCCGAGGCGGAGCGGCGTATCGGCGAGCTCTCCATCGGCCAGCGGGCCCGGGTGAGCCTGGCCAAGCTGTTGGTCACACCCCACAATCTGCTGGTGCTGGATGAGCCGACCAACCATCTGGATATTCGTACTCGCGAGACGCTGGAACAGGCGCTCTGCGACTACCCCGGAGCGGTGGTGCTGGTCTCCCACGACCGCTACTTCTTGGATCAAGTAGTCAATTTGGTTTACCATCTGGAGGACGGGCAGCTGACCCGGTACTTGGGCAACTACAGCTATTTTCTGCAGCGCCAGCAGGCCGACCGGGATGTTGAGGCAGCCGCTTTGGAAGAAACTGTTCTCCGCGGCAGGCTGGCCGAATTGGCTAGCCGCTTGGCTACGCTGGACCCGGAATCCGCGGCCTATCAGCAGTTGTCCCGCGAATACGATGATACAGCGGGACGTGTACCGCGTATCATTCGATAACCGAAGGAATCGCCAGGGGCGGGCATCTAATTCACTCGCGAGTGAAACAGAAAGCCACGCCCCTGGTGCCTGATGATTCACCTGCAAGTTTTCGGCTCCATTCGGCGATGCTAGCACTGGAGGTGTTTGTATGCCAAAGACAGTGGCAGTGATGAACGGTTTGGATCACATTGCCCGCGCCCTGCAGGAGCAGGGAATTCGGGTGGTAGATGTGGCAGACACGGGCGCTGCGATCTCGGCGATGGTCTACTCGTCCCGGCTGGACACCAGTAAGCTGGCACCGAGTGCCGGCCAGGCAACGCAGGAGACTGGCGGGGCAATCGATGACATGGTGCTGATGCTGAACGCCGACGAGCTGAGTGTGGATGAGATCTTGGCCCGGGTGCAGAGTATGTGGTGATTCGACCTGCCTGAGGCTCTCGCCTGGCAAGCCGTGTCCGGTGTGGCAAACAGATCTATTTGAGACTGCTGAAGAAGCTGATTGCGGTTGTTCAGCAGTCTCGATCTATTTCTAGCCTCCCCTGCCTATTGCAGGAATAGACTTTGTTAATCTAGAATCAAAGTAGGGGGCATTTATGCAG
>CAYVCY010000155.1:0-4607 GCA_964450265.1 uncultured Clostridia bacterium
ATTTTCATTTATCTATGGAAAAAAAACAATGGAATTGCGGACCTTGCAGTGGATTGCCGCCTAAGACGGAGCATTTGGAAGGCTTTTCGAGGTTATATAGGTCTATCTTCTGCTCAGCGCAATACACATTGAAAACGATTGACTTTCCCCTGCAATCTGCTACAATCGTATTGGTTTCGTCTATCAATCTGGGAAAAGGAGGAAAGAAACTTGATTAATCAACTGGGCCGTCATATTCTAGCTGAGGTCTACGGATGCCCTGCTGACATCTTGAACGATGTCAAGAAGATTGAAGAAGTGATGGTTAATGCTGCTCTGGATGCGGGAGCCGAGATCCGGGAAGTGGTGTTCCATAAGTTTAGTCCCCAGGGCGTCAGTGGCGTGGTGGTCATCTCTGAATCTCATCTGGCTATTCATACTTGGCCTGAGTTGGGCTATGCCGCGTTAGATGTGTTTACCTGCGGCGATCGGGTCGATCCCTGGGATGCCGTCAACTACATCACCAGGCACTTCGAGGCCCAAAACATGACAGCCACGGAGGTTGATCGAGGTATTCTTGAGCCTCCGAAAAAGGTTGTCAGCCTCTAGGTCCTGATCCTTGACTCCAGCCAAGATGAGCATGAAAGCAGCTAACGCATGTCGGCTGCTTTTTTTGCTCTCCGCGCAAAAACCGTTTTGCCCGTGGTGTAAAGGCGGGGTGCAAATTTGCACAGTTGACAGGATTGCGTAAGTCAAACGGGGAAAAATACCAGGGCGGTGAAATAGTGAAAGGAGGACGCAGTGATGAGAGAAACGACGCTGGTGCTGATCAAGCCGGATGGAGTGCAACGGGGCCTGATCGGTCGAATAATCGCCCGTTTGGAGGATAAGGGCCTGTCTCTTTGTGCGGCGCGGATGCTGGTTATGGACGAGCGGCTGGCGAGAGAGCATTACTTGGAGCATACAGCACGCCCCTTCTTTCTTGAACTGGTCAGCTTCATTACGTCTGGCCCTGTGTTGGCGTTGGCGGTGAGCGGGACAGGTGCCATCGCTGCCGTACGCGACCTGGCCGGTGCGACTGACCCGTTGCAGGCTAACCCAGGCAGTATACGGGGACAGTTTGGCTTAGCGGTGGGGCGAAATGTGATCCATGCATCGGATTGTGCAGAGGCAGCGGCGAGAGAACTGGCGTTGTTCTTTCGATCTGAAGACATCCTTCCCCAAGAACATGCGCGAAGTAAGTAGAACTGCAAAGTTTTTTTCGCGGTGATGCGAGTTTTCTCGACAAAACTTCAGACACGAAAAAGAGGTTCCAACTGGAACCTCTTCAGTGTTTCTAAGTGGTGCGAAGGAAGGGACTTGAACCCTTACACCTTACGGTACTAGATCCTAAGTCTAGCGCGTCTGCCAATTCCGCCACCCTCGCAAGTGGGTAGTGAGGAGTGAGAATTGAGAGGTGGGAGTCTGAATGCTGAACACTCTTCTCACTTCCCACATCTCACATCACATTTCTCAAATGGTGGGCCATGTTGGACTCGAACCAACGACACCCCGCTTAAAAGGCGGATGCTCTACCACTGAGCTAATGGCCCCTAATTAGAAGTTGGAGATTAGAGGTTGGAAACTGGACATCGCCAACATCCAACCTCTAAATAGTGGCTGGGGCGGCTGGACTCGAACCAACGCATGCGGGAGTCAAAGTCCCGTGCCTTACCGACTTGGCTACGCCCCAGCGGAAAATGGTGGAGGAGACTGGATTCGAACCAGTGAAGGCATTGCCAGCAGATTTACAGTCTGCCCCCTTTGGCCAGCTCGGGTACTCCTCCAAACGTTGTTATGGAGCCGGCGATGGGACTCGAACCCGCAACCTACTGATTACAAGTCAGTTGCTCTGCCAATTGAGCTACGCCGGCAAAGGTTATCAAAGTTGGTGACCCCAGCGGGATTCGAACCCGCGTCGCCAGCGTGAAAGGCTGGTGTGTTAACCGCTTCACTATGGGGCCACGATGGTCGGGGCGAAGGGATTTGAACCCCCGGCCTCCTGCTCCCAAGGCAGGCGCGCTGACCAAACTGCGCTACACCCCGTGACGAACATTTTACAGTATACATGATGTCTGCAGCCCCGTCAAGGCGTGGGAATCCGTTCAAAGTGAACGCAGGCCATGTCTCGCAGCCGACCTCTCGTTGACGACATTTTTGACCATACTGGATTAATATTATATTCCGTTCGCCACCGCTTGGCAATGGTACTAAATAGGATCCAAGGGTGCTGTGATCAATGGGACTAATGGTTTTTGATCTGTATTTGGTGCATAGGTTTGTGTCGGATTATGTCTATGAATAGTGTATAATTTTCTGCTAATTTGATTGACAGTCAAAAGCTTAGTTCGCTATAGTTTGTCATAAGTGGAACATCTTCTGGATAAATACCGCACAATTTTACAGACAACTGGATATGATTGGAGGTCTATCTTAGATGCCTTATTTGACTCAGCTACCGGGCGTCCTTTTTGAAGGGTATTCTGATGAACAGCTGGTAGAGATGGCGCAGCAAGGCGAGCAATGTGCGGCGGAGCAACTGTTTGCTAAGTACCGCTCGATCATCCTCAGCAAAGCCAAATCCTATTTCATTGCCGGTGCCGATCGAGACGACATCACCCAAGAAGGTCTAATTGGGTTACATAAGGCCATACGGGACTATAGTCCGAGCAAGGGTGCTAGTTTCCGCCCCTTTGCAGAGATGTGCATCACCAGGCAAGTGATCACGGCAGTGAAAGCCGCATCCAGACAAAAACATGCCCCGCTCAATTATTATCTATCGTTGGATAAACCGGTGTTTGCAGACGGGACCGACCGGCAGTTGATAGATATTCTGCCCGACCAGCAGGTTACCGATCCGGCGGAGATGTTCCTAGTGAGGGAAGAGCTGAGCAGTGTGCATAGCAGTCTGCGTGCCATGCTCAGCGAGTTCGAGTACAAGGTCTTCCTGCTCTATCTGAGGGATCGTTCCTATCGGGAGATCGCCTCGCTGCTCGAGACGACGTCCAAAGCGGTGGATAATGCACTCTGTCGAGTAAAGCGAAAGATCGAGGAAAAAATCGGAGTATCTGCTTAATTCTTAGGTAAGGGAATAGGCATATCCCAGCGTTGTTCCTTTCAGACTATAGGCAAAGCCGATTTGCTGTCGCATATCCCAGCAACACCTGAAGGTGGTGCCAGGATGTGCTAGACTGGAAAGGAGAGGTCGCTATGGTGTGCCCATATTGCGGTGTCCACAATGTAGAAGGGGTAATGCTCTGTCACAATTGCGGAGTAACTCTCAAGACTTTGGCTGAGCCTCTCAGCCTGCTCGGTTCCACTGTGATCGAGGTCGGGCTGCCGGAGGACAGGCGAGAGGAGCGTAAAGAACAGTATCGTGAATACCATCGTCATCACTCTGACCCCTATCGAAAGTAGACGACTGATTGCTAAAGCGGTGGCATCCATGCCAGAGGTGCAACAAGCACTACAAGCTGGGCGTCTGATCGTCTCCCTAGGCACTACCAATGCCTATGTTGCAGAAGAACTGACCGGCCGGCCGGTGGACAAGGGAACCTTCACCGCTGGAATGATCGCGTCTGGGGTCCTGTGTGTGTCCGACCCGACCACCAGGCAGTCGCCGATCTGTTTCGTTGACGGACAGCAAACCGACAGGCCTTGGTTGGAAGTGCTGTCTGAGTTCACCGCCGATGATGTGTTTATCAAAGGTGCCAATGCTTTGGACCTGCAGGGAAATGCAGGCGTTCTGTTGGGGGGCAAGCAGGGAGGAACCATCGGGCAAGCGATGGGCGCATTATCGGCGGTCGGTGCCCACCTGATTATCCCTGTCGGCCTGGAGAAGTTGATCCCTGATGTGCCTTCCGCTTCTATGGCCATGGGCCAGGGGAAGGTGTCTGGCCAATGGGGAATGCCGTGCGGCCTTTATGTGGTCAGTACCGGTGAAATAGTCACTGAAGCGGATGCTTTGCAGATGTTGTTTGACGTGGGGGCGATAGTAGTGGCCGCTGGAGGAGTGGCCGGCTCTGAGGGCGCAATTACCCTCGCTGTGCAAGGAGAAGATGACGCTCTCTCTCAGGTCGATGATCTGATGTGTCAACTGAAGCGGGAGCCCAGCTTCATTGTGAACCGAGGATGAATGGGACCGGGGGCCGACACCGAGACCAGTGGGGCAGAGGTTCTGTCCCTACTGTCCTGCGGTGTCAGCCCGCAGATGGCCTGTCCCTGGCCCCGCTGTTCGGCTGAAGCCTCAGAATAACTAGAAAAGACTCGGGACTGGCGCGGTTAGATCACACCACCTCCGGTTAGCCTAAACCGGAGGTGGTTTTTTGTGCGCAGTCTATGGAACGGTTCAATCAGCTTTGGCCTTGTAAATGTGCCGGTGAAGATGTTCGCGGCCACCGAAAACAAGGATGTGCGTTTTCGAACGCTGCACAAGGAATGTAGCACGCCGATTCAGTATCGCAAGTTCTGTCCGGCCTGCGATCGCGAGGTGGCCAATGAAGAGTTGGTGAAGGGATTTGAGTATGAGCGGGGGCAGTTCGTGATCATCACTAACGAAGACCTAGAGGCTCTAGCGGTGGCTCAGACCA
>CAYVCY010000156.1:0-4485 GCA_964450265.1 uncultured Clostridia bacterium
CCAGCCTTTTCCCGCACCAAGCCTTTGTATTTCTGTACCAGCCGCCGCAAACCGTCTGCGGAGACGTCTTGATCCATCTTTGCCCCTTCTTCATACTTCAGCTGGCTAAAGGCCAGTTCGAATAGGTCGTGGGGCAGATCCAGCACCACGTTGCCGAACATCTGGATGAAGCGACGATAACAGTCATAGGCAAATCTAGTATCACCGGTAGCCTCGGCCAAACCAACCACGCTCTGATCGTTTAACCCCAGGTTGAGGATTGTGTCCATCATCCCTGGCATGCTGATTGGAGCACCCGACCGCACCGAAACCAAGAGCGGCTGCTCGGTGCCGCCAAAGGTCTTGCCGGTAGCCGTCTCCAAATTCCGCATCTCGGCGGTGACTTCCTGCAGTATCTGTTTCGGGATCTCTTGGCCGCCCAGGTCGTAGAAAGTCTTGCAGGCTTCAGTAGTAATGGTGAATCCGGGAGGTACCGGCAGGCCAATCCTGGTCATCTCCGCCAGTCCAGCGCCCTTACCGCCCAGCAGTGCACCTTGGTCCCCTCGGCCTTCCTCAAACCGATAAACGTATCTGACACCCATTTCGTCTTTCCTCCTTCATCAGTCCCACAGAAAATGCGCAGAAATATAGCATACGCTAATTGTACTATAGCATATTCAGTTCCGACAACGGTGTGTTAGCAACAATAGCCGATATTTCCTAGCGTATAGTGACGAAAGCCATGCGTTATAGTCATTTACACCCTTAAGCCGGAAGATTCACTTGCTGTCACCTAGGATGTTACTGAAGAATGCGCTCAGTGATCAGAAAGGAGCGAGACTGGGGTACTGGTCCTCTGTTCAGTTCCCCCTTGGCGGAATGGAACAGAGCGGCCTGTCCTTACTGTCCGCGACATTTCTCTGCAGTGAAAATACGCCCTTAGTGAAGGGATTCTGCAGCTTGTGTCAAAGTTAACAACGACTAGCAACGTCCAAGGACGCGCTAAGGAAGGGGAGAACATACGATGAAGGTATTTATCAGCGCAGACATCGAGGGGATCGCTACCACCACCAGCTGGAAGGAGACCCACACTGCTTCCGAGCCAGCGACAGCTGCGCCTCACGCCAAGCAGATGACCCAGGAAGTGTTGGCTGCTTGTGAGGGAGCAATTGCCGGGGGCGCCACCGAGATATATGTTAAGGATGCCCATGGCTCCGGTCAGAATATCGACATCACTCAGTTGCCAGAGAACGTGGTTGTGTTGCGCAACTGGTCTGGCCATCCCTATATGATGGCCGAGGGGATTGACAGCAGTTTTGATTGTGCCATGTTCGTCGGCTATCATTCGGCCGCAGGCAAAGAGGGTAACCCCCTTTCCCACACCATGACCGGAAGGCCGGCTTGGATCAAGATCAACGGCCAGTATGCTTCGGAATTCTTGATCTACAGCTGGGCCTGTGCGCTAGAGGGTGTTCCGACGGTGATGCTCTCGGGCGATGCCATGCTGTGCGAGGATGGTCAGGCACTGCACCCCGCCCTGATCACCGTGCCTACCAAGAGCGGCTTAGGTAGTCAGACTAGGAACTATTCCCCCAGTCTGGTGGTCAAGCGTATTCGCCAAGCGGCGGAGAAGGCTGTATGCCAGGACCTAGAGACAGCCAAGATCCAGTTGGCTGATTCCTTTACGGTGGAGATCTTCTTCAAGGAGCACGCCCATGCGGAAATGGTCTCCTACTTCCCAGGTGTGAAGAAGATCGATGCCAATATCGTGCGCTTTGCCAGCGACAGCTATTTTGAGGTGTTGCGCACCCTGAAGTGGATACTGTAGACGTTCGACCCGGCCACACAGCGCTGTTCGGCGTTGTGTGGCTTTTCTTTTCTTCTACCTGGTCGATGCCTGCATTATCTGGGAACAATTGCCGAACAAAGACGTACATACAGTTAAGGGATTCTTTTTCTTTGTCACCCTGAACGCAGTGAAGGGTCTTTCGGAACGTACGCAGTAGTGAGGATTCAGATTCCTCGCTGCGCTCGGAATGACAGGTGAAAGCTCGGAATGACAGGAGAGAGCTTGGCGTTAAAGATGCACATCGAGTGTTAAGACTAATGTACAAGAGCGGAAGGGGGTTGATTCTCCGTTGACGAGAAAGAGGTGGCTGTATCTAGCAACCGCCATCGTCGCATTGGGAATCCATGTCTACGGCACCTCGCCACTGCGAGAAGTTAAGCTGGTGCTGCTCATTGGGCTAGTGGCAGCCCTCAGTCTGCCCCAGCGGAAGGTGCATCGCATTTTGGCCTCGGTGGCTGTGTTGGTGGTGGCCGCAGTGCTTTCGTTCCAGGTGTTGGTGCAGTTCGCTACTTCATGGATCAGGTCATCCGCATCCGAGGAACCCCTGTGGGAGGTGGCTGCTCCCGAGCAGCAGGTGACGCTTGGTGGGCAGCGACTCTACTATGACTTAGACAGTCAAGCCTTGCTGGGGACGGTCGGCTTTTCTCCGAGCGACGGAGTACTTGTGGTGTTGGCGCACGCAGCAGAGCCGTTAGCAGTAGGGCAGCAAGTGGGCCTAGTCATCTCCCAGGCGGGGACCAGCATCGACTGCCAGGCACAGGTGTTGTCTAACGATCAGGTGGGGGTGGTCATGGGCCTGCCGGAAGGCGTCCGGTTGAACGGAGAACTGGTCCCCATTGGAGGCACTGAGGATATCCGCGTGGGAGAAGAGGCGCTTGTCTACACCGACTTTCGCGAGACGTTCGCAGTGGTGGTGGATGGATTCTTTGAGTTTCAGGATCACCAGGTAATCGTCCTAACGCCGGTTGATCCGGCGCACAAGATCGTCTCCGGCATGAGCGGAAGTCCAGTAGTACAAAACGGGAAGCTGATCGGGATGTTGGCCCTCCGGGTGCAAGCGCCGCGGCAAACAGAAAACTACGGTTTGGCCAGGCTGGCGGCAGAGATATACGCAGGCACCGCAGATCACTTCGATTGGGATTCGGCTTCCTCCGGCCTGATCCCCTATGATCCCGACCGGCATTGGTCAGCGGTGTTGACCGAGGCGGCACACGCGGTACTGGTTGAACATTATGATCTGGACTTGACTGTGTTCCAACCTGTGGAAGGATGGGGCGAGTGGGCATGGTACAGTTATACGCCATCATTTACCGGGTCGGATTTGATTGCGCTCTGTATCCGGGATGCGCACCGCGAGCATGGACAGGGGGCAACCATTCCGCCGCTAATTGTGCAGGACGAGGAGTCCAAGCTGCTTTTGGTAGGTTTCGTGTTCGACGACGAGAGTACGGTGATGATCCGTTACCAATTGGGTCATAGCACATGGACGAAAAAGGTACTTAAATAGGGGACCGGGGGGAAACGAAAGTGCAACGGATGTGGACCTTTGCCAAAGAGACGCGATTAAGAACCGGGCCAAGCGGGGAGGCGGAGCAGCTGGCCGCGCTCCCGCCAGCTACCGAGGTGCTGGTGTTGGGGGAGGAGGGCAGCTTCTGCCGCGTCCGCGTGGCGGGCGATCAAGGCAAGGAGTTGGAAGGTTACGTCGCCAGCGGTTTTCTGCACCGGTCGCCTGCCCTCGGTGAAGAAAAAAGGGAAGCGGAGCAAAAGCCATCCGTTCCTTCCCAGGGACGAGGCCGCCGCTGGCGCTTTCCCTGGCCGCAGTTCGATCGCACCACCGGTTGGCTCGCGGTGGGGCTGGTGCTCCTGTTTGTGGCTAACCTGGTCGTCGCCATCGTCTTGGGAAGAGGCATCCGCGATCTGCAGGGGCGCTCTTATCACGTTACCTGTTCTGGCGGCCATTCTGCTCAGACTTATGCTTGGGGCAGGCATTATGACTTCCGGTTCGACCCAGACTACTTTGAGAACGGTCAGGTACAACTGGAATACCAATATCAGGTGTTTGAGAAGCTGCCAGGTTCAGAGATCATCTTACTCCACCAAGTGAAGGGAGAAGATGATTGGCAGGAGACGGCGATGCAAGAGAGCAGCGAGCGGGCGCTGCATTTCAGCGCTACGCTATACGTGGATCCGTCTGCAGAGGTTGAATATCAGGTATTACAGCGATTGAATGGCGAGAACGTCCGGGCTGATACCACTTCGCGGCTGGATGTCTCCTCGTGGGTAGGTGGCGATCTGTATTTCCGTCACTATGTCTTCCAGGGTAAGATAGAGCTAATCTTTTGGTACCAGAGGTCACCTACTATAGCTGCGCTAGAGGCAAAGGAAATAGTGGTCAAGATAGACCAAAAGGAGCCTGTGGAGCTTTCTCTCTTTCCGGAGCAGTCCTTTGGCGACAATTTCCATGCATCAGCTCAGATTGAGGGTTTCAAGACCATGACGATTACCGTCAAGTATCAGGATGGCGAGCAGCAAATAGTGGAGTTGGATTACCTACCGGTAGAGCAACTGACGATCAGGCGATGAAATAGAAATGCAAAAACGGGGACGGTCCCCGTTTCTGCATGGCCAGGTGGATAATGCGTGAAAGAGAACAAATA
>CAYVCY010000157.1:0-2002 GCA_964450265.1 uncultured Clostridia bacterium
ACCGCATAATCGAGGTTGCTGGCCACTACCTCCACTTTGATCGTCTCGGTGCGCAGGCCAGCCTCCTGCAGCCCTGCCTGGGCGCAGTCGCGGTAGGCGCGGATCAATCCACCGATGCCCAGCTTCACCCCGCCGAAGTAGCGGGTTCCCACCACGATCACATTGGTCAGCCCAGCGCCCTCTATGGCCTGCAGCATGGGAGGGCCGGCGGTGTTGGCCGGTTCGCCGGCATCGCTATAGCGGGCAATCGCTCGATCGCCGTGCCCTAGCTTATAGGCCCAAGCGTTATGGGTGGCATCGGCAAACTGGGCGGAAATTTGGGCCAAGAACTCCTTAGCCTGCTCCTCATCGGTCACCTCACGTACCGAGGCGTAGAAGCGACAGAGCCCTATTGGCACCTTCACCTGTACGCTGTTGGCCACCGTGGAATAGGTCTCCGGCATTTCGTTCACCTCGGTCTCACCTCCTGTGAATCAGCAGCGACCGCCCCTTTTGATTCATCCCACTGTTCCAGCCGTTGCCGCTGCATCTTTTCGTAGCCATTTTCACCCGGCTGGTAGTAGCGCTTGTCCTGCAGATTGTCGGGCAGATACTGTTGGCGCACGAAGTGACCGGGGAAGTCGTGGGGATAGCGATAGTCCAGCCCGTGGCCCAGCTTGGCCGCGCCCTTATAGTGGGCGTCGCGCAGGTGCGTGGGCACGGTCACGTTAGTCTCCTGCTGCACATCGATCCAGGCGTCGCTGATGCCGACGGTGACTGCGTTGCCTTTGGGAGCACAGGCGATGTAGGTAGCAGCTTGAGCCAAAGGGAGGCGAGCCTCCGGCATACCCAGCATAGCCGCTGCCTGCGCAGCCGACACAGCTATCGTGAGAGCGCGGGGATCGGCGTTGCCCACGTCTTCCGCCGCGCAAATCATTATCCGCCGGGCTACAAACACCGGATCCTCGCCGGCGTAGAGCATGCGGGCCATCCAATAGAGGGTGGCATGGGGATCGCTGCCCCGCATGGACTTGATAAAAGCGGAGATGGTGTCGTAATGCTGGTCACCGTTCTTATCGTAGACGATGGCCCGCTGCTGGATGGACTCGGCGGCCACATCCAAATTGAGGCGCCGCACGCCGTCCGGGTCAGGATCGGTGGTCAGCACCGCCAACTCCAGCGCATTTAGAGCAGAACGGGCGTCGCCGTTGGCCACCCGCACCAGGTGATCCTCTGCGTCCGCGGCCAGCTCTACCTGATAGCTGCCCAGCCCGCGGCTATCATCCAGCAGCGCCTGCTTCAGTACCAGGCGCATCTCCTGTTCAGGCAGCGGTTCCAGCCGAAAAACCCGCGACCGGGAAACCAGTGGCGGGTTGACCTCGAAATAGGGGTTCTCGGTGGTCGCCGCATCATTAAAAAAGGTCCCATCCTCCACATAGGGCAAGAGAGCATCCTGCTGGGCCTTATTGAAGCGGTGGATCTCGTCCACAAACAGAATGGTGCGCTGGGCCTGCATACCCAAGCGATCCTTCGCCGTGCCGACCACCTTTCGAATATCAGCCACTCCGGCGGTGACCGCATTCAGCTGCTCAAAGGCCATCTGGGTGGTATTAGAAATCACCCGGGCCAAGGTTGTCTTGCCTGTGCCCGGGGGACCGTAAAAGATCAAAGAAGATAATCGGTCAGCCAAGATGGCGCGGCGCAACAGGCGGCCGGGGCCGATGATCCCCTGCTGCCCCCGCACCTCATCCAGCGTTCGCGGACGCATTCGCTCTGCCAGCGGTGCCATGCTTTGTCTCAACTGCTCCCGATGATGATCAAAAAGGCTCACATCGACTCACCGGCTGAGGGCGGACTGAACGCGGCCGAGGGCCTCGCTGCAATCCGCTCGGTCGACATTGAGATGAGTGACCATCCTCACGGTGTCCGGAGCGGGAGAACCGCATCTGATGCCGACGGTTGCCAGGCGCTGCACCACCTGGGGAGCGCTTTGGCCGGTGCCGCTGACATTGATGGCGATGAT
>CAYVCY010000157.1:2102-4351 GCA_964450265.1 uncultured Clostridia bacterium
CCTTCCGTCAGTCGGCTCGGGTGCACGCCTAGTGCGACTGCCGCGTTCATAATGCGGGCTCCATCCACATGCACCGGAAGACCGTGCTCGGCGGCCACTTGCGCCAGTGCCCGCACCTGCTCCGGTGGGGTGATCGTCCCTCCTGCCCGGTTATGGGTGTTTTCCAAGCAGATCAGGCCGGTGGACGGGAAGTGGACATTTTCGGCGCGGATGTGCTGTTTCACCCGTTCAGGGTCCAACACACCGTTCTTGCCCTCAACCAAAACGGGGATCAGCCCTCCCAAGGCCGACAGACCTCCCACCTCGAAGGCGAAGATGTGCGCCCGGGCTTCCATAATCACTTCGGCGCCCCGCTGGCAGTGGGTGAGCAAGGCGGCCAGGTTGCCCTGGGTGCCGCTGGTGACAAACAGACCGGCTTCCATGCCCATCTGCTCGGCCATCATCTGTTCCAAGCGGATAACCGTAGGATCCTCTACATAAACATCGTCCCCGACCTCCGCCTGATACATCGCTTGGCGCATGGCATCGCTGGGCTTGGTAATGGTATCGCTGCGCAGATCTATTACTCGGTTCATCTGATCTTAAACCCCCTATGCACTGACACGCGGGGACTGTCCCCCCGTGTCATTTTTTCAAGGCTTCTTCGATGCGCTGGCGCAGGACCTGCTTGGGCATGGCGCCGACTAGGCGGGCGTGTTCCTTGCCGCCTTTGAACAGTACCATGGTGGGAATGCTCATTACGCCGTAACGCATGGCCACCTCCGGCTCCTGGTCTACGTCCAGTTTGGCGATGGTCAGCTGTGCGGACATCTCAGCAGCCAGTTCCTCTAGGATGGGCCCGACCATGCGACAGGGGCCGCACCAAGTTGCCCAGAAGTCGACCAATACCGGCTGGCTGGAATCGAGCACCTCCGTTTGAAAAGTGCTGGTAGTGACCTGCTTAGTGTTTTGTGCCATTTGCTAAGTTGACCTCCCTTTCATCGACGATCCCGGTAATGACAATTTGAAAACGTTGACTGGTCTTCATCCTCGGCTCCAAGCGCCAATGGATCAGCCAGTAAGTGATAGCCATGGCCGCGATACCCGTCAGCGCCGCCCCCAATTGGGAACGAAATACCTGGCCCAAGGCTACTCCCAAGAAAAGCATGAGCAGGGGTAGGCCGTAGACTATCAACCCGGCCGAGACAACATCTCGATGGGTCATCTCCATACGCACGGTCTGACCAGCGCTGGCCCCGACTTGGTTGACCGCACTGACAGTCAACTCCTTGGTTTCATGGGCCAATTCACATTTGCCGCACTTGGCACAGGCCGATTGCTGGCGCATACGCACATCGGCCAACTGGCCGTCGGTGCGCACAACCAATCCGATTTCCTGCATCTGACCTAAACCTCCTTGTTAGCTTCCGACATGCTGCCTGGTTTTATCAGAGCCATGATAGTTCTTCTACAACTTTGGCAGGTCTCCTGCCGAACAGCCGCTGAATGATCAATGAAAAGGCGAGGCCAAAAGCCTCGCCTAGTCTTCCTCCGCCGTGCCGTGAGTATCTTTCTGTTTTAGAATCCCGCGCTTGCAGGTGGGCACCATACCGTTGCTTTATGAGTCCACTAGACTGAGGCATTCATGCCGCAACGCGCTCCGGCTCCCAATGTCAATTTGTTGGTTCAAAACAAATTGACCTCACGCACACAGCAGACTTGGATTGCTTGATTCAATGATAGCATCGAAGAAAGAAGCACACAAGTGGGAGTTGTTAGCGTAGTTCCAGTTCCCCACCATGCCGTCCGAGCCGCTTGTTTTCGAACCGGTAAGTATACGTGGGTGCCCGCCTGCCAGTTAACACGTCCATTCGCGATGGCTTGTGCGCTGTGGACAGAGCAAGGCGCCCGATTCGAAGAGATTGGATCAAAACAACACGGACTACTGTGACGCACACAGCAGGGAGTTGTGGAAATTGTCTAAATCAATTCTAGCACAAGTCGCTATCTCGCTGCAACGGAAGGACAAGGAACAGTAGGCAAATGTTGCAGAAAGATTCAGTCATTGACCAGCTTATCAGCCAGATGGGCGATGCCCGCTACCTTGGACAGCTCCAGCATGAAAGCAATTCCGGTGGCAGGTCGATCGAGGCTTCCGGCATTGATCACCGCATGTAAGACCTTTTGGCTGATCTCACGGTCCACAATGGTCAAGACAACATCCTTCTCCGGCTCAATCACAATTCCGAACAACTTCTTCTGCTCGTTGA
>CAYVCY010000158.1:0-4325 GCA_964450265.1 uncultured Clostridia bacterium
AGGGAGCGCTGTTCCTAGCGCTCCCTTTGATCATGCCCGACCTGTGCGAGCGCACCCGCAGTCCATCTTTGCGGGCGCAGCGGTCAAGATTGTCCCAAGCTTTTGAGCACCTCTTCATCGGTGAGATACAATACTCTGTGCCCTTCTGTTTTCACCCAGCCCTGCTGACGGAACTCAGACAGGCAGCGGCTGAGTGTCTCTTGTCTCAGACCGATCATGTTGGCCAGTTCTTCGCGGGTCATGTACAGCTGAATGCGCTTGCCTCGATCTGTTACCTGTCCCTGACGTTCGCCAAGATGCAACAACAGGGCAGCTACTCTTTGGCGGCTGCTCATCAAGCCCAGCTGCTCAGTCAGCCGTTCGGTTTGTCGCAGTCTGTTGGCCAAAGCTTCCAGGATGCTCAGCGCAGCGGCCGGGTGCTGCATCAGGTAATCGCGAAGATGATTGGCGCTGATGGAACAAAGGCGCAAATCGGTCAGGGCCTGCACGGTGGACGGGGCGTTGATGGCTGCAACCAGCGATAGTTCGCCGTAGAAGTCTCCCATCTGCAACCAGCGCAGCACCTGCTCGCCACCGTTCCGGTGCTGTACGAACACTTTGGCTTGCCCGTACTCCACAATATGGATGGCCGCCAAGGCATCCCCTTCCCTGACCACCGCATCTCCCTTCTTATGGCTGCTATGGCTAACCAGTTGCTGAATGTCGCGGATGTCCTCCAAAGGTAAGCCGCGAAAAAGCGGCAACGAGCCGACGCAACCCCGCCGACAGAGATCACAACGCATCGTTTCCACCTCCCCCTGCGATTATATACCAGGATCGCTTCCCCCAGTCGCTAAAACGACAGCCCCCTCCACGAGGGGGCTGAGACTTATCTCCATTCATCCTTTGTAAACGAGCAGTAGCCGATAGCATCGCACTGGGCTTTCAACTCGTTCCAAACCTCGCTTTCGCGGATGGTCTGCTCTGCTGTCGGGTAGAGAATGTTGTTCTCTTTATAGATATGATCCCGCAGGTGGAAGACCAGATAGTCGGCCGCTTCTGCCAATGACTCCAGGAACTCCTGGTAGTCCATTCCATCTCGCACCTGCTGGGACAACTCCAGCACCCGGTGCTTGCGGGGGCGCAATTGGTCATGCTCCATGCGCATGATGCGGGTAGGCCCGGTGATGCCGCGCTCTTCTAGCAATGGAAATAGCCCTTGCTCTTCCCGCTGGTGATGGCTCTCGGCGTCGATCAGGTTTTGGGCCACTTCGGTCAGGGCGGTGAAGGCCGAATTGGCTGGATCATATTCCCCGAGCTGCCGTAGCTGGCGACTTATCTGCTCCAATTGAGCCAGAAAACCGAGGATAGCGTCGTGTTCCTTGATCATCGTGTCCATCGGATGCCCGGCGGGCAAGCTAGCCCGAAATTCGGCCATCGCCGGTTCCAGCACTTCCAAGTGTACCGCGCAGAGGTGCTGCAATTCCCTTGGATCTAGGCCCCGCTCCACCAGTTTTTGCTCTGCTAAAGAAAGCTCTAGCGGGCTAATTTCTGAAACCAGCTCCCTTGCCTCCTGCCTAGTCCCCTGGTTATCTGGGTCCCTGTTCAAGCGATCCAATACATGGGCCAGTCGTTCGGTCTTGTTCATTTTCATTCCCCCATCAATCTTTGTTTGATTATATGCTAACGGAGTGGGGAAGGAGATTTTATGATCTAGATCATAAATAACAGACTTATTTAGTATCGTTATCTGTTTAGCACTGTGGTCTTACGCGCAGCAGGGCCTGAGTGAGCAGAATCCCCAGGACAAACAAGCCACAGTCAGCCAGCATGTCCCAACTGATGCTCACCGGTGGCAGGATCAGCAGCGCCGAGCCCAGCAAGAAGCCCAAGACAGTGTAGTAGGATGGGGCATGGAAGCGGAGAAAGAGGCGCTCCACCAGCCGAATTAGTAGCAGACTGCCAACGGCGAAGCCGATGCCCACTGGCAGTAATGCGGCCAGGTTTAGTTCTGCCAGCGCTTGCAGCAAATCGCCATAAGCCCCCAGGGACATCAAGATGAAGGAGCTGCTGATCCCAGGGACGATGGTGCCCAAGGCGATCACCAGGCCGTATAAGGTGTACTGCAGCCAATCTGGCGCCGTGGAAATGGCCATCCCAGGCAGCAACTGCCCCAGCATGGTGGCGGCTGGCAATGCCGCCATGGCCAGCAAGGCGAAGATGGGTAGCCGCCAGTGCCAGCCCTGGGCATTAGCCGTATGGATCAGTGAAGGTATACTTCCTGCTACCAGGCCCAGGAAGAGCCACCTCACCTGGTCTGGATACTGACCGATCAGCCAGGCCATCACGTTGCTGAAACCGATTACGCCAATAACAGCACCCAGGCCAATCGGCAACAGGAAGTGGTGGGCCTGTCCCACCGTCCCACGGAACAGATCACTGATCGCATGGATGGTCTGCTGGTACAGCCCTAGTGCAGCCATCAACGCACCGCCGCTTAATCCAGGGGTGATGGAGGCGATGCCGATCACCAGCCCCAGCAAAGAATTATATAGCCAGCCCATTCCCTCGCACCCCTTCTGTAGACCAGAGAGCATATTCGCTCGCTTGCCATCTGAACACAGAGGCAGGCGATTTCTCTCTATATATTATCATAGCGGCTTGTCACCTGATGACAGTTGTCTGTAGTGGTTTCCCGAAACCTTTCCATCCCAATTGCGTATGAAGCCGATAAAGGATAGCGATGAAGATCAACATGGGAGGGTGGTCACAGATGAAAGAACGGGCGGAGCGAAGTCGAGCCAGAGGTACGTACGATATCTATATCGGCGGTGGAATTATCTTGCTGGCGTTACTTCTATTACTTCCTCAGGCGATCAGTACCTGGATCCGAGACGATTATCTGCGTATGCCGGGGCCGTTTCAAACCAGCAGCGACCGATTCGCCGTCAGCGCCAAGATAGTTGTGCAGTCGTCGGATAGGCTGTATGCCGAGGTACAGGTGGAGAATAAGACAGATGTTGTGATTGATCGGGTTGGGCTAGCCGCACGTCTGGACGACAGCCTGGAGGCTGTGCTCAGTACTCCTACTGCGGTGCCAGTGTTGGACTTCAACGGCCCCTGGATCGCCGGTAACTGGTCGCAGTTGCTTAGGGGATTGCCGCTGCGTCGGTCTCTGACGCCCAGTGATTGGCCAACAGACCAGCACGGAGAAGGTTATACCTCTGTCTGGGTGATGGGTGCATCCAAGAGCTTTTCCAGCGAAGGTTATAGTGAAGAACGACTGGGCCAGTTGCTGGCAGCTCCCATCAAAGTAAAGCTATGGTACGCAGGGGGAGTGGAGTATCTTCTGGTAGAACCCGTGGTCGAACGATAAACCAAGGAGAACTGAGGGCTTTGGCATCATGCCAAAGCCCTTGCTGTTTGGGTGCGAAGGCAAATTCCGTTGTCTAGTCCTGGAAGATCTTCTTGATGCGTTCAATACCCCAATCAAGATCCTCGCGGCTGATCACCAGCGGCGGTGCAAAGCGAATCACGTTGTCGTGGGTCTCCTTACAGAGCACGCCTAACTCCATCAGCCGCTCGCAGTAAGGCCGGGCGGCGGTGTGTAGCTCCATCCCGATCCAGAGGCCGCGGCCACGCACTTCTTTGATCTGCGGATGCTCGATTTGGCGCAATTGCTTGATAAAGTACTCGCCCATCTGCTGCGAGCGCTGGGGTAGCTGTTCCTCCTCCATTACCTCCAAAGAGGCGATGGCCACCGCACAGGCCAACGGATTGCCGCCGAAGGTGGAACCGTGCGAGCCTGGGTTGAACACGCCCAAAATGTCCTTGTTGGCTGCTACGCAGGAGATGGGGATCACGCCGCCGCCAAGAGCCTTACCGATGATGTACAGATCGGGCTCAACCTCTTCCCAGTCGCAAGCGAACGGTTTACCCGCCCGGCCTAGGCCGGACTGAATCTCATCGGCAGCGAATAGCACGTTATGTTCTTGGCAGACAGCGTATGCCTCCCGCAGGAATCCGGTCGGCGGGATGAGTACGCCAGCTTCCCCTTGAATCGGTTCCAGCAAGAAACCGGCCGTATTCGGGGTGATTGCCTGCTTGAGGGCGGCAATATCTCCATAAGGGATCAGTTTGATCCCTGGAAGCATCGGGCCAAATCCGCGCTGATACGCCGGTTCCGAGGAAAGGGAGACAGCGGCCATCGTGCGGCCATGGAAGTTACCTTCGCAGGCAATGATCTCTGCCTGGTCTGCAGGCACTCCTTTAACGTCGTAAGCCCAGCGCCGGATAGCTTTTAATGCCGTTTCCACCGCTTCCGCGCCGGTATTCATGGGCAGCAC
>CAYVCY010000159.1:0-4296 GCA_964450265.1 uncultured Clostridia bacterium
ATGGCAAAGACACATTTTTTGTAAAAACGCAAGTTTTTGACCGTAATGCCCCTTTCAGACGAAGATGACTGGGTGTGCCTTTGTCTCCAAAATAGACTAGAAACCGGCCTTCTTTAAGGCCCTTTACCGCTGTTTTTTAATGCCTAAGGGATACCCCTGATGTGTTTTCAATTTTTGAGGAGTTCGATATGAAACATTTATTGTTTGCCCTAGTCTTTCTCGTGCTTGGCACAATCAGCGGTGCACATGAACTGGCTGCTTTTTATCCCCTTGGCGACCTAGGCATCTTCAAAGCAGGCTCAAAGCCGCAATTCGCCCTGCATCTTTCCGGAGACAAGAGCTTGGCCTCTGGCAAACTTTTGGTAAAAGACCAGGCCGGAGCGACTGTGCAAGAGCTGCCCTGGCAGCTGTCCGGAGGAGCCACCCATGAGATATCACTTGAAGTCCCCAAGCGACACGGCTTTTACACTGTGCAGGCCCTGCTTGGCGAACAAGAGCTGGAGGCCTCGTTCATATCCATACCCCTCATGCCAAAGCGCGACCCCTTCTTCGCTGTCAAACCAGGCGACTGGGCCATGCCGGAAATGTTTTTGGCCTACAAGACCCTGGGCTTTGGAGCCATCTCCTTGGTCGCAGGCTTTAATGCCTTCACTGACGGTTACAACCCAGACTTGCTGCGACAGGAAATCTTGAGTTCCCCATACTTTACCCGTATTGATAAACTGCTGGAAACACACCCGGATTTCGAGTATTACGGCCATGTCGGACTTGATACCTTTTTGCTTAGTGACAACCACAGGCGAAAAATCCCTGATATAATCATGGAGCGGCAAAAAAACGGCTTTTATTGCTATCCCAAAGAATATTACGAAGCCTTTACCATCTATCTGGAGGCTTTTCACAAAATTGCTGGACATCGGGTTAAACATTGGGCCTTGGTGCAGGAAATCGACGCCGCCATCAATGACGTCAACCGGGTCAGCGGCGGTGGTCCGGTGGAGCTGGCGCATCATCTCATCAATGCAAAGATCGCCTACAACTGCTTGAAAAACCTAGACCCGCATTGCGTGGTCTCATTGACCTCAAGCTGCGGCAACGACTATTTTCGCAACCAACCGCCTTTCAGCCTGACCAGGTTCATCCTGCAGCACCTGGAAGGCAAGTTCGACATGCTCGGACTGGATGCCTATAACGGAAACTATTCTCTGCGCGGCGGCAGAGAAAAGCTTGACCCACCGGAACAGGGGCTGCGGAAATACCTCATCGACACTAAAATCCTCTGCCGGGAATTCGGCAAACAAGGAGAAATATGCATAGATGAACGGCAAACCATTATGCCCGAACCAGAAAAGAAAACACCGTTTAACGGCAATGTCGCAAATATGGTCGCAGACATGACTGCCCGAGAAACCATTATCATTAAATCCGTGAAAGATATCGCATACTATGCCTACCTGGACTACGGCTTTAAATCTGACATGGTCTTTTGGAAGCATCTCTATGACCAGCGCCAACAAAGCAAGCGCAGCCCCTACCCTGCAGCCCTGGCATTTGCCACCACTGCACGCAGCCTGAGCTTCTGCCGCCCGGCCAGAAGAGCGGAGATGATTATGCCCTATGGGGTTTATGCCTATCTGTTCAACAAGGGCGATGAGAGCGTGGTGCCGCTCTGGACCGTGATGGAAAACAAGGTGGAGCTGGAGCTGGAGCTTCCCGCAGGCAGTCTGCTCAGAGACATCAGCGGCAACGACTCGACTCTGTCAGCCGGGAAAACGACACTCAGCCTGAGCAGCACGCCGCTCTTCCTGCTGCTGCCAATAAAGGCAGAAGCCGCCCGAGCCATTATACAAAATGGACGCTTCGTCAATGAAATACAACCGATTATAGGCGAGGCGCGCCTGGCTGCCGCCGACAAAACACAGCTCTATCTGCGTAATCAAAGCGGCCTTAGGCAAGTAGTCCTTTGCGAGGGGCAGAGCTTCATCTTGGAGGCCGAGGAGCACGGCGTTTTCGAGCTGGACGGTATTCCCAAAGCCAAGCAGGTCACCATCGAGGTGGGCGGCAAGCACTACGTGCTGCCCGCTACCCTGGAGGCGCTTGGTCTGCCGCATCGTTCCAAAGGAACAAAAAAAATCCTGCTTAGTTCCCCAGAGGATGTCTTTCCGCGCTCGGCCTCCATTCCGGAACGCAACCTCATCCTGAATGACGGCAAGGATATAGAAGCGGAGTTGGAGCTGGCCTGGGACGAAGACTGCCTGCATCTGCAAGCCAAAGTGCGCGACCGCCGCCATCTAAACAGCAACCAGGGAGCCTTCCTCTGGCGCGGAGACTCCATGCAAATTGGCATGGCCGCCGGCAATCAGGCCTGGGACGCAGAGCTTAGCGGCAACCCCAAGGCACCCTTCAATATTTCCCTGGCACTCACCGATAACGGGGTATTCATCTATGACTACACCAGCTCCAAAAACCTGGACTGGGACTGCCAGGTCACCCGCTCAGGATTTTATACCCACTATAAACTGGCCATACCCTGGAGCGCAATCAAAAAAGGCGAGGTCCGTGCCGGAGAAGCCCTTGCCATGAGCATCGTGTTTTTCGACTTGAACAAACCCGGTGAAAAAGTCCAGCACTGGCTTAGCCTGGGACAGGGCTTGGCTGGAAAGGCAAACCCGGGCCAGTTTGAATCCTTTGTGCTTGAATAAACTGACAATAACCTAAGACATATTAAAGTGCGGCAGGCTGGCTTTGCGCCCCCTGACTGCAAATCCGCCCTTGAAACCAGCTCGGAACATAAATCAAAATAAAATGCACCAGATTAAATACGCCCTCTTTTACGATTTCCACACTTCACCCAATCACCCGGGTGTAGGCTCCAAGTTTGATGCTGAAGCCTTGACCGAGCGCTTTTTGCAATGTGGCGTGGATTATGTGACTTTTCATGCCCGCTGTAATATGGGCATGGCATATTACAACACCAAGCTGGGGATCAAGCACCCCAGCCTTGAAAAAGACCTGTTTGGAGAGCTGGCCTTCGCCTGTCAGCGCAAAAACATTGCACTGGGCGCATATTTCAACGGCGGCCTTAGCCGCATGGAGGCGCTGCTGCACCCAGACTGGGCGCGAATCAGCCCGGAGGGAAAAATTTATCAGGAGCCGCTTGACAGTCCCTTTTCCATGACCATGTGCTACAACTCCCCGTACCGAGAACACCTTAAAGCCATGGCATTGGAACTGGCCCGGCTATATCCGCTCAAAGGCTTCTTCTTCGACTGCATGGGACCCTTCCCTTGTGTATGCCCACACTGCGTGCCCCTCATGCAAAAAGAAGGACTGGAGCCAGGCAAGCTGCAGGAAGTAATAGATTTCGCCGCCTCGTCCGCCTCAAAGTTGGCTGATGAACTGGCCTGCGAACTGCGCAAGGTGAATCCAGACTACCTGTTTTATTTCAACGACATAGAGTTTGAGAACCAAAAAAAAGCCGGAAATTATCTGGAGTTCGAGTGCCTGCCCAGCAAAAGCGGCGGCTACTTGTATATGCAGGCAGTGCCACGCTATATGCGCACACTGGGCAAACCCTGCGTGCATATGACCGGCAGATTCCACAGCTGGAGCGATTTTGGCGGACTGCGTAACCTGGAATCCCTGAAATATGAGCTGCTCTTCGCCATGGTTAATGGACTGCGCCCCAATATCGGAGACCATCTCTTGCCAGAGGGTTCCATCAACGAGGCCGTCTTCAGCCGCATTGAAGAAGTGTACTCGTATCTCAGACAGTATGACCGGTTTTTGGAAGGCTCCCAGCCGCAAACCGAGGTGGCCTTGATCAATCCAAATGGAAAACCGCGCCTGGGCAACACTGCCGAAATGCTGGGAGCCATGCGCATGCTTAGCGAGCTTAGCCTACAGTTTGACATAGTCAGCAAGGAGGCTTCTTGGGACAAGTACAAGCTCTTGCTCTTGCCTGACAACATCGAGTTTGACCAAGAAATTGCCCAACGGGTGGCCAAGCACCTGACGGAGGGAAAGTGCATCATTGCGTCCGGCACTTCCGGCTTGGATGAAAAAAGGATCTTTCCGGAAGCATGGCCGGTCAGATTTGTGTCGGCAGCCAAGTTCGACCCGGCATATTTTCAAAGCCAAATTCCGGGCCTGATTGAGGATATGCCATTTTCGTTCTATGAAAAAGCCTATGAGGTAAAGGCCAAGCCTGGAGCCGAGGTTTACGCGCAGCTGCTGCGCCCCGCTATCAATTTCGGCTGGAATGGGATCATTCCGGAGTATTACAATCCGCCTTAT
>CAYVCY010000160.1:0-4255 GCA_964450265.1 uncultured Clostridia bacterium
CCTTTGGTATGTTTAGCATCCCTAGCGGCAAGACTAATCAATAAGCTTTCCAAAATGGCATCTTTGAACAACCTCTTTTGCTCATCCGGCGCATTAAAGGAGGCAGCAGCGTGCAAAGAGGAAGGCAATTGATCGGGCTACCGGTGGTCGAATTGAGCACCGGACGACAGGTGACGGTGGTGCGTTCTTTGCTCTTTGACCGTGATAGTGGCGAGTTGGTAGCCTTGGTGTTGCAGAAGGATGGACGGTCAACCGATAATCAGGCGATCAAGATCGGCCAAGTGCACGCCATCGGCCGCGATGCGGTGATTCTTTCGCCAGGCGAACACCCGGTGGCTTTGACCGAGATCATGGCGGAGATCCCACAGGCAGTCAGCGAAGACTGGGTGACCGGGCGACCGGTATTGACCAGCAGCGGACGCATGTTGGGCACATTGACCGACTTGGGCATCGACCTGTGCAGCCGGCGGATCACAGAGCTGATTCTTTCCGATGGCCTCATCCAAGATCTAATTGGCGGTTATTCGGCTGCACCGGCTAGTGAGCAGACGGTGTATGGAGACGAGCACATCATCGTGCCAGAGGTGGGCGACGGCTCTGACAGCGACGCTGCTTCCGATACATCGCCGCAAACTAGATAGGGGTGGTAGAGTGGAGACAACCTTCAAGTGTCCGAACTGCAGCAGCAGAGCAGTAGGCAAAGTTGGACACGAACAGTATTTTTGCTGGGATTGCTGTCTGGAGTACAGCAAGAAGAAGAACGGGTATCACCTGTTTCAGGTGTCAGATGACGGCTCCCTGGTTTCGGTGGAAGGGCAGCCTGAGACGGCCGGCTAGGCTTGGGGACGAACTAGGTGACCATGGCGCAAGCAGACGACAGCCATTCAGAAGGAGGTAGGGATGATGAGGCGTGGTTTGATCACCGGTCTGGTGATCGGTGGAATCGTCGGGGCCTATTATGGCATGAATATGACCGGCCGCGATCAGAGGCGGTTGCGCCGGGGAGCCGATGACCTGCTGGATCGGGGCGGCGAAGCGGTTGACCGCATGAGGGACGGGGCCATGCGACTGGTAGACAACTGGCGGTAGACAGGACAATCGGCCGATCAGCCAACCTAATTTAGGTTGGCTGATTTGTTATCTGGGAAATGGCCCTAATCAATCGCCGCGTAAATGTTCTTATTGGCATGGCAATCGGTTATAATGAAAAGCAAGCAAAGTGGGATGGGAGGGATGATCTGTGTGAATCTGGCGCGATATCTGGACATGGTTCATGTCCCGGCCCGTTTGGATCAGGATTGCGATCGTTTTGCTGCTACTATGGTTGATTATCCGTTGATGGTCAGGCAAGCGCTAGAAAGGAGGGGTGAGTATGTTATCCAACTGGCAGCTTCCTAGTCCTAGGAAAGTGTTGATCTGGGGCGGTGTGACCGTCTTTCTATTTTTCATCTATACAATTCGCGGCTATCTGTTTGCGGCGTTGAATCCGTTTATCGCTGCTATCCTACTTACATATCTGCTGGAGCCCTTTGTCAGTACACTGGAGAAGAAGAAGGTGCCCCGGATTGTGGCTATCCTGGTGATGTATGCTCTAGTGGCCTGCTTAATCGCCATGTTTGGCATTTTCGTCATCCCTACCATCGTGGAAGAAGTCAATGGCTTGATCAAGCAGCTGCCTACTTTCTTCGCTACCATTCAGGAGACCATCTGGGAGCTGCAGGATCAATACAGCCGCATCAACTTGCCACCTTCGGTAACCGAAACCATCAACAACAATCTGATCAGCCTGCAGAACTATCTGATCAGCCTGCTAAATGGTGTGCCACAGTTGATCTTCGGCTTGGTCGGTCAAATCTTCAGCCTGGTTCTGATTCCTATTTTGGCCTTTTACATGCTCAAAGACCTGGCGCACATCAAGCGGGGCCTGGTCCGCCTGATTCCTAGTTCCCGCCGTTCCCGGCTGGTGGGGTTGTTCGGGCGCATCGACGATACCTTCGGGGCTTGGATCCGGGGGCAGTTGACAATCTGCTTCCTGGTCGGGTTCCTCACCGCTATCGCCATGGAGATAGTCGGCATGGATTTCTCGCTGATGCTGGGCACCATTGCCGGTTTGGTTGATGTGATCCCCTATTTCGGCCCGTTTATCGGCGCTGCCCCAGCCGTCGTCTTAGCGCTACTCCGTTCGCCTGCTTTGGCGATCAAAGTAGTGATCGCATTTGTGGTGGTGCAGCAGATCGAGAGCAACATCCTCAGCCCACAGATCCTCGGCGATCGCTTGGGCTTGCATCCATTGATCATCATTTTCTCGCTGATGCTGGGCGCCCAGTTTGGCGGTCTATTGGGCATGATTTTCGCCGCCCCGATGGCAGCGGTGATCAAAGTAGTGATTGAGTTCTGCGCGGACCGGGTCGTTGCCTAATCTAGGCAACGACCGGAACGTTGCCCGAATCAGCGGGGACGGTTCTTTCTGATTCGCTCGCGAGTGAAGCAAAAAGAGTCCCCGTTGATTCGTTTGACACTACCTACAGCCTGAGATATAATCCCTGTAATCCGATTTGCGTTGAAGGGTCGAGATTCAATTATGCCATTGTACAGAGAGGAAACCCATCTGCTGTGAGGGTTTTTCTGTGGCTATGGATCCTGCCAGCCTGGAGCAGGCGGCGATGAGCCGCCCGGTGACGGCCGTTACCCGTCGTCTTGAGCGATTGCTGCCGATCTGGGCGGCAATAAGCAGGGTGGTACCGCGAGCAACTCTCGTCCCTGATAGGGGGACGGGAGTTTTTTCTTTTCCCGGGAAATCCGCCGGTTCGACATTTTCGACATAGCGATCCTTGAAGTGATGGAAGGAGTTGGTCTAGTCGGTGCACACGGAAGAATCAAGAGTGAATCCACAGCCGACGATGGAGGCAAAACGCAATCGCTCGCTGACCGTCGGCATCGTGGTAGCCATGGAGCACGAGTTCAATGCCGTGCGGGGGGAATTGTTGCCTGAGGCTCCAGTGGAGGCTGTCGACTGTTCGCAGTTGGTTCAGGGCGAGTCGGATGGGGCGCGTTATGTGATCTTTCAGTCGGGCATCGGCACCACCAACGCGGCTGCCGGAGCGTGTGACCTGATTGCTCGTTTTCAACCTCACTGCCTGCTCAACCTGGGCACCACCGCGCTGATCTATGATCCGGGTCACGGCCTGGAGGTGGGCAACGTGGTGGCTGGAGAGCTGCATCAGCAATGGGATTTGGATATAGGCGGGCCGATCACTGCCAGCTGGACTGCCAAGCGCAGCTTTGTGGATGTGTTGCAGACTAATCGGTTGCGACCGGATCCAGTGCTATGGGATTTGCTGTTTCGCAGCGGGGTAACGGTGACCCCCTCTGTGCAGTTCACCGGCAATTCCTTTTTCTGCAGCGACGAGCAGCGGCAACTGTTGCCGACTGGTGCCCGGGCGGTGGCGGTGGACATGGAGAGCTTTGCGGTTGCCCAGGTGGCCGCCCGGAAGGGAGTGCCTTTCCTCTCCATCCGCGGGATCACCGACACCGGCAGCGCCAGTGCCAATCAGGACTTCTACGCCAACGTGCGCCAGGCCAGTCTCAACTCGGCCCGGGCGGCTCGTCGGTTGGTCAGCTGTTGGTGGTAGTCAATGTGCGGAAGTGGGACGGTGTGGGACAGTGGGACAGTGGGACGGTGTGGGACAGTGGGACGGTGTGGGACAGTGGGACAGGTACTCGGTCCCGTTCCGAAGAGCGGTACAGAGTACCCGTCCCCCAGTCCCACACGGCAGTACCCGTCCCCAGTCCCACACAGCAGTATTCGTCCTTCAGTCCCACGAAGAGCGGTACAGAGTACCCATTCCCCAGTCCCACGGCAAGTGTCCACGTCCGGGCCTATCCGGCCTTCCCCGTAGTTACATGGAGATCAAGTTTAGGGAGGAATAGATATGCAGCCAAGAACGACCAGTCAGATTCGCCAGGCTTTTCTCGATTTCTTCGCCAGTAAGGGGCATCAGATTATCGACAGTTATCCCTTGCTGCCGAAGGATGATCCCACCCTGCTGTGGATCAACGCCGGGGTAGCGCCCTTGAAGCCGTATTTTTCCGGGCATATGGTTCCGGAGAATCCTCGCATGGCCAATTCGCAGAAGTGCATCCGCACAGTGGATATCGAAAACGTGGGTAAGACCGCCCGCCATCATACCTTTTTTGAAATGCTGGGCAACTTTTCCATCGAAGACTATTTTAAACGGGAGAGCCTGGCCTGGGG
>CAYVCY010000161.1:0-4238 GCA_964450265.1 uncultured Clostridia bacterium
AACGCACTGAAACTCGCCGTGGAAACTTCATCCGATGCGTTTCCCCCGCCGGCGTGTACCAAGATATATATCAGCAAGGCAGCCGCCGAAGAAAGTATCCACCGCAAAGTGGTCCTCTACGATAAGGAGGGGGACTACCACTTCGATGTCATCAGCGCATTCATCAAGAGTCTGCGCGGCTCAGATCCCGACGCGGCGCTCTATTGGCTCGCAAGAATGGTCCATGCGGGCGAGGAGCCCCGTTTCATATTTCGACGGATGATGATCAGCGCATGCGAGGATGTCGGTCTTGCCGATCCGATGGCCATAGCCGTCGTGGAAGCGGATGCGGCGGCGTTCGAACGGATCGGATTGCCCGAGGGCAGATTCCATCTGACCCATGCCGCTCTGTATCTTGCCACCGCGCCGAAATCGAATAGCGCGCTTGGCTTCTTCGATGCGTTGCATGCGGTCGAGGAAGAGGCGAAGGCGGAAGTTCCGAACCATCTGAAGGACGGGAACAGGGACGCCAAGGGATTCGGCCATGGCGAAGGATACCTGTATCCCCATGCGTACAAGGACCACTGGGTCGCACAGCAGTATCTGCCCTCCGGGTTGCAGGGCAAGGTCTTCTATCAGCCGGGCTCACTCGGCTATGAAGCGAAGGTCCATGACGATGTACTGCGCCGCCGGGAAGCACAGCTCGAGTCGGCTTCCCCTGACGCGTTTCCCGAAAACCTCACCTATTCCCCCGAAGACAAGAAGCGGATGCAGTGGATCCAGCGGACGACCAGCGAACGTGGCGAACTGCTCCAGCGCCTTCGTGACAAACTATATGGGAACCTGTCGCTTGCCAGACACAGCCGGGTGCTGGTCATCAACGCCGGACATGGGCTGTTGCTTTGGGAGGCGTTCCGGCAGACGCCGGAAGGGCTGGTCGTCGGCCTTGCGAAAACGAAGGAGCAGTACGATCATCTGCGCCATTACGCCGATACGCTCGACGCTCTGATGCAGCCGCAGCTGTATCAAGGCGAGGCGATCGATGTGCTTCCCCGACTTGAGACGGGGCTGGTGTTCGAAGCGATCGTGGGCAGGAACCTGCTGTCACGACTCCCGATCGACAAAGCGGTAATCCCGCTGCTCAAGGAACGGCTCGCGCCACATGGAACGATCTCGATCGCGGAGACCGTCCCGTCGGGAGGTTCTCGCCTCTCGCATTTTATCGATGGAAGCCACCAACGCCTCTTCGCTTTGCTGAGCAAAGCCGAAGACGCCATCTATTCCGATACATCCAATCCGCTGACGTGCTGGTCGGAATCCGATCTGCGGACGGCATTCGAAGAAGCGGGGTTCATTGTCGAGGCGCAGGCTGAAGATGATGCGGAACTGCGTGTCATTACCGAGCAGGATATCGAAAGATGGATCGCAAAATCGTATGCTCCGGCATTACGACGCTCCGGAGAAGTCGTGGAGACCGATCGGCTGGTCGAAGAACTCGCTCCCCTGCTCGCCGACCGTACGCTCAGATGGAAGCATCGGATCGTCATCGTCAGGGCGATCATCGCGGACGAGGACGGACACGCAGAAACAAAGACGGCGAATCCGCGCCGGAAAACGAACTCCGCACAATCCGAACGAGGGGCCAGGGCATGGAAGGAAACGGAAAAAAAGACTCGTTGAGTTTTCATCTGTGGTGGTCGAAGGCTCAAGGGGTTGTAATTTTCTCTTAGGTAAACAAATACTTTCCGGCATGGCTTTTTTTCAGTTTTTTTGATTGCCGGAGTTGACAAAAGAGAACGTTTAGGGCATATTATGGCACGTTGAATCGCACTGGTGAGCAGCCAAGCATCAGCTTCATGGTGGAAGTAGTTCAATGGTAGAGCCCCAGGTTGTGGTCCTGGTTGTTGAGGGTTCGAGTCCCTTCTTCCACCCTATTCCTTTAATCCGGGAAAATTGGGTGAATGGCATGCGCTCGTAGCTCAGCTGGATAGAGTGGCGGACTTCGAATCCGTAGGTCGCAGGTTCGAATCCTGCCGGGCGCAAATACGGTTTGGTTTTTTACATTACGAATGATTTTGTCTTGGGCCGCTAGCTCAGCTGGTAGAGCAGCAGACTCTTAATCTGCGGGTCAAAGGTTCGATCCCTTTGCGGCTCATATTTCTTGTCGGTACTTTGACGTAACGACATGCACCGCGAGAGTGGTGAAATTGGCAGACACGCTAGATTTAGGTTCTAGTACCTCAACGGTGTAGGGGTTCAAGTCCCCTCTCTCGCACTAGCCCTTGAATCCAAGCCGCAGGTCGGTCACTTCTGCGAGAGTAGCTCAGTGGTAGAGCTCCACCTTGCCAAGGTGGATGTCGCGGGTTCAAGTCCCGTCTCTCGCTCGACTCAGACACCTGTCCATTTTGGACAGGTGTTTTTTTGTCCATTCCCAAGTTGCTCAATGTTTATTTCTAGTAGCGAACAGGGAACACCCATGCTCCGGCCGAACCACGGATGTGGCCACGATGGACATCAGACGTGGTAGCCGCGCCAGGTAGCTTCTTCGACAAAGAACCCTTCGCATTTCACGGAATCCAGAGGATAGTCCCAGCACCCCATCCGTTCGATCAATTCGCCGCCGAATCCGAGCTTGAAACGGGACAGACCCGACAGCGGATGGTGCCGCTGGTTCGGCGGGGCGATGCCGAATAGGTCGTAGGTCCTCGCTCCCAGTTCCTTGGCGCGGAGCATCGCGGCGAACTGCAGCGCGTAGGTCGACATCGACTCGCGCATCATGTCCGATGAAGCGCCGTACAGGTATGTCGCACGGTCATCGCTGATCGTCAGGAACATCGCGGAAAGCGGCACGCCGTCCAGCGAAGCGATCAGCAGTTCGAAACGGGCGTCCTTTTCCGGAGAACGGAACATCGCCTCGAACGAATCCCGGCCATGCTCCAGAATCCCGTTGCGCCGGGCCGTCTGCCTATATAAAGAAAGGAAGACAGGAAGATCCTGCTCTGTCCCGCGGATCACGTGGACACCCTTGCGCTGTGCAAGGCGAATGTTGTAGCGGGTCTTCCCTTTCATTCTGGAAAGGATATCCTCCTCCGACCCATCGAGGCTGACGAACGTGGTATGGGTCGGCAACTGAGGTGAGCGGGAAGAACGGATATTGTGGTTGACCGTCCCCCAGTTCAGGCGCAGTTCGCGCAAGTCCGCGCTGACATCGTCGTCCCATCCCGCCTGCCAGGGCAGGTCGTACCGGATCAGGATGCAGTCGGAAGGGAGCTTCTCTCGCAACTGCTCGGAAAGCGATTCCATGAAATCGCCCTGCAAGTCTTCGTCGGGAGCAAGAAGCGGACCATAGGGAACATAGGCTATCGATTCTTCGCGGTTGATCTTGCGGGTCAGGACCAGAACGTCGTCCAGCACATACGAAGACGAAGGACGATCTCTCCTCAGTTCTTTTTCCCGGACGGCGATATCGAACGCAAGAGCGGAAAAGCCGAGGTTCCTCTTCACCGAAGACCAGAAGGCGGTCTGCTGCAGCAACGGCGTTACGAAGAGCTCGTCGGTTTCCTTTTGTTCGGTGCGGATGTACATGGCATGTCAACCATAGCAGTGAAAGCGGAAAGGTGCAACCGCCCGTCCGACACCGCCGCCATTCCTACTTGCAGACAGGTGGGGATCATAACGAAACCGGATCGTAGATCTGCGTATCACCGCTGATCGTCGCTTTGATGGAATTGCTGATGATCGCTTGGGCCCGCCCGCCGTCGCGCAAGCGGATCGCCGCTAGAAGCTCCTCGTTACGCCGGATCATCCCTTCCGTCCCGTACAGGGAGAAGTACCGCTCCCACAGCACCGTGATCGGTAGCTTGAACGAACAGAAGAACAGCGGCAGCAGCGTGTTGCCGGAAAAACCGCTGAGCATATGGTCGAAGTCGTAGCTGAGGCGCGCCGCCTCACGAGGCGGCGTATCGGACGATATCCTTCCGCTCTGCTCCTCCAGCCTCACGATCTGCTGTTCCGTCATGATCGGAACAGCCTTCTCCAAGCCGAAGTTCAAAAGGACACCCCGCAACTCCAGGATCGAGCGGATTTCATCGGGTGGAAGCTGTCCTCCGTTATACGACATGATCGAAACCAGTATCTCGAGCGTTCCGTCCTTATGATAGTCGGCCACGTACGTACCCTGCCGCGGCTTGATCTCGAGGAATCCTTTGCGAGCCATTTCCACGATCCCGTCGTTGACAGCCGAACGACTGATCTGCATC
>CAYVCY010000162.1:0-4229 GCA_964450265.1 uncultured Clostridia bacterium
GGACTGTCCCCACGTTTCGCTTGCCAGGTGGCGGCGGCGTGTTATACTAGGAGTAGAGCGCAAGCTCGAAAAACTGAATAGAGCGTTAGGTGCCCCAATAATTGGGGATAATAGGGAATCAGGTGAAAGCCCTGAGCGGTCCCGCCACTGTAACCGGGTATACCTGCCAGAGCCACTGTTCTTACGAATGGGAAGGCGGCAGCATTTGGCCCCGGAAGCCAGGAGACCTGCCTGACGTGATGCGACACTGACCTTCGGAGTAAGGGGGAGGTGGATTGAAACCATCGGCTTAGGCTTGTGGATACACTCCCCGCTACTTGTTGGCGGGGATTTTTGTGTCCGGCAGCGGATGCACTACGGCCAGTGACCAGACCGGAAGAAGTTAGGGAGGCTATGCTAACATGAACAAACGATTGACTGTGTTACTAGTAGTGGCGCTCATTGCGGCAGGGGGAATTTACTATTTTACCCGTCCTGTCGGGGATCAGAACTTGAAGGAGTTCAACCTGACCATCGTCAGTGAGAGGGATGATTTTAACGAAACCACAACCCACCAAGCCGAGAATGAATTTCTGGGAGATTTCTTGATCGAAGAGGAGATCGTCGAGTTTCAGGAGTCGCAATTTGGTCGGTTCATCACCGGAGTTCAAGGGATGATGTCCGACGACGCGCAGCAATACTGGTGGTCCATTGAGGTGGACGGCGAACAGGCGACGGTAGGCATGGATGAGCTAGTGCTGGAGGAAGGCAGGATATACAGTCTCACCCTACGGAAGGGTTTTTAGGTAGCTGCGCAAAGCTTTGCGGCGATGGTCGCGTTACCTTGGTTGGCTTGGCCCTCTCTGCGATGGGGCTGTCGCGTCAGCGACTGGGGGAGTTCTGGGGGAGTTCCGGGGGGGGTCAAAGCATCCACCACTAGACAGGAGGTGCCCGTGATGGGTGTGAAGCGACTAGTAAGAATAGCCATGCTGGGCGCGGCCCTATATGTTGCCCAACTGGCCTTGGCCGTGCTGCCCAACGTGGAGCTTGTCTCGCTGTTGATTGTTATTTTCACCCTCCTGTTCAAGCGGGATGCCATCTACGTCTGCCTAGTCTACGTGATGTTCACCGGCTTTCAGTGGGGGTTTGGGCTCTGGTGGGCCACCTATCTGTTTGTCTGGCCGCTGTTCGCAATAGTCGTGAATAGACTGGCCGGCGTTATCGGCGAGAACTGGCAAGCATGGTCGTTCGTCTTGGGTGTCTTCGGTCTAGCCTTCGGGGCACTGTTCGCCATCCCTTACATCTTCGTGATCAGCCCCAAGTATGCTCTCACATACTGGATCGCCGGCATCCCGTGGGATATCACCCACTGCGTGGCCAACTTCGTACTGGCCACCGTCCTCGGCAAGCGGTTGCATACCATCCTGCAGAGGGCGGCTGGCGCAATCGCAGAGGCCAGCTAGTCTAAGCGAAACGCGAGGCCCCATCTCCCCTGACTAAGGTTCAGGGGGAACGGGGTCTTTTTGCTTCGCTCTTTTCCCTGCGCCTGCAGAAAAATCTCTTGCCTTCCTCGCATAAATGCAGGAGTATCCGGCATGATGTCAGAATTATCACTATAGATGCGCAGGGGTGAAAGGGGAGAAAACATAGACTATATTCTTTTACGCCCTTGCATAGATGATTACTAGAAAGGAGGCTTTATCAATTGGACAAACAGCAGTTGAAACAGCAAGTATGTGCAGCTATCGACCAGCGGGCGCAGGAGATCATCGACGTGGGCGACTACATGTTCAACCACCCGGAGCTAGGCTACAAGGAGCAGCTGGCGTCAGCTCTGGTGGAGGAGAAGTTCAAATCCCTCGGCCTGGATTACCGCAAAGGTTTGGCCGTTACTGGCCTGAAGGCACGCCTTTCGGGCAAGCAACATCATCTTTCCGTCGCGGTGATGGGCGAGTTGGACGCGGTCGTCTGCCACGACCACCCCCATGCCGACCCCCTTACCGGCGCCGCCCATTGCTGCGGGCATAACGCCCAGACCGCAATGATGGTCGGTGTGGCTATGGGATTGGTGGATGCCAGCGTCATGTCCCACCTGGACGGCGATGTGGTGCTGATGGCACTGCCCGCCGAGGAGTACGTAGAACTGGACTACCGCCAGAAACTGCGCCAGCAGGGCACTATCAAATTCTTGGGTGGTAAGCAGGAGCTGATCTCCCTGGGTGAGTTTGACGACGTGGATATGGCGATGATGGTCCATTCCGAGTCCGAAGCCCCGGGGCGGGTCATGCGCGTGCCCGGCCCCGGAGTCGGTTCCAACGGCTTCATCGGCAAAGCCATTCGCTACATCGGCAAGGAAGCTCATGCTGGCGGCGCACCCCACGATGGCGTCAACGCCCTCAACGCAGCCATGCTGGGTCTGATGGGCATCCATGCCAACCGCGAGACCTTCCGCGACCAGGATAACATCCGCGTGCATCCGATCATCACCAAAGGTGGCGATCTGGTGAACATCATCCCTGCCGACGTGAAGATCGAAACGTACGTACGCGGACGCAGCATCGAGGCAGTCATGCAGGCAGGGCAGAAGGTAAACCGCGCTTTGCGTGCCGGTGCCATGGCGGTGGGGGCAGAGGTAGTGATTGACGAGATCCCAGGCTACTTACCACTGTTCAATGACCCGCAGCTGGCCGCCGTTTTCCGTGACAACGCCCTGCAGCTCCTCGGAGAAGAAGGCGTGGAAACGGCCGCCTTCATGTCCGGTTCCACCGACATGGGGGACATCACCCACATCATGCCTGGCATACACCCCATGGCCGGTGGTGTCGCTGGTCGCGCACACGCCCGCGACTATGCCATCGTCGACCCCGAGATGGCTTACGTCGTCCCAGCGAAGATTATGGCCATGACCGTGATCGATCTGCTCTACGACCAGGCCAGCCTGGGTCAGCAAATTAAACAGCAGTTTGAACCCAAGATGACCAAAGAAGAGTATCTGGCCATGTGGGCCGAGCTGCTCAAGTAGAAACTCCCCGGACGATAAACTTACGAGGAGGGACAGATCAAGTGAAACAGAGGGAAATGAAAATCCATCTGCTTTGCCTGGTAATGGTGGTGGTGGCCGAGCTAATCGGCACCAAGCGCATTACCATTGGACCTGGCGTAATGCTGCTATTGCCTATGCTATATGCCCTGGTAATGGGCATGTTCCTGCCAGCCCTGAAGCTAGTCGACCGTGGCGACATGGAGATGGCTTCTCCGTTCATCGGGCTTTCGGTGATGTTCCTCACCGCCAAAATGGGCACCACCATTGGCCCCAACCTGAGCAAGGTGTTTACCGCCGGACCAGCCCTGATTCTGCAGGAGTTTGGCAACCTGGGAACCATCTTCATCGCTCTGCCGGTGGCCGTGCTGGTGTTCAAGATGGGGCGCGAAGCCATCGGTGCCTGCTTCTCCATCTCCCGCGAAGGCTCGCTGGCCATCGTCGGCGACCTCTACGGCTTGGACGGCCCCGAAGGCCAAGGCGTGATGGGTGCCTACATCACTGGAACCCTGCTCGGCGCCATCTTCAACGGACTGATGGTGGGGGTGATTATCAGCTTCGGCATCTTCCACCCCTATGCACTGGCCATGGCGGCCGGCACAGGCAGCGCCTCGATGATGACCGCCGCACTGGGGCCAGTGCTGGCAGCCTATCCGGCTATGGAGGCCGAGCTAAGTGCCTACGCGGCCACCAGCCAGATACTGACCAACGTGGACGGCCTGTATATGAGCTTGTTCGTTGGTGTCCCGGTCACCGAATGGCTCTATCGTAAACTAAAAGGACGCAAGTCGGTCAATAAGGGGGTGAGTGCCTGATGAAGTTCAAAGACGTCTTTCGTATCTTCATAATCACCGCTGTGATCACCCTCATCGGCAACTTCATCGGCTACAAAGTCAATCCCATTCAGGCGATCCCTGGCATGCTGATCTTGTTGGTGATTGTTGTGGTTGGCTATTTGGCCTCCAAATACATCCCCGTCAAGTTGCCCAGCATAGCCTATATCTCAGCCCTGGCCATCATCGTCTCTATTCCCGGTGTGCCCGGAGCCGAGACGGTGATCAAGTATGTGGGTGACATTCAGTTTCTGGCCATCTGTACGCCTATCCTGGCTTACGCCGGTATCTCCATCGGCAAGGATATGAGCAGCTTCAAAGAGCAAGGCTTGAAGATCATCGTGGTGGCATTGCTCACCTTCATCGGCACCTATGTC
>CAYVCY010000163.1:0-4212 GCA_964450265.1 uncultured Clostridia bacterium
CAATATTTGGGCTGTTTCATGATACAATTTACTCAGCAATCAGAATGGAGGTATACTTCATGGATCTGTACCAAGCAATCAAAGGTCGCCGTTCTATCCGCAAGTACAAAGCTGACCAAGTGCCTGAAGACGTGTTGTGTCGAGTGCTGGATGCCGCCAATTGGGCGCCTTCTGGAATCAACCTACAGCAATGGAAGTTCTACATAGTCTCAGGGGAAAAGCGAGATCAGATCGCTGCCAGCTACGGACGGGTGACTGAGAAGAACTATCCGCCGGAAGCAGAGCGCAGCGAGCAACAAAGATTTTTCGCCCAGTGGGCGAAGACGTATGGCGGTGCGCCGCTGATCATCGTTGCCACGATGCCCAAAGAGGGATCCCGCCGGGGGAAGATGCATCTGGAAAGCGTATCAGCCGCCTTTCAAAACCTGCTCTTGGCAGCCTATGCTGAAGGCTTGGGCACCTGTTGGATGACCGGGCCGTTGGCCGACGAAGACGCTCTCAACCAGATTATTCAGTTGCCGGCCGATGAGGAGATAGTTGCCCTTACCCCGCTGGGGTATCCGGATCAGACGGTCGCGGACAAGCCCCGCCTGGACCCAGATCTAAGAGAGAAGTTCATCTTCATCCACTAACCAAACCTGAGTATTTGGGGACGGTTTTAAGAAACCCACCGTTCATCGGCGGGTTTCTTCTTTCTTAGAACCGTCCGTAAAAACCCGCGCTACTTAGCTCCGGTAGTCGGCCAAAGCCTCGAGTACCCGCTCCACGTCGGAGTGGTCGTTATAGCCATGCAGGGCCATGCGCAGGCCGTGCCGCCTGGCGCTGGCCTTGATCTGACGCTGCTCCAAAAACTGCACCAATGCCGGGGCATCTGGCAAGCGCAAACAGACGATGTTGGCTAGCTGCTCCTCCGGGGTGTCCAACTGATAGCCTAGGCTCTTAACTCCTTCCGCTAACTGGCGGGAGAGCCCGCATACATGCTCGGCGATCTGCTCAACCCCGAGTTCGAGGATGATCGCCAATGCTTGCTGCATCTGCCCCAAACCGGCTACATTGAGCCAGCCCGGTTCATACAGAGATGCAGTCTGCCTCAATTGATAGTTGGGATCTGTGAGGGTGCCGCCGCCCACCCCCATCTCCCCGGCCGCGCCAGAGATATATAAGTGTTCTGGGCGCAGTTGCGGAATGAGTTGCTTCGCGATATAGATAAAGCCCGATCCGAATGCCGTCATCAGCCCCTTATAGGCAGCCGAGGCTACCGCATCAGCACCGAGCTCCCGAGGATATACCGGCAGGATCCCGGCCGCCTGAATCGCATCCAGCACCAGATATGCACCCCGGCTATGGGCCAAATCGGCCAGCCTCTTGGCCGGCAGTAACCCGCCCGGATAGAAGCTGACCAGGGAAGCGGCCACCACTCGGGTGCGGTCGTCTATGTAAGGCGCATAGTCCTCGGGATGCAACGACCCGTCAGCCGACGGCACTAGTCGCACTTCCACTCCCCGCAAGCGAAGATTAGTCCACGGATAGATATTAGTAGGATGCTCGGTATTGGAAACCACCACATTGTCACCAGGCTGCCAAGGGAAAGCTCCGGCAATAGCGTTCAGCCCCTGTCCGGTGCTGCCAGCAAAAGCCACTTCCCCATCGTCTACCTGCAACAGACGGGCGATGTCTGCCCGCACAGCCGTTTTTCGCTCCCGCACCCCTTTCCCAGAACCTAAGTCCTGCCACTCCTGCAGTTGCTCAATTCCTCCTTGGGTCACAGTCCGGGGTGTCAGACCCCGCTGAGCTGTATCCAAATAGGTCCACTGGGATAAGACGGAAATATCCTGCCGCCATTCTGCAAAAGAAGTCAAGCGCGTTCACCTCACCCTTCTTGTCAACTGATCTCCCTGTTGCGCAAGCAACTATCGGTTTGAACAATACTTCGCAACTGCCGGCGACGATTCCTGCACTGATTATCCAAGGATGGCACATATGCTATTACAAAGAGTCAATCAGGGGGAATGATCATGCCAATTGTTATGCAGCAGACGGTGACCTATGATCGCCAGGCAGCTGTGCGCTATGCGTTACAACACTACAATCGACCAAACCCGGACTTCGCCAACATGGACACCATGGGTGCCGGCGGCGACTGCACCAACTTCACTTCCCAATGCCTCTTAGCCGGCAGCATGCGAATGGATTACCGTCGCACCGGGCAGGAGAGCGAATGGTGGTATCGCCGGATCGGTAACGAGCCTTGGGACGACGACCACAATGATTGGTGGTCTTGCACCTGGTCGCTGGCAGAGAACCAGTGGCACTACCTGGTGGCCAATCAAGGTAGAACGGCTGACCTGCTGGCCAACCCCTCCCTAGCCCGGCTGCTGGACCTGGGGGATCTGGTTTTCTACGATTATCAGGGCCAAGGGCGGTTTACCCATGGCGCCATCGTCACCGCCAAGAGCCGCAACCGCATCCCTTACGTCACCTATCGTACTCTGCGGCCACGCAGTCCGAGGCGCAATGTGCATTGGCAGTTGCGCTTCCGCGGCCGCCCTCAGCGCCTGTTTGGAGTGCGATTGAACGACCAGTTGCAGGTGTTTCCGGGCGGACCCGACTGGTCACGGCTTATTCCCTGCGATCAGACGAGAACCCTGGACAGCAAGCCTCGAACTCGGCTCCACTGAGTATTATAACTGGCCTTCAGAAACCGCAGCATTAGCCCGCCGGACCTTGCCAGCCGACCGTATTAGCATCGTGCTAATTACGGTTCCCAGCAGAAACAGATGGGTCGGACAAACTGGAAGTCTGGCCTTTTTCTCTGCTTCGAGCAGGGTATCCTCTATCGGACAGCGAATTCTGAACGTCGGAGCAGAAAGGACTGTTGGAGGGAAACATCTATGATGGACGGATACCTAGAGATCATTACCGGTGGAATGTACAGCGGAAAGTCCAGTGAACTGATTCGTCGGGTCAAGCGCGCTCAATATGCTAAGAAGATCATCCAGCTCTTCAAGCCGACCATCGATGACCGTTACAGCACACAGCAGATCGTATCCCACGATCGACATGCCTTGGAAGCTGACAACCTGGTCAGAATCGAGGACATCCTAACCAGAGTTCGTCCGGAAACGGATATCGTGGCCATTGACGAGCTGCATTTCTTCGATGCGGAATCAACCATCCGGGTGATTGAGAGCTTGGTCGAGGCTGGCAAGAAGGTGATCGGAGCAGGGCTGGATATGGATTTCGCGGGACACCCCTTCGGCGCTATGCCCCACCTGATGGCCGTGGCCGACGAGGTGGACAAGCTGCGCGCCATCTGCATCCGCTGCGGTGGCAAAGCGTATATCAGCCAAAGGTTGGTCAACGGACAACCGGCCGCATCCACCGACGAGCAGATCGAGGTGGGTGGCGTGGAGCGCTACGAGGCCCGTTGCCGCAAATGCTGGGCTCTATCCGACCGCTTAACGCAATCAGCCCCTAAGGAGGCCGCTGCTGCCAGACAGCCAGATGAAGATAGGGATTAGGCATCCACAGCATAAAACCTTGTAGCAACGGAGGTGCACCTTGATTAACAAATATCCGTTTGTAGTCGCAGTGGCTGGCGGCACAGGATCGGGCAAATCCACTCTTTCAGAGCGGATCTGCCGAGCCTTACCGAACCAGGTAGCACTGATCCGGCACGACAATTACTACCTAGATCAACAAGGCCTATCCCTCTCGGAGCGGGTGAAGAAGAACTACGATCATCCTTTGGCCTTTGAAACGGAGCTGTTGATCAGCCATTTAGATGCGCTGCGCAATGGAGACAGCGTGTACATGCCAGAATACGATTTTACCGAACACGTCAGAAAGAACACAGAAGTGAAAGTACAGCCACAAAGCGTGATCATCGTAGAAGGCATCCTGGTGCTGGAGAATGCCGAACTGAGAGAACGCTTCGACTTAAAGTTGTTCGTGGACACCGACTCTGATACTCGTATCCTGCGCCGGTTGATGCGGGATATCAATGAACGGGGGCGCAGCGTCGATTCGGTAGTCTCCCAATACCTGACCACCGTCAAACCGATGCACGAACAATTCGTTGAACCCAGCAAGCGCTACGCGGACATGATCATCCCCGAGGGCGGCGAGAACCAGGTGGCTATCGACATGATCGTCTCCCGGCTGAAGGCGGCCATCGCCGAATGAGTATCCTCTCGGAGTTTCAAAGCAATA
>CAYVCY010000164.1:0-4198 GCA_964450265.1 uncultured Clostridia bacterium
CCGCTAGATCGTTATCCGCTTGTTCCCGCTCGAATTCCTTGGCTACAGAGATGAATTCCTGCAGGTTTTCGACGCGCGCTTGGTTCTCCGGTGTCTTCTCCGTCTGTAAGGCTGGCAGATAGCCTGACTTCTCCAAGACCGTCTCTATCAGCTCTGCCACCGTCAGATAGGCGGCCATCTCCCGCCACAGGGTTAACTCCACCGCAAAGTCCTGCACCTTGGTCGCTGCCGCCTTCCCCAGCCCAGGAACCTCATGGGCTTTCGCGGCCACCTCAGCTAAAGACCGCTCGCTGGCCTCTGCGTGGTCTTGTAGACGCTTCAAGGTCACCGCCCCAATCCCTCGCTTGGGCACATTAATCACCCTGGCGAAGCTTAGACCATCATTCGGGTTGACTAGCAGGCGCAGGTAGGAGATCAGATCCCTAACCTCCCGGCGCTTATAAAACTCCACGCCCCGATACATCACATAAGGCAAATCCCGCCGCAGGAAGGCTTCCTCGATCACCCGGGACTGGGCATTGGTGCGATAGAGCACCGCTATGTCTGACAAGCGGTAGCCTTGCTGTCGCAAAAGCGCGATCTCATCGGCGATCATCCAAGCCTCTTCGTGTTCATCGTTAGCTGCCAGCACTGTCACCGGATCACCCATCGGGTTAGCCGTCCACAGCTGCTTGCTCTTGCGATAGACATTGTTCCCCACCACTGCATTCGCGGCATCCAGGACATTTTGGGTAGAGCGATAGTTCTGCTCCAACTTGATCACCGTAGCATCCGGGAAGTCCTGTTCGAAATTCAGGATGTTGCGCAGATCGGCCCCCCGGAAAGCATAGATGGACTGATCATCGTCGCCCACCACCAACAGGTTGCGGTGCTTGGCAGCCAACAGTCTGACCAAGGTATACTGAGCATGGTTGGTATCCTGATACTCATCCACCAAGACATAGCAGAACTGCTGCTGATACCCGGCTAATACGTCCGTATTCTTCCGCAACAGCTCTACCGTGAGCCGCAACAGATCATCAAAATCTACGGCGTTGTTCTGCATCAACTTGCGCTGGTAAATTCGGTAGACAGAAGCTATCTTATCCTCCAGATAGTCGCTGCTCTGGCGCTCGTAATCCTCAGGCGACTGCAACTCGTTCTTGGCTCGACTGATCAAAGCTAGCACCATCGCCGGCTTGAAACGCTCCCCGGAAATATTTAACTCCCGCAGACACTCCTTGATCAAAACGGTCTGCTCGGAAGTGTCATAGATGACGAAATTCTTGCCTAACCCCACTCGCTCTGCGTCGCGGCGCAAAATGCGCACGCAGGCGGAATGAAAGGTGCTCACCCACATGCCGCGGCTGTTCGGCACCAATTCTGCCACCCGCTGCTGCATTTCCGCTGCCGCTTTGTTGGTGAAGGTGATCGCCAAAATGTTCAGCGGCGATACGCCCATATGCCGGATCAAATAAGCTATCCGATAGGTCAGCACCCTAGTCTTGCCGCTGCCAGCACCGGCCAAAATGAGCAGGGGGCCTTGACCATAAGTGACTGCTTTCCGTTGTACCGGGTTGAGTCCATCCAAAAAACGCATAGTCTCCTCCTTATTCGCTGCAAAGACATTTAGTTAAGATTTCGTGATCATGCGGGGCAAATCCTTTTGTAGGGCATCGAAAAAACGTTCGCTGGGCGAGCCTAAGTAGATAACAAGAAGCCTCCGCGGAGGCTTCCTGTTATCTAGGGCTCACTTACCTATAGCTGCAGCCACCTGTCGATAGAGATCGTCCAACTCAAAAGGTTTGCAGATCCAGCCCGCCACGGCCAACTCATGGGCCCAATCTGCAGCCAAGTCCTGCGGATCAGCTGTAATCATCAACACCGGTAATTCCACATGCGAGCGCCGCAGTGACCTCAAAGTGCTCTTGCCAGACAACCCGGGCATGTTTAAGTCCAGTAGAACCAAGCCGGAAGGCTGGCGGAGTAGGCATTCCAAAGCCTGTCTGCCGTTAGCAGCCGTCTGCACCTTGTACCCGACTGCTCCCAGAGCCTCGGCCAAGAGCAATCTCATTCCGGCTTGATCGTCCACCACCAGGATCCGCTTCTCATCCATTCTAGGAACACCACCTATCACCGCGCGGCTGTCTTGACTCGTTTCGACAATCTTCGCAGGAAACCCTCTCTGAGCTGGTTTGTTTGTTCGGGCACTGGGCTCTAGTCGCGAATTAGTTTATAATAGGTATAAAGAATGGAAATTCATCAACCAGAAAGGTGAGGAACCATGCAAGTAATCGATAACAGAGGCCTGAATTGCCCCGAACCGGTGATCCGCACTAAGCGAGCTCTGGATGCATTGGAAACTGGCCACGTCGTCTCTTTGGTGGATAACTTGGTAGCCAAGGAGAATGTGCTCCGGCTGGCGCAGAACTTGGGGCTCGGCGCAACGGTATCCGAGGAAGGGGAGATCTATCGCATCACCATAGCCAAAGGCAGCGCTGACCAGGCTGTGCCGAGCAGTAGCGAGCAGCCTACACCGCCTGGATTAAGGACGGCGCTGTTTGTGCAGGCAGACCAGATGGGCAGCGGAGATGAGCAATTGGGGCGAGTATTGATCAACAGCTTCTTCTACGCACTAGTTGAGAGCGAGGATCTGCCTCAGTCAGTTTTCTTTCTGAATAGCGGAGTCAGGTTGACCTGTGAAGAGTCGGCCGTTCTGCCTCACTTGCAGCAACTGCAGGCGCTGGGAGTGGAGCTTGGGAGCTGCGGCACTTGTTTGGACTACTATGGCCTCAAGGAGCGGTTGGCTATCGGCGGGGTGAGCAACATGTACACCATCGTCGAAGCCATGCTGCAAGCTGACAAGACAATCACGTTGGGCTAAGCGACAGCCCCGACAGACTCCCCCAGTCGCTGACGCGACAGCCCCTCCGCGAGGGGGCAAAGGCTCGCCTCCCTCTGCTGAGGGAGGCGTCATGGCGAAGCCATGACGGAGGGAGAGACTCCTCTGCTACTTCGCGAGGGCACGATGGGCAATGTCGCGGCGATAATGACCGCCTGGAATGCGGATTGCCTGCAGGCCAACGTAGGCCTGATCAACCGCAGCGGCTATGCTATCTCCCAGGGCAGACACCGCCAGGATGCGGCCGCCGCTGGTGACCAGGCCGGCGGGCCGGCGAGCGATGCCAGCCTGAAAGACCAGGCAGCCTAAAGCCTCGGCATCGTCGATGCCTTGGACCGCAAGCCCCTTGGGATAGGGCCCTGGATAACCGGGACTGCTGATGATCACCGTAGCACAAGCCTGTCGGTCGAGATCTATCTGGGTTCCCCCCAGGTTTCCGCTGGCCGCCGCGTGTAGCAACGGCAGCAGGTCACTCTTGATACGGGGCAGAATCACCTGTGTCTCTGGGTCGCCGAAACGGGCGTTAAACTCGATCACCTGCGGCCCCTCTGGGGTGAGCATCAGCCCCATATACAATAAGCCGCGATAGGGGCAGCCCTGGGCTTGCATGCCACGAATGGCCGGCAGGAGTATCTGTGACACCGCCTGTTGCTGCAGGTCCTGACTGAAGGCCGGCACAGGCGAATAGGCACCCATACCTCCGGTATTCGGTCCGAGATCGCCATCGTAGATGCGCTTGTGATCTTGAGCTGGCGGCAGCAGCAGGTAGCTCTCCCCATCCACCAAGGCGAACAGCGAAACTTCCTCTCCGGTGAGGAAGGATTCGATCACCACCGATTGGCCGGCCGTGCCATACTTACCTGCCTGCAGCATCTCCTGTAAGACCTGCTCCGCCGTAGCCAGATCAGGCACAATCACGGCCCCTTTGCCGGCAGCCAAGCCGGATGCCTTGATCACCAGGGGATAGGTCTGGTCGGCCACATAGGCGCAGGCCTGCTCCAAATGATTGAATATCTGATAGCTGGCGGTGGGGATGCCGTAGGCGTGCATGAATTCCTTGGCCCAAGCTTTGCTGCTCTCCAGGCGGGCTGCCGTCTGCGAAGGGCCAAAGGCGAGGATGCCCCTGGCGGCTAGCTGATCTACCAGACCTAGCGCCAATGGGTCTTCCGGCCCCACCACCACCAAGTCGATCTGCTCTTCCACCGCCACCGCCACGATTTCAGCCACATCGTTGGCTGCAACCGGCAAACAAGTCGCATAGCGGGCGATGCCCGGGCTGCCGGGAGCAGCATAGAAAGCGGTGAGCAATGGGCTCTG
>CAYVCY010000165.1:0-4174 GCA_964450265.1 uncultured Clostridia bacterium
AATGATATTCGCCAACTCCCGCTTGCCACCCGCCCACTTTAAGAACGGCTTCAACCGCCGCTTACCAACACTGGTCTGCATCGCCACCACCCCTTATTGTCTATGGTTCGACGAGATCGGACAGCATACCTGCCGCCAAACAGGCGATTAACGCAGACCAGCAGCGGCGAATTGCTATTTCTATCTATATCAATATATAGGGATTAATAGTATTGTTGGCTATAGCCGGATACCGTAATTAAGATAACCTTAAGCAATTTCACAGACAGTGTTCAGGCATTCACGCTATACTGTCAACAGAACATTAATCCGCTTCACACTACAGGAGGCACCTATGCACCAAAACAAGCGGCACCTCATGCTCCTGGTCGCGATCGTAGTCATAGCATATCTGTCTTGGCAGAATGGCCCCCAGATCTATCGACTTTCGCGCGACCGCGATCTCTTGAACAACTATCTGCAACAAGCAGGCGTCTGGGCACCGGCGATCTTCGTGTTGTTGACAGTTGCTCAAGTGATTGCCGCGCCCATTCCAGGAATGGTCTTGGGCGTTGCGGGAGGCTTCATCTTCGGCCTCCTCCCTGGCTTCCTACTCAGTTTGCTGGGCTTATTCCTAGGCTCAATGCTGGCCTTTGGGCTGGGCAAATGGTTCGGCCAGCCGTTGGTTAGGCGCCTTATTGGCGAAGAAACCTTCGCCCGGTTCGCACCAATGATGCGCGGCAAAGGATTGCTAGCCTTGATTACGCTGTTCTTGTTACCCTTTATGCCCGACGACGCCCTCTGCTTCTTGGCCGCCCTCACTCCGATGCGAGCGCGGGTCTTCGCTCTATTGGTGCTGTTCTGCCGCACCCCTGGCATTCTGGTGTCCTCGTTGACTGGCTCTGGCCTGATCGCTCTGCCCTGGTATGGATGGGCGTTGGTGGGCACGGCTTCGCTGCTCTTGCTCTACTTCAGCTGGCGACACATCGACACCTTGGAAAAATGGATGTCCCGCGCGGTTGATTGACCAGGGGGGACAGAGGGACGTGCGTCCCTCTGTCCCCAAACCGTTCCTGCTACTGCTTGGCCAGGCTGTTCAGCGTCACCAACTCCATGTCCGGCACGGTAACCACTTTGGAGTAGATCAGCTTCTTGGCCAACTTGACGTCACTCTCACGAGACAGGTCCAGTTCTCGGCCACTGGCCATGGTCAAGACCTTAGTGGACGGTTCAAACTCGCCCTGTTCCACCGACTTGTTGTTCCTTAAAGTGTAGGTAATCTGCATCGTTCTTCACACCTCCCTTGATAGCATGAGCAATCAAGGGCCAAACTACCCATCACCAGCAACTCGACGGTCGGTGAGAGGTGATAACGGGGAGTGGCTGAGGGCCACTCCCCGTTATCATGAACTCAAAGCTTGATCTTCAGGCTTCCAAACTCGTGAGTGCCGCTGCCATGGCATAGCTTGCCTGCCTGATGCAATTGGCGAAAAGCGGTAGCGGCATGTGGCAATAAGTCCAGGCTGATGCTCAGCTCGTTATGACCTGGCAGCAGCTTAGTTAATCCGGGGAGGCTATTCAAGCGAAAAATGGATTCCGCAAAAGCTGTAGGATCGGTGCTGGGGTAGAAGGCATAGAGGGTGCCTTGATAGAGCAGATCCCCAGTGAATAAGTAGCCTCGTTCCGAGTCAAGAAAACAAAGGTGCCCAGGCGAATGTCCGGGGGTATGAAGCGCCTGAAGGAGACGGTCACCTAAGTCGATCACATCACCATCCTGCAGCAGCCCGGTGGGCTGCCCCTGGAATGGACGATATTCACCAGGAGCGAACTCAGGCGGCGCTGGTCTGGTCAGCGGATCGCGCATCAGCGATGCTCGAATGACCTCAATAGGCATAGGTAGTCCGTCGACTAGCCACGCTAGATCACCCGCATGCACGTAGATCTGATCATACAAGTTATGTCCACCGATATGATCCCAGTGCACATGCGTAGTCAGCACTCTAATAGGCAGGTCGGTAAGCTGTGCGGTAACGCGCTGGATGTCACCGATGCCCAGACCGGTGTCGATCAGGGCTGCGTCCTCGGTGCCCAGCACCAGGTAAGAAATGCATTGTTCCCAATGACCGGGCTCGCATATGGCATAGGTATGTTCATCTATGACAACCACATCGAACCAGGGATCCTTAATCATCGAACCATCTCTCCTCCTGAGGGAACTTCCCTCGCGCACCACAGTCGATCGGCTCAGATTGTCCACTCACTATGTACAATGCCTACCAAATACCAGGTGTCGTTCTGCTGCTCAAACACCAGCCTCAGGCTACGCCAATCGGCACCGCCATACTCGGGGTGAAGGCCTGGCAAGTAAAACTCGATGTACTTGCCGTCAGGATATGCTTCATCGATGTTGTCGATGGCATTGCCATAACTGACGGAGTAGTTGTTTCCAATTATCTGGGCATTGACAAAGTCTTGATCGAAGACAAATCGTTGATAGTAGTCTGCGAAGGTGAGCTCGATCGGTTCACCCGAGCCGTCATAGAATCCCCACTCGTAGACGGTTTCATCTCCCATCAGGCCGGCAACTTCCTCGGCGCTGAAGCGGCGGTCCTTCTCCACTTCAATGAAGGCATAGGGCGTAAAGCGCAACCCCTGGTCAGGGTGTACCCAATCCGCCACACCCGCAAAGTCCTTATCCCGCAGCAAGCGGATCACTTTCAGGGCGCTCGATAGCGGTTGCTGATCGCCCAGCTGTGACCACCCGGCCAGTTGTTCCTCCAGTTCAGCAATGCGGGCATCCTTCTCCTGCAACTGCTGCTGCATTCCCGTCTGGTCTGCACAGCCTGCAAGCAACAAACCCGCCACCAGCAATAACAGGAGCAATAATCGGCTTGTTCGCATCTTCATAAATAGACCTCCTCGTTTTCGTCTCGCGATGTGACAGAGGGACGGATCTTTTGTCACACGCGTGTGACAAAAGATCCGTCCCTCTGTCACATTCTGCCTTTTCATTCCTACTAGGCCAGCTCCAGCGCTATCTCCATCATCTGTGTGAACGTGTTCTGCCTCTCCTCGGCGCTGACCAGCTGCTTGGAGACCAGTGAATCGGATACGGTGAGAATGCAAAGAGCATTCACGCCCGCCCGGGCGGCGTTCATATACAGTGCGGCAGCCTCCATCTCCACTGCCAGCACCCCCATCTTCGCCCACTTCTTCCAAGCCTCCTGGTCGTCGCCGTAGAAGACATCCGACGAGAGGATATTGCCCACCTTTACTAGAATGCCCTTTTTCTCGGCTACATCCACTGCCCGCCTCAGCAGCGGCCAGGAGGCCGTGGGCGCATAGGTGCCGGGCAGCGCATATTGGCTAGCATAGTTGGAGTCCGTGGAAGCCGACATGCCGATGATCATGTCCCGCACCTTGATCTCCGGCTGGAAGGCGCCGCAGGAGCCGACACGAATCAGGTTCTTCACCCCATAGAAATGGATCAACTCATAGGAATAGATGCCGATGGATGGGATGCCCATGCCACTGCCCATCACCGATACCGGTTTACCCCGGTAGGTGCCGGTGAAGCCGAGCATGTTTCTGGTGGCGTTGAACTGAATCGCACCATCAAGATATGTGTCAGCGATGAACTTTGCCCGCAAAGGGTCTCCCGGCAACAAGATGGTCTCGGCGATCATCCCTGGTTCAGAGGCAGCTATGTGAGGTGTTGGTATCACTTCATCCCCTCCAGAATTGTAGTATTTCCCATGGCTTGATTATACTTCTTCCCCCCTACAAGGTTAGCCAAACGCCTCGCCTACGGATGACAGGGGAAGCAGCTCCGTTTTGTCATTCATTCTACAGCATCCTCCCACTTCCCTGCCACTGATCCCACCTGCTAAGAGATGTACGTAATTAAGCCCCAAAAATGGAGCCCCACCGGACTGACATCCCGTGGGGCGTACTCTATTCGGTTCTGAGCGCTTCCACCGGGTCCTTCTTGGCAGCGATGCTTGACGGCAACAGCCCCGCAATCACCGTCAGCACTACGCTGAGGATGATCAGCGCCACACCGCCCACCAGCGGCAGCGCAGATATTCCTGAAATCCCGGCAAATCGCTTGATGATCATGTTTATCGGAACGTTCAGCAGCAGCGTGATCCCGATTCCGAGCCCGCCAGCGACAAAACCTTCAATGACCGTCTCG
>CAYVCY010000166.1:0-1221 GCA_964450265.1 uncultured Clostridia bacterium
CTTTCATCTGAGGGCGGGTCGCAGAGACGTGGCGCGGTAAGTTGATGATGTCGTCATATGCTCCCGTCATGCTTTGTGTCCTCCTATCTGTCGGTTTCGGGCTACTGTGGTAGCGCCTTCCTCCAAGTTCATGCCCTTGAGAATGGCGTTCTTACCGTGTTTCTTTCTTATCTTCAGCATTGCTTGCTGCATCTTTTTTTCTCGTGCCAGCTCAGCCTCTTCCTTCTCTTTTTTTGCCTGTTCAGCCGCGTAATCCGTAAAGAGATTGAGCTGTTCAAAGCTGTCCGTCTCTTGCACGGTGGTCTCATCCACAACATGATTCGCCGTGATGTTGACCCGTCTGATCAGCAGGTTTTTATCGACGATACGTTCAAACAGTTCTGTAACAGCATTCAGAATCAGCTTGGTAGAGGAGGTCTGTCTGCCCAGATTGATCGTACCATGCGCAGATTTTGGGACGGCGCGTCCGTAGGGGTCAGCGGTAATCGCCCCGTGATACGATGCCCTGATCGCAGGATTTGTAAGATTTTCCAGATCATACCCGACTGTTAAAACCAGCTGGTCAGTCACAAGCCGTTTGTCCACCAGATCAAGCACCAACAGATCGGTCATTTCCCGCGCGATCAGCTTCCCTTTGTCAAAGGTATAGGCGCTTTGCAGCACCTGCCCTGAGCCAATGCTGTTTGTACTTGGCTTATACGCTTTGATATCGGCCATCGCGCATGGCTCCCACCCCCACGCATGGTCGATCAGCAACTCCGCGTTGACGCCGAACAGCCGATACAGCAAATCCTCGTTGTAGTAATCGGTGGTTTTGCCGAGAGAGCATCTGGCAATATCGCCCATCGTAAACAGACCTTGTTCCTCCAGCTTCTGGGCATATCCCCTGCCGACCCGCCAAAAGTCTGTGAGCGGCCGGTGTGACCACAGCGAGCGCCGATAGCTCATTTCATCCAGCTCGGCGATCCGGACGCCGTGCTGATCAGGCAAAATGTGCTTCGCTTGAATGTCCATAGCCACCTTGCTGAGATAAAGGTTTGTGCCGATTCCAGCTGATCCGGTGATGCCGGTCGTGTTCAGCACGTCTAGAATGATCTTCGCGGCCAACTCGCTGGCTGAAAGATCGTAGGTGCGCAGATAATCGGTGGCGTCGATAAATACCTCGTCAATGGAGTAGACATGAATATCTTCTGGCGCGATGTATTTCAAATAGATGCTGTA
>CAYVCY010000166.1:1321-4166 GCA_964450265.1 uncultured Clostridia bacterium
TCCTTGATTGGTACAGAATTGGCTACTGTTTTCCAACAAGTAGCTTGTGATCCTCGTCCAGATGCCGCATCGCCTGGCCGCCGCAGGGCAAGCGTTCCGATAGCCAGCCGCTGACCAGGGAACCTTACTAGGGGGAATCCGGTCGGCTGCCATCCCATTTGCGCTGCCAAATTTGACTCGCCGCCAATCCTGACTTGACTAGTCAGAATTGGGCAGGCATAATGGAATCATAGATACCCCCTTAGGGTATATATCTCGGAGGTGAGCGATGTGTCAGATCAACAAAAGGTGACGCTAAAGATAACCGGCATGACCTGCGCGGCCTGTTCGGCTGCCGTAGAGAAAGGGCTGCGTCGCACTGCGGGTGTACGCGAGGCGAACGTAAACTTGGCCGCCGAAAGAGCGAGCGTGTCCTTTGATCCAGCCCTGATCAGCGTGGATGATATTGTGAAGAAGATTTCTGACCTAGGGTATCAAGGGGAATTGGCTGATGCTGCTAAATTGGAAATGAGCATTGAGGGCATGACTTGCGCCGCCTGCTCTGCCCGGGTAGAAAAGGTGCTCAACCGCATTCCGGGAGTGACCAACGCTGCGGTCAATCTGGCTGCCAATCGAGCGACGGTGCACTACGATCGCTCGGCGGCCAGTGCAGCGCAGTTGACTCAGGCAGTAGAAAAAGCCGGCTATGCGGCAACCATTATTGAGGGGACGCAGAACGCCGACCGGGAGAAGGCAGCACGGGAGCGAGAGATCCGCACCCTCAAGTGGCAATTTGCCGTCGGGGCCACTCTGTCGTTGCCGATGATCTGGATGATGCTGAATATGCTGTTTAGGTTTCCGGCACCGCACATCCTGCATACCCCTTTGTTTCAATTTGTGATCGCCACCCCGGTGCAGTTCATAGTCGGCTGGGGCTTCTATGTGGGCGCATATAAGTCTTTGCGCAACAAGAGTGCCAACATGGACGTGTTGGTGGCTCTCGGCACCAGCGCGGCGTATCTGCTCAGCGTCTACAATACCTTTGTCGCCTCGGTGCCCCATGGCGAAATGCCTCATCTCTATTACGAGAGCGCGGTAATTATCATCACTTTGATCAAGCTGGGTAAACTGTTGGAGGCGGTAGCCAAAGGCAAGACCTCGGAAGCGATCAAGAAGCTGATCGGATTGCAGGCCAAGACCGCTCGGGTGATTCGCCAAGGCGTTCTGGCAGATATCCCGATTGAAGACGTAGTCCCTGAGGATATCATCGTGGTGCGACCAGGGGAGAAGATTCCGGTGGATGGCGTGATCACCGATGGCCACTCCTCGGTGGATGAATCTATGCTCACCGGCGAGAGCGTGCCGGTAGATAAGCAGGCCGGAGATGGAGTGATCGGTGCCACCATCAACAAGCACGGCACTTTCCAGTTCCGGGCGACTAAGGTGGGCGCGGAGACGGCTCTGGCCCAAATCATCAAGGTGGTGGAGGAGGCCCAAGGTTCCAAGGCCCCCATTCAGCGGCTGGCCGATGTCATCTCCGGCGTGTTCGTGCCGGTGGTGGTGGGCATCGCTCTGGTCGCTTTCACCGGCTGGTACTTGGTCAGCGGCAGCGTGGAGACCGCCATCATCAATATGACCGCAGTGCTGGTCATCGCCTGCCCCTGTGCCCTCGGATTGGCTACGCCTACCTCGATCATGGTCGGCACCGGCAAAGGTGCAGAACTGGGCGTGCTGTTTAAGGGTGGCGAGCACCTGGAGAGCGCCCATAAGCTGACCGATGTGGTGCTGGACAAGACCGGCACCATCACCAAGGGAGAACCGGATGTCACCGATGTGGTTGTCCTGGGCAAGGTTGTCGCTGGCGAAGACGAGCTGTTAGCGCTGACCGCGGCGGTGGAGCAGCCTTCCGAGCACCCGCTGGGCCAGGCCATCGTGCAGGCCGCCAAGAGTCGTCAGCTGCAGCTGCAATCGCCGCACAATTTCCGGGCTATTCCTGGCCACGGCATTGCGGCAGATGTTGACGGACAGCCAGTGTTGGTCGGCACCCGCAAGCTGATGCAGAATGAAGGCGTAGACGTCGGAGCATATTTCGAGCAAATGGAGGCTTTGGAGGAGCAAGGCAAGACGGCTATGCTGGTGGCGGTGGCCGGGCAGCCGGCCGGTATCGTGGCAGTGGCCGATACCATTAAGGAGACCTCTTTGCAGGCCATTTCGGATCTGCAGCGGCTTGGTCTGGGAGTGTATATGATCACCGGCGATAACTGGCGCACCGCAAAGGCAATCGCCCGTCAGGTGGGCATCGACGAGCAGCACGTGTTGGCAGAAGTATTGCCGGAGAATAAGGCGACTGAGGTGCAGCGGCTTCGTGATCAGGGCCGCAAAGTGGGCATGGTCGGCGACGGCATCAACGACGCCCCAGCCCTGGCTACCGCCGATGTGGGCATGGCCATCGGCACCGGTACTGACGTGGCCATGGAGGCGGCCGACATCACGCTGATGCGCGGCGACCTGCGCTCCATCGTGCAGGCCATCCGCCTCAGCCGCGCCACCATGCAGAACATCAAGCAGAACCTGTTCTGGGCCTTCTTCTACAATACCGTGGGCATCCCCGTCGCGGCGCTCGGTTTCCTCAATCCGATCATCGCCGGCGCGGCCATGGCCTTCAGCTCGGTAAGCGTGGTCACCAACGCCCTGCGTCTCCGCCGGGTGGACGTCACCCACTGACACGTGGGGACAGTCCCCACGTGTCAAAAGGAGAAACCACTGCCGAGCTAGAAGTAGGGCAGCTGGGGATCCATGCTGCCCTACTATTTTGTTTGAGTGCAGCATTGAGCATATAGGCTAAACCAGTGACGCACCGATTAGG
>CAYVCY010000167.1:0-4091 GCA_964450265.1 uncultured Clostridia bacterium
GCCATTATTCGAGCGCCGGAAGGTGTACCGGAAGTGGTTGCTCCGGTAAAGGTTAATAGCGAAGTCGCCAAACCGAGTGGCATGACCATCGCCGAAGCCAAAGCACATCTCGAAAGCCGTGGTTTAGAGAGTATGGTGCCGGGTGGCTTCGATACCATCAAGGCAATGCAACAGGGTACTTACAGTGCCCCAGTTAATCCAGCGTCACCCGCCGCCGTTCAGGTCGAGACGGAGCCGGACGGAGACAAGACCGTCAGCGTGCCATCCAAGGACAAGCCTTCCATCACGCCCAAGGAGCAGAAGAAGTTCCTCCTTGCAGAGATCGACAAGGCCATCGAAGCGGCACCGGATGAGGCCGAGGAAAGCGGAAACTGGTCTCAGGCGCAGAAGGAAGAGTACAAGGCGGCTGACAAAGCGCACACGAAGGCGGTTGAGTATCGCAACTTATCAACCATTGACAGGAAGGAATGGGCAAAGAGAGACGAGGCTGTCAAACCGCTGGAAGGTGTGCTATGGAAACTCCAAGAGAAGCGTGAACTGTCCCGTTACGTCATGGTTTCCATCGAGGTGCCAGGCGACGGCACCTTCACGATAATCAACAGCAAGCCGTCGTTGCAGCGGTTCCGCGAAAAGGCCAAGAAGTTTCCCGTCACTCCGTACTCCAAGCCGTCAAACGAGAAGAAACCGACGCCAAAGCCTAAAGCCCCCGTCCGCCTTGGCCGCACCGTCAAATTCAACGCGCTGACCGCAGAGGTCAAGGCGCTCCTACAGCCGTTCGCCAGCACAGACACGATGCGCAAGCCCCTGCTTAATCCGCATTGGAACGGAGAGGCCGGAGAGGCCGTGGCGACCGACGGACGGCGCTTGGCCGTGATGATAGGCAAGAAGAACGCCAAGCCCAAAAAGGACGACAGCGGCTACCCGAACTACGTTCAGACCATTCCGGCGTACAAGGCTGGCAAGGTGCCGAATCCTGACGCGGCCGACGCACTGGAGGTAAAGGTCGATTCGGAGAAGCTGGCGCGCAAGCTGACGCAGGCTTTGTCGCTATACAAGGATGTAAAGAAGGCATCCCCAACGGTCAAGCTGTGGCTGACGGCTGACGGGAAGATCGAGGTTTCAACGACGGTGGTTGACTCGGGCGAATACTCATCTCTTGGCGACACCCCCGGATTCGAGCTGGGCATCTACAACCCCGAGTCCCTGATGGACGCGCTGACGTTCCTGCGCAAGACGGGCAACGCGACGCCGGTGATGCGGGTCGGCGGCAAGGGTTCTCCGATGCTTCTAGCCGGCAAGAGCGAGTACGTCATCCAGATGCCGGTGAGACTGGACGGGTCTGGCCGGCAGAATGACAACTACGTTGCGGAGTACGCGAAGTGGAAGGCCGCGGCGCCGGTACAGGAGCAGGTCGCGGCACCGGCGCCGATGTCGTTGGAAGAGCAGGCGAAGGAGGGGCGCCGGCGAGGGTCGGTGGAGTTGGCGCCGTGGCGGTTGACCTTGGAGACGCGCGCGCGCTTGCGGCGCGTGGGGCGGCTGTTCGACCCCAACCGCAGGGTGGGGTCGAAGGTTTATGACCTCTATAACCAGATGCGCAACGATTTGTCGGCCGCTGGAGTGCGACAGCGGATCGAGGCGGCGGAAATGCGCGGGGTGCTGGATGCGCTGTCCGAACAACATAGCCGCGAGAACGTGGCGCGCGGGCTGTTGGAGGTGCAGGAAGGCCGTATGACGCCGGCGGACTTTGCGCAGAGCTACGGGCTGGAGGAAGGCGGTACGACCCAGAAGACCCTGGAGAAGATTGTCGAGACGACCAATCAGCGCAGCAAGCGCATTATCAAGTGGGCCAGGGAGCACAGCCTGACGCCGGAACAGGTGAAGGAGATGGAATTTTACCAGACGCGCGCCTACCTGGTGCATGTGCTGGGCGAGAAGTACGACGCGCCGCAGGGCGCGAAGCGCGCGGCCATGGTGGAGTTTGAGGCCGGGATCGCGGACGCGGTGGACCGCATGACGAAGCGGGCGACGACCTTGCGGGGCGCGCGGCGGCCGGTGGACGTGGTGGCCTGGCTGGAAACGGGGGACCGGCGGCTGTTGCAGGGGATGGGCAAGCAACGCATGGCGGAGGCGCGCCTGTTGCGTAAGCAGTACCTGGACCTGCGGCACGTGATCGACCGGTTGGGGATGGAGGGCGACAACGTGACGGCGGCGCTGAACGCCAAAGCAATGGCGGACGCGGCGGCGAACATGGTGGAGACGGACCTGTATGCGCAGCGCCAGCGCAATCCGATGGTGTCGGCATTGCGGGAACGGCACCTGGAGGGCGCGCGGCGGGCGTTGTATGGGGAAATCACGGACCCGGTGGCGCGGCAGAGGATCACGGCGGCGGCCCAGGAGTCGATGCTGGCGGAAATGACCTTCTACGAGCGTCTTTTTGACGAGGCTGAAGGGATCGTATGGGCGCGCGCACCGAGCCGGGAGCGCATGCTGATCGAGCAACTGGGCGACCCCAACAACAACGCGGACCGCATGAAGTACGGGGCGATGGTGGGGTATTACGTGACGCCGGAGTTCAAGGCGCTGATTGAATCGGAGCCCAACAAGGGCGGAGTGTATCGGGCCATGGGCATGGCGTACTTCGGTCCCATGAGCGTGCAGCGCATGGCCAAGCTGCTCAACCCGAAGACGATCGCGCGGAACTGGGGCACGGCGTTGACGGGGTTTGCGCTGCAAACCGGGGATATTGGGTTGCCGGGATATTGGGGCGCCCTGCAACGGGGCCACAAGTTGGCCGTGGACTACATGGCCGGCAAGCAATGGGCGTTGGAGGCGGTGGAGGACCTGGCGAAGCGCGGGGTGTTCGATCCGAGCGGAACAAGCTGGACCATGGACCTGCAGGCTACCATGGAGAACCTGCCGGGGCGCAGCCGGCTGAAACAGGCCGGCAGGAAGATCACCGAAGCCTACATGACGATCGATCTGCCGACGAAGTACGCGGCCTATGTGGCGCGGCGGCGGCTGTTTGCGGAGCGCTTGCGGCAGGAAGGCGCGGATGCGGCGACGTCCGAGGCGCGCGCGGCGACCATGGCCGCGGAGCATGTGCAACAGCACTACCAGAACCCGTCCCGCACGCCGATGGTCGTCGGCAAGGTGTCCGGCGTGGGCATTGGAGACTATTTGAGCTATCCTTACGACGCGACGCGCATTGCCGTGAACGGGCTGCGTTTTGCGGTGTCGGAGCTGCGGCAGGGGCGCGCGGGCGCCATGACGGGCTTTGTGGCGTCGAGGGCATTGTGGGCGTTGACTTCGGCCAAGGCCACCCAGGAATTGTCTGAGCTATCCGGCAAGATATACCAGTGGGTGGCGGACAAGTTGCGCACCGAAGATCCGGAGGACGAAGAGGCGCCGCCCGAAATTGAGGGGATGGACGAAGGGACCCTTGTGGATATGCGCGAGCTGGTGGCGCCGTATGATGCGCGCGTCCCCCTGTTGGCCTGGCGCGAAGAACGTGGCGGCAAGCTGCACAGGGTTTCGCATATGGTGCTGGGAGGCCAGACGGCCCATGCGCTGGAGGATCGCGTGATTGCGGCGCTGCAATCGCCCTATCGAGGCGAGAGTTTTCTGGAGGGGGTTGTGAAGGGCCTGGCCGACGATATCGGGCTGGGAATGTATCCCTCGACGATTGCCAAGACAATCGGGGGGGAATCCCCTGCCGGCAGGCGCACGCCGACAGGCAAGGGTCTTTGGCACGCGGCCACCCAGGAGGATCCGGAGCGCGGCCGGATTGTGACGGATGCGCTGTTGGCGTATGCGATCGACCTGTTGCCGGAGTTCCCGGGCAAGATGGTGCGGGACCTGCGGCGCCAGGAAGTAAACAAGCGCGCCGGTGTTGAGAACGTCGGTATGTTTGCCATGCGCGACCGGACCACTGGGCAGATTGTGCGCAGTAATCTGCGCATGGTGCGAACGTATGCCTGGAGCCGCAGCGAGATGAATCGCCAGGTGCTCAATCACATCCGCGAATACCAGGAGCCGATCAACCGCACGCGCAACATCCAGAACGCGGTGGCCGGCATGCAGTTTGAGAAGGG
>CAYVCY010000168.1:0-4063 GCA_964450265.1 uncultured Clostridia bacterium
CGGTGATCGCCAGGGAGCGCCCGGATGCCCTGCTGCCCACTTTGGGCGGCCAAGTAGGTCTAAACTTGGCTAAGGAGCTAGCCACCCTAGGTATCCTCGACGAATATGGTGTGCAGCTGTTGGGAACACCGCTCCGAGCTATCGAGCAGGCGGAAGACCGCATGACTTTCAAAGCGGCCATGCAACAGATTGGACAGCCGGTGCCGGAAAGCGCCATCGTCCATTCCACCGCTTGTGCGCTGCAAGCGGCAGAGCAGATCGGCTACCCGGTGATCGTTCGCCCAGCTTATACGCTCGGCGGCACCGGAGGAGGCATGGCCAGCACCGAGCTGGACTTGCAGGTAATAGCTGAGCAAGGCCTGCGCTATAGTCCGGTGCACCAACTGCTGATTGAGAAGAGCATCGCCGGATGGAAGGAAATAGAATTTGAAGTAATCCGAGATAGTGCTGGCAACGTGATCGCCGTCTGCCACATGGAAAACGTGGATCCGGTGGGCGTCCATACCGGAGACAGCATCGTGGTTGCGCCCTGTCTCACCTTGAATCCAACTGAACTGCAGATGTTGCGCGCAGCTGCTCTGCAGATTGTGGATCATCTGCAGATTAGCGGCGGCTGTAACGTGCAGTTCGCCCTGCACCCGACCAGCCAGAAGTATGCGGTGATCGAAGTTAACCCCCGAGTGAGCCGATCCAGCGCCCTAGCTTCCAAGGCCACCGGTTATCCGATCGCTAAGGTGTCCACCATGCTTTCTTTGGGATATCACTTGGACGAGCTTGTCAACCCGGCCACCGGCAAGAGCGCCTGTTTTGAGCCAGCAATCAACTATGTGGTGGTGAAGATACCCCGCTGGCCCTTTGATAAGTTTTCAACCGCTAACCGAACCTTAGGTTCTCAGATGAAGGCCACCGGAGAGGTGATGGCCATCGGCCCGAACTTCGAAGCGGCCTTACAGAAAGCCATCCGCTCGTTAGAATTGACGCTGCATGACCTCTGGAGCGACCGACTGGCGCAAACCGCTAGCAACGGTCTGCTGCGCAAGCTCGCCCTGCGGGATGATGAGCGGCTGTTCGTCTTGGCAGAGCTATTCCGGCGCGGGTTCGCAGTGACAGAGCTCAATCAGCGCACCGGCATCGACAGTTTCTTCCTGGATAGAGTCTGGTCGTTGGTTAAGTGGGAACAGGTGTTGGGCCAATCGGAACTGACTCCCGACCTGCTGCAACAGGCCAAGCAGCTGGGTTTCAGCAATCGCAGCATTGCCCGTTGTCACGGCTGCAGCGAATCCGAAGTAGCGCGGCTGCTGCAAGAAAGCAGTCTAAAGCCGGCATACCGAATGGTGGACACCTGCGCCGCAGAGTTTGCAGCGGCCACCCCCTACTATTACTCCAGCTATCAGGGGGGCAATAAAACTGCCCCCCTAGTCGGCAAGAAGGTGGTAGTGCTTGGGAGTGGGCCGATTCGCATCGGTCAAGGGGTGGAGTTTGACTATTGTTCGGTGCGGGCCAGCCTGGCGCTACAGGAGGCTGGAATTGAGTCGATCGTAATCAACAACAATCCGGAGACTGTAAGTACAGACTTTGACGTCTCCAATCGCCTCTACTTCGAACCGCTGACCTGGGAAGATGTACATCACGTGCTGGAGCTAGAGCAGCCCCACGGCGTGATGGTGCAGTTTGGCGGGCAGACAGCGGTGAACTTGGCTCAGCAGTTACAGCAGGCAGGATACCGTATCCTGGGCAGTTCGGCGGAAGCGATGGACAGCTGTGAGGATCGCGAACGCTTCGACCAGTTACTGGAGGAGCTGATGATCAAAAGACCTGAGGGACGAACCGCCCGCTCAGCCGATCAAGCTGAGATGCTTGCTCGGGAGCTTGGTTTCCCAGTATTGGTGCGACCTTCCTATGTGCTGGGCGGACGTTCGATGGCTATTGTGGAAAACGCCGACGATCTCCGGCGCTATCTACAGGAAGCAGTTCAGGTCTCGCCGGATCACCCAATTCTTATCGACCGCTACCTGCAAGGACGGGAAGTGGAAGTGGACGTGATCAGCGATGGACAGGACATAGTCGTCCCGGCAATCATGGAGCACATCGAGCGGGCAGGCGTGCATTCCGGTGACAGCATCGCTGTCTTGCCGCCGGTCAATCTTAGCGAGGACCAACAGGCGATGATCGTCGATTATTGCGCCCGCATTGCCCGGCGCCTGCAACTGGTCGGCCTGATGAATCTGCAGTTCGTCGTCTACGATGATCAAGTTTTCGTATTGGAGGTCAATCCAAGGGCCTCGCGCACGATACCTTTCTTAAGCAAAGTGACCGGCATTCCAATGGTCACCTGGGCAACGCGAGTGATGCTGGGCGAGAAGCTGCGGCAATTGACGACCCAGACCGGTCTGCTGCAGCCAGACGGACTGGTGGCGGTAAAAATGCCGGTGTTCTCCTTCAATAAGTTGATCGAGGTGGAAACCAGCCTTGGTCCAGAGATGAAATCAACCGGTGAAGCGATCGGGGTCGGCAAGTCGCTGAAAACCGCGCTGCACAAGGCATTCCTTGGCGCCGGGCTGACCGTGCCCACTCGAGGCAAGGCGTTGGTCACTGTGGCGAATAGGGACAAGCCAGAAGCTTTGCCGCTATTTCGCAGCATGTTGGAATCGGGTTGGCAACTGGTGGCTACCAGAGGCACCGCTGCCTTCCTTGGACAGCACGGTTTCGAAGTGGAGAGCGTAAACAAAGCTACGGAAGACAGCCCCAACGTGCTGGATCTGATCCTGAGCGGCGAACTCGATCTGGTGGTGAACACACTCACCCAGGGCAAGGACCCGCGCCGGGATGGCTTCCGCATTCGCCGAGCAGCGGTGGAATACAACGTGCCATGCCTTACCTCGCTGGATACTTTGGCGGCGCTGCTCCGCAGCGCGAGCAACGATTGCTCAACCTCGTATGAGATAACCGGCTTTTCTAAGCCGGCGGCTGCTCAGGCTACCAAATACTTGCGTTGCCTAATTCGCCTGAGTGGTGCATAATCGAGACAAATGATAAACTATAAAACGCCAAAGTGCCTCGACGTTTCATCCAGGGGGATGTGGGAGAGGCACTGGCGTTTTTGGCATTTCACATGAGCTCAGCGACCAGGCTAGAAACAAACTATGAATAGAAAGAAGATGAAAACTGTGGCCGAAAGAAAGGTTGGGCTCAATGAGCTTTTGCGTTTCTTTATCCCTCTGGGCATAACATCCAGTCTGATGATGTTCACCCATAGCATCATCAGTGCTGGATTGTCCCGTACCGTCAGCCCCGTCGTCTCCACCGCTGCACACGCGGTAGCCGTCAGCTTGTCGGACATGGCCGGGGGGCCACTCTGCCAGATCCGGCAGACGGCCATGGTCTTGGTGTCCAGCCAACAGTCCTTCCAGACTGTGCGCAAAGTATACATGATCACCATGGCCTCGTTCTTCGCGATCATGCTGACTATTGGCTACCTACCCGCGGCCAGCGTTTTCGTTCTGCGGGGGCTGTTGGGGGTAAAAGATGAGCTTTTCCCGGCGACGCTGACGGCTTTTCGGGTGGTGATGTTTCTGCCTCTGTTCAGCGGCTTGCGTTTCCTCTATCATGGGGTGATCACCAGTCGCAAGGAAACCAGGTTAATCTCTATCGGCATGTTGTTCAGGGTCGTTTTCATGGTGCTGTTGATCTTTAGCTTCACCCGTTGGCGTTTCGTGGTCGGCCCCCTGGTCGGGTCTTTGACCTTGGTAGGCGGCGTTGGGCTAGAATGCCTCATCTCCTACTTCTATGGTAGAAAGTTGATCCCGACCGGCGAGAGGGCTATCAGCAGCCAGGAAGTATGGGGTTTCTATCTCCCTTTGATCGCCTCATCCCTGATCTTCAGCCTCGGCAAGCCATTTATCAACGCCGGGCTGGCCCGCATGCCGGATGCAGCGGTTAGCTTAGCCGCGTTTAGCGTGGCCTCCTCCTTGGCCTGGGTGCTCATCTCGCCTACCCAAACCACCCATATGTTGACCTTGGTATTTGGGCGTGACGAGGAAAATAGGCCGCTAGTCAGGCGCTT
>CAYVCY010000169.1:0-4032 GCA_964450265.1 uncultured Clostridia bacterium
AGTGCCAGTCCCGGCAACCAGCCGCCAGCGGTCTCGGCCATCATTTGGCCTAGCACCGACAGCGGTCGCAGGTAACGGGAGATGATCGAGCCTTCCCAAAAGGCGGTGGTGGCCGGGGTGATTACACTCAGTTGCTCACTCAATATGGATGCTAGCAGCGTGTAGGCGAGCAGCTGCTCTAGGTTAAACCCGCCCAGGTCGGCGCCTTGATCGGCCAACGAGCGCCACAAGAGCAGCAGAATGACTAGACTGGCTAGCTTCAACAGGTGGCCGCCAAGCATGTACAGCAGTCCTCCGTCCAGAGCTCGCGTGGCTGAGAGCTGTGTGGTAGTCAGGTATCTTTTCACCTGATCGTCCTCCTTCAGTTATACAAGTCGTTCGCAAGCAGGTAGCCCTGAGCAAACAAAAGCCCACGGGCTGTTGGTTCCCCGCGGGCGTCTATGCGCAAGCCAAATACCGCAATCCTGGTACCTGACCAAAATACACACAAAAACCGCGGGTAGCAACACCCGCGGCCTATCGATAGCTTTAGCTGTTCGGTGAGAAGATCACCATGTGCTCAGCTGATCGCAGGGACCCCAGATGCTGCAAAAGGGCATACTACTCCCTTGGGGGTGCTCCTGAATCCTACGATCCGATGCATGATCATGAAGTAAGCGGTGTTGTAGCCTTTTGTCTGCACTGCAAGTCCCTCCTTTATCACAGATTCACTAACGATTATAATCCGGCAGCGAGCATGGGGCAAGGGGTAATTTGGTATCAGGCTAAAGATTACGCGCCAGCAGGGCGGCCCCCAGAGCGCCGGTGAACTGGCAGTCTTCGGGGGTAAGCAGCGGCACCCTCAATTCTTCCTGCAGGGCCCGGCGAATGCCTGGGTTCTTGGCCACGCCGCCGGTGAAGGCGACGGGACCGACCACTCCCACCCGGGCAGCCATACCGGCCACCCGTTTGGCCACCGACTGATGCAGCCCGGCAATCAGTCCTCCGCGGCTCATCCCGCGAGCTAAGTGCCCGATGATCTCCGATTCAGCGAATACCGTGCACATGCTGTTGATGCTCAGCGTTTCCGTAGGGTTTTCCGCTTCGCCCAGGTCGGACACATCCATGCCCAAGACCTGCGCCATCACCTGCAGAAAGCGCCCCGTTCCAGCGGCACACTTATCGTTCATCGCGAAGTCGATCACCCGGCCGGTTTCGTTCAGGCGAATTACCTTGCTGTCTTGACCGCCGATGTCGATCACTGTGCGCACCTGGGGCAACAGGGCGGTCAATCCGCGAGCATGACAGGTAATTTCGGTGATCGACTTATCCGCCTCCGGCACAGAGATGCGTCCATAGCCGGTGGCTACGATGGCCCCAATTGCGTCGCGGTCTATCCCTGCTTGGCGCGCCAGCTCTGCGATCAATAGTTGCCCCGTGTCCCTCGGGCTCCAGCCGGTCGGCACGATGGCTTGCCAGCTGTCATCATGCGCCAGCAGCATGCCTTTGGCGGCTACCGATCCGATATCCAGTCCTAGGGTAATCACTGTTACTTGGTCATCTCCAGCAAAGCCTCAATGCGCACCTTCAGGGTTTCTACATCCGAATTGGAGTAGTCGGTCTCCAGCTGCAGATAGGGGAGGCCGAGCTCTTTCACCATTTGGCCGACACCGAAGGCTTCGATATTATAGGTGTGGCAAGCCTGCCAAGTCAGGTCAATCACCGCATCCACCTTAAAGTCGCCGATCATCCGTCGGAGTAGATCGGAGCGACCGGGATTGGGGCTCATGCAAGAGCAGGGGATCTGGAGATATTTCTCTGCCAGAGCCATGATCGGATCAGCGTGATCCGGGTCTGCTCGTAATTCCACCGTCTTGTAGCCGGTGCAGTTCTCCATGGCTACCATGTCGGCTCCGAGCTCTTCGATGATCTTGATCACTTTTTCACTGCCCAGGCCCATGGGGCATCCGGTGACCAGAACGCGAGAGCGATCGGTCGGTGGGGCATCAGCCTTCTCCTGCCGCACCTGCGCTGCCAGTTCCGAGGCCGCCTTGATGCTGTCCCGCTTATCGAAGGCAAACATGCTCGACCAGCTGGCTCGCAAAAGTTCCACGTTAGGCAACAAGGGAGGATTCTTTTGGTTTAGGTCGAGCAAGTCTTTGATCGCTTGCCGCTCTTCATTCACTAAACGAATAGCATCGCGGATGGCTTCATCGCTGATCGTGACCTCGAATTCCTCCTCCAGACGCTCCTTGAAGCGCCGGACTTCGGCCGCCCAGAGCATGAGTGCCTCCTGCCCTTCCTGTGTGGGAGGTAGCTGCATCACGTGCACCGGCTTCTTCTCTTGCATCAGCTCAAACATCTTCTTCTTACCGTCGCACGTCGTCTCGCCAACAATCAGATCTGATAGGACGAAGTAAGGACAGGTGTCACTGATGGCGAAACCATAAGATGACTTGATCAATGGACAGAGATTGCGCGGCAGGTGTTCTTCTGCGGCCGGAATCGGGTCCTCCTTGGTTCCACAAAGGCTGACCGGCACTGCGCCTGCAGCCACCACCAGCTCCTGAGGGAAAAAGGTGCAGTATGCGCCCACAACCTTCAAGCCCTCTTTGCGACCATCGAGCATCGCCTGCATTCCATCAGCACGCAACTTGTCAAAAACGTTCATTCTAACAAATCCCTCCCAAATGTGTGGTTATTTATTGACTGACCATCTCCAGCAAAGCTTCAATCCGCACCGTCAATGATTCGAGATCAGACCTTGAGTAGTCGCTCTCTAAGTGCAGGAAAGGCAGACCGGCCGCCTTTATCAAGCGCCCTACATCGTATGACTCGATATTATAGGTATGGCAAGCTTGCCAGGTGAGGTCGATCACGGCATCAACTTGGAAGTCAGCCAGCATCTGCTCCAGCAGCTCCATCCGGTGCGGGTTGGGACTCATGCAGGAGCAGGGGATCTGCAGATACTTCTCCGCCAGGGCCATAATTGGATCGCTCCCGTCTGCTACGGCGACGATATCCAGCGTCTTATACCCACTGCAGCTCTCCATGGCCACCAGGTCTGCGCCTAACTCATCCAATAAACGCACCACTTTTTCGCTGCCCAGCCCTACCGGACAACCAGTTAAGAGCACTCGCGGTTTGGACGATTGTGGCTGCGGTGGCTGCGTGAGCTTTTCAGCCACCAATTCGCGGGCCAGGCGAATTACCTCGCGCTTGTCGCGAGCGAACTTGACCGACCAACTGGCCGTCAACAAGTCGAGCCCCGGCAGAAGCGGCGGGTTGCTGCGGTTCAGGTCGTGCACCGCTTTCAGAGCCTGTCGTTCCTCGTTGACCAATCTGATCGCATCCCAGATGGCCTCATCGGAGATACTCACCTGCAACTGCTCTTCCAGGCGCTTCCGCAGACGCGCTATCTCTGCCGCCCATAGCTTAAGGGCTGCCTCACCATCCTGCACGTTAGGCAACTGCATCACGTGCACCGGCTTCTTTCGTTCCAGCAGCTCAAACATCTTCTTCTTGCCATCACAGGTCGTCTCGGCCACGATCAGCTCGGCTAATGCGAAGTAGGGGCAGGTATCGGTGATCGCAAAGCCGTAGGATGACTTGATCAAGGGGCACAGATTGCGCGGCAACTCTTCTTCCGCCGCTGGAATCGGCTCCTCCCGGGTGCCACACAGGCTGACGGGTATCGCTCCCGCCGCGATAATCAACTCCTGAGGGCAATAGGCGCAATAGGTGCCGATCACCCGAAGCCCTTGCTTACGGCCATCCAGGAGAGCTTGTAGTCCTCTGTCGCGTAAAGTAAGGAATTTGTTCAAGGTTGTATCTCTCGCTTTCCTCACATGCTAGTCACTACTATACTATATACTTGTTTATACTAACAATAAGTATTTTTTATGATGGGACGAAAGCAGGACTAGCCTATCCTCCTGTGTAAATATCTTATGGCAGTTGAGGTGACTGCAGCCGAGAGCGGATAAGTATCCGATTCTTTTCTATACAGACGAACGTCTCGACGAAGCATTCGGTATACCGAGCGAGTCTCTG
>CAYVCY010000170.1:0-4000 GCA_964450265.1 uncultured Clostridia bacterium
AGATCGTACTATGAGACAGTCTATCGTAATTCAACCAGGCGATGGTTATTCCAGCCCAGGCTAGTCCAACACTCGACTACGAACCTTTCCATCGGCGAACACGGTCTGCAGTCGGTCTCCATCCGCAACCTGCTTCACCGAGGTGATCGCTTCCCCCTGTTCGTTCAGGGTGATGCTGTATCCCCGGGCCAACACAGCCAAGGGACTCATCGCCTGCAGTCGGGCGGCGGCCTCCCGCCAGCTGGCATAGCGTTGTTGCTGCCCAGTTCGAATCGTCTGCAGCAGGCGATACTCCAGATCGTCCAGCGCCTGATGCAGCGGGAGCAACGAGTCCTTCGGGCTTTGCAGCACCCTCCGCTCGGCCAGAGCTGCCAGCTGCTGCCGTTTGCGGCCTAACAAAGACTGCGCCGCCAGCACAACCCGTCGCTCCAGGGCGCTCAGCTCTCGCTCTAACTCCCACAGCACCGGAACTGCCAGTTCGGCTGCGGCGCTAGGGGTGGCCGCCCGTCGGTCAGCCACCAGATCGGCGATGGTAAAGTCGCTTTCGTGCCCCACCGCGGAGATGACCGGCTTGGGGCAAGCGGCGATAGCTCTAGCCACGCCTTCATCGTTGAACGCCCACAGCTCCTCCCGGGAGCCTCCGCCGCGACCGACGATGATCAGGTCTACCTGCGGCAGCCGTCCTAGTACCTCCAGACCCGATACGATGCTGGCTGGTGCGCCTGCCCCTTGTACAGCGATGGGATATAGATAGACAGCAACTTTAGGATAACGCCGTTTGATGATCGAAAGCAGGTCCGAAATAGCTGCGCCGGTAGGCGAAGTGGCTATGCCGATCGTCTTGGGGAAAGGCGGCAGTGGCCGCTTGCGGGCTTCGTCAAACAAGCCCTCGGTCTGCAATTTCTCTTTCAGTTGCTCAAAGCCCAGATATAGCGATCCCACGCCGGCCGGCTGTAAGCTGTTGACGACGATTTGGTACTGCCCGTCCCGCTCGTAGACCGAGATACCGCCCTGTGCCATCACCTGCAACCCATCGACCGGGCGAAAGCGCAGAGCCTGCGCCCGGCGGCGAAACATCACCGCTCGCAGACTGCTGGTTTTATCCTTAAGAGTAAAATAGAAATGGCCAGAACTATGCAGGCGGCAATTGGATAACTCCCCCTGCACCAAGACGCTCTGCATCACCTGATCGCTTTCGATCAAAGCGCGCAGATAACTAGTCAGTTGGCTGACCGTAAAGATAGGTGGCAAACTCCATTCCCCCTTCGTCAGCGGCGATCGCGCTGCCAAGACGCCTGCTGCTGCAGCCTGGCCAAACGGGCTATTCCGACGGCATTATCGCTGCACAGCTTAGGCGGCGCGTAGATCAGCTCCATAGCGCGGCCTAAGCGATGGGACAGACGCTGCCGAATCAGCTGATTGCTGAGCACCCCGCCCACCATCAGCACTGTGGTCAGGCCGGTGCGCTGTTTGGCCGTCCGGAGAACTTTTTCCAGAGAATTGGCGATCACTCTGAGCACCGCATATGCGATCTCTCTGCCATCTTCGCCCTGCGCCACCAGCCTCTCGGCGGCGCTACAAGGCCCGGAGAAACTGAAGCTGAGGTCGTCAACCGCGGAAGGAAGTTGCAGTCTCCCTTCCGCTGCACTAGCCAGCCGCTCCAGCTGTGGCCCGGCTGGGAATGACAGTCCCAGGGCTACTCCCACCCGATCGATCATCTGGCCGGCGTTTAAGTCGCTGCTGCTGGCCAAAGGCTGGATTTGAAAACCAGCCACCCCATCCGGCTGCACGCGCAGCAGATCGGAAGTACCACCAGAAATATGTAAAGCCAGAAAAGGGTGACTGGGAATGGTGACTACCCCGGCCGACAGATGCCCCTCCTGATGGGAGAAGCGGTAGAGCGGCAGCCCCCTGGCAGTGGCTATCGCTTGCGCCGCCAAGACACCGGCCAAGAATACCGGCATATAAGACCCTGCAGTGGGACTAGGCTGCGCGCTCACGCCCACCGCCCCGAGCACCATCGCCGATAAAGGCAAGCGCTGCAGCAGCCGGGGCAGCTGCCTGACATGATGGAAGACACCGTCGTTTTGGCGCAGGCCCAATTCGCCCGATGGCACCGGCAACAGCTGACGCTCGTCTGCCAGGGTCTCGCCACAGGCACCCACCAGCGCCAGCGAAGTGGTGTAACAGCTGGTATCTACGCCTAGGTAACAGACTGGGGTATCATTCATCGGTCTCGGAACGTAGCACAGAGCCTAAAATCCCGTTGATGAACCTGCCGGATTCTTCTGTGCTGTAACGGTGAGCCAACTCCACTGCCTCATTGATCACCACTCCGGGCGGCGTCCCTGTCCCCCCCATCAACTCGCCTAGGGCTAGGCGCAGAATCGCTCTGTCCACCCTAGCCAGACGGTCGATATTCCAATCGACGGCTTTGTCGCGGATTATCTGATCGCTGTCCTCCTGCTGGGCCAAGGATTGATCCACCAATTCCTTGGCAAAAGGAACGAATCCTGGCTCCAAAGGCGCAGTCTCCAGGGCATACTCCAGCGCCTTGTTCAACTGCACATGCCCGCTCTCCATTTGAAACAGGGTGCGCAAGGCAACTTCTCTCGCGATGCGACGACTCATCCAGATCATTCCTTCACTATCGATTAGCAACACCTTTAGGTGTTGCGGGCAAATAAAGCGATTGTTGCAAGGCAACTGTCGGCTTGTCTCCGATTATAATGCCCTACTGTGCCAATTTGCACCAACGTGGGTTTTTGTACCCGTCCCTGAACACTCACTAGGCAGAAAAAAGAACGCCGCTAGTCGCGGCGCCTCGAGCGTTCATAAAGCTCCCCCAGGCCGCCCGCCTCATCGACGCGCAGACCGACGAGCCAACCAACTGCAGCCAAGATCAGGATGAAGATGCTGCGCAGCAGACCATACTCCAAGATCAGCAAGGCCAGCACCAGTCCCGAGACTACTCCCAAGGTCCTACCGCCGTATGTACTCATCCACTCAGTCAGCCATCTAGTCATCCTATCCATTCACCTCGCATCCTCTGCCCCTACATCGGCTGTTTCTGTCCACTGCCCACGGCGGAGAACTGGATCTCCACATCTCGCACCACCACTTCGGTCACCTGTTCTACCTGCTCTCGGATTGCCTGTTGCAGGTTGTGGGCGAGCTCCACCAGGTTTTGTTGCCCATTGGTAGCCACCCTAACGTGAAAAATCGCTCCGCCAGCGCTCATCTGCAGCCCTATCTTGGCGCGCCTGACGCTTCGTTCCTTGGCCACTACCTGCTCGGCTATCTGCTCCAAGGCAGAAAGAGAGATCTTAATCTGCCCCAATTCTCCCTCGTGGACAAAGCCAGCCTGCTGCTTATTGGTGGTAGGCCAGACGCCAAGATAGAGAAAGCGGATGGAGAGGACGAACAACACCAGTGAAAACAGGATCACTTCCCAGCGATAGTACAGGAAAACGGTGGTGGCTAGATCGCTGATCGGGCCCAACAGTCCCGCGGCTGCGCCCAGAACGTATGCCGAAAGGATCATCACCGCTAAGTTGAATAGCACTAGTAGAATGCGATCTGGGGAACTCATAGGCCAAGATCAACTCCTTTGTCGGTAATGGACGGGTGACTGACTGCTATTTGCTCTTTGGACTATCCTCTACCTTGTCTGAGAAATCAACGCCATGCACATGCACGTTCACTTCCACAACCTGCAAGCCGGTCATGCTCTCGACCGCCCGACGCACGTTGTCTTGTACATTTTGGGCCACCACCGGAATTAGTACTCCATATTCGACAATGATGGATAGTTCCAGCGCTGCCTGCTGATCTCCGACTGTAACCTTAACTCCCTTGGAAAGGTTCCTCTTGCCCAGCATCTCAACCACACTGCCAGCGAACCCACTGCCGCTCATGCCGGCTACGCCTTGCACTTCCAGCGCCGCCAACCCGGCGATTACGCCCACCACTTCATCGGATATGCGCACCGTACCGCTTT
>CAYVCY010000171.1:0-3998 GCA_964450265.1 uncultured Clostridia bacterium
GAAAGGGCGGTGTCTTCACCGCTTGACCAAGGGGCCATGGCTGGTAGCGGCGACTGGATTTGAACCAGTGACACTGCGGGTATGAACCGCATGCTCTAGCCAACTGAGCTACGCCGCCGCAAGTGACAAACATTATTCTAACACTGACCGACGGCTCGGTCAAGAGCTAAACCGTTGGCAATTTACGGACGACGACGCTCGGCAGTTTGATGCGATGCCTTAGGAGAATAACCGCCGCGGCCCCCTCTTTTGGAGTCTGTGTTCTTGCGCAGACTGGATAACCGTTCCTCACTCTCCTTCATAAAACGAGACAACTGGTCCTCTAATGAAGGTGCAGGACGGCGTCTAGCCTGGCGAATAGACAGCCCAATCTTGCCGCGCCCATCGATATTGATCACCTTGACGGTTACCTTTTCACGCAGCTTGAGATATTCGTTGATGTCCTTTACATAGGCATCTGCCACTTCAGAAATATGCACGAGACCGGTCTGACCTGTCTCCAATTCCACAAATGCTCCAAAGTTGGTGATGCCAGTTACCAAACCGCTTACAATTGCGCCTACTTGCAATGCCATTACTGTTGGAATTCCCCTCCATCTAAATTTGGCTAACCCAAAAGATTATACCCGATACATTTTTTCATTGTCAATCGAAGTCCTCTAGCGACTGGGGTCCACCGGCAAATAAACCTTGTCATTGCTCTTGACCATTCCCATTTGGCGAGCCAACTGCTCCAGAAACGCCGGATCGTGGCGCAGACTGTCTATGCGCTCCAAAATCTTCTGATTAGCATACTCCAGTTCGGATTGCGCCAGCAACAACTCCGCATAGCTCTCCTTCAACTGTCTCATCCGCATCTCCTGTTCAACCAACTGACTACCTGACCAGATAAGATAAGCAGCCGCGCAGAGCAAAACGACCACGCGCAGCCAGGGCCGCCGGCGGTTTGGCTGCGGCCGCTTGCTGATTGCCTGGTTCGCAACAGGTCTCTTGGAAGGAAATTGGATAATCCGGGGTGCAGTTGCTGGCATAGCCTCCCACCTCTTAGCAGCGTCTTCAGATGCTGCGGGCAATAAAGCGATTGTCGCGGAGCACAATCGGCTTGTACCTTATTAGCAGCATCGCAGATGCTGCGGGCAATAAAGTGATTGTTGCTCCAATTGAATCAAAATCTGGGAAGATGCATGATCCATCATATGCTTCTTCTACTTGGCTCGTGACTTTCCCTGCCACAGTCCGAAACTATTTCAAATCTTTATTGGACGAGGCCAGCCATTCTACCAATCGGCGCCGCCAGATCCCCAGGTGACGCCGCACAGGGCGCGTCACCCGTCGTCTGGCTGCCAACAGACGCGCGGATAGAAACTTCAGCAGCTTACACAGAGGTGAGAGCAAGAAGGAGAGCAAGCTCCAAAGCGGTCGAAAAAGGAAACGCATGACCATCCGATAGGGCCACAACAGAATGACCAGGCAGATATCGAGCGCCCGGCTGATGCCGTCAGCTATCTTATTCAGCGTCCACATCAACCGATAGAGCAATGTATGCCAAGCGGGGGCCAGGCGGCGACTGAACAGCCAAAAATAGATCCCTGCGCCGCTAGCAATAGATAGGAAGACATGATACCTTACTTCACCGCCACTGATCTTGAGCAGCAGCACAAAGATCCAAACTGAATACGCCAACCAGAAGAACAGATCACAGGCGATCGTGATCAAGCGTCCCGGATTGCTCAGACGCCGGAGGACCTGATAGAAATCTAGCGCCAAGCCGAAGATGAAGCCGGCGCTGGCCAGTAGCAATGCGCCGAGAGCTTGCGATGATGGCATGTTTCACCTCCGAGACTTAGGGGGACAGAGCGTACGTCCCTCTGTCCCCCCGCTGCTCCCTACTTGAATAGCCTGTCGAAGAAGCCTTTGCGTTTGCCACGGGCGGAGCCGATCAAGCCCTCCTCCAGGTAGTCTACCGTCTTGACCACCCCTTCAATGGATAGCAGCCCTTCTTCTAGACTGAGCTGCTTGATGTGCAGGTCCTCCCCTTGAATGCTCATCATTCCGAGATCGGTCTCCAGAATCACTTCCCGATCATCAAAACTATCCACGTGAATCACGCCTTCCACGCTGGCTTGCTCGCGGTTGGTGACTGTGATTCTGTGGGCGTGCTGTTCTTGGCTCATGTTCACTGCATCTCCTCCTCTCTTTTGCCGGACGGCATGGGCAATTCTGATAGAAGCTTATGTCTGAGTGGGCAAGCTTAGAACAGGGGTTGGACAAACTAAAGGGTACTGCCGAACTGAGGAGGGATGCTCTTGGCCAAGAACATGAATCAACAGGTGAAGGAACAAGAAACGCTAGGGGATCGCATAGCCGACAAAGTGGCGTCGTTTGGCGGAAGCTGGGCGTTTATCATTCTCTTCTTCGTAGTGGTAGGAATATACATGCTGATCAACACCGGCATTTTCGGCTTCCCGCCTTTCGACTATTATCCATATGTCTTTCTCAACCTACTGCTGGCCTGTATTGCCGCCATTCAGGCCCCTTTGATCATGATGAGTCAAAACCGCGAGCTGAAACGCGATCGACTGCGCACAGAACTGGACTATGAGATCAATATCAAGGCGGAACAGGAGATCCAGGATGTGCAGGAACACCTGCACCGCATGGAGGAACACATCGATTGGTTGATGCAGGAGATGAAGGAGTTGCGTTCGGCTGGCGGGAGCCAACGGAAAGAGGGCCGAGAATCACCCCGCCGCTAATGCGGCAGCCCGAACTCCCCCAGTCGCTGGCGCTTGGCCCCCTCCTGGAGGGGGCCAAGCCTTGGGGAGAAAAAGCACACCGTTGGCTATGGCGAAAGGACAACAGGGCAGCGCCACGCGCTGCCCTGTCTTCTTATCTAATCCCATATCTGTTCGATGCTGATCTCCTTATAGTAAGCTTGCACGATGGTTTCGGCCTTCTCTCCACGATCGGCCCTGCCCTTCGCACCCCACTGGGACATGCCGACGCCGTGGCCGTAACCTTTGCCGGTAAAAACCACCGAGTTTCCGCGGACGGCGATATCCTCCAAGAAGGTGGAGCGCATGCGGGTGGAGCCGATGGACAGGCGGAAGGCGGTCGCAGAGACGACGGCCGAGCCGATGCCCAGCTTGGTCGCCCGGCCTGACGGTCCCCGCTCCACGATCTCGACGCGACTAAAGTCACCTACGCTGGGCCCGACAGCTTGCACAGCCTGCCTTACCTCAGCCTTGCTAAAGGTGGCCGTCCAAGCCTGCTGGTCCCCTGGCGCGGCCTGTACGCTGACCCCATCTTCGATGGAGACTACATAGGGAGTAGGCTCTTTATCGAAGGCCAAACCCTCCACCGCGTCAGCAGTCTGGCCGCCGGAATTGGCGTGAAACCAAGCGCGAATGAACTGGCCTTTCGCCACTGCCACCTCGCCTCGGGTGCGATTCACCGCCTGCCTGACGCGATCATTGATACGACTGGCGTCATAGGCCTGAAACTCTTCAATATCTGTGGAGGCATGGGCATTGCGATCAGGCACTTCGCCCTGACTGGCTATCTTCTGCAGCGTGAAAGTGCGGGCCAGAATGGCTTGGGCAGCCAAAGCCTCCAGCGGCCACTTGGGGTCCATCTCCGCCGCGACAACGCCGGCAATGTATTCCTCCATGGCCATCTCTTCTACTGACTGCGTTTCGTGCATATACACTTTCAACATCGGTTCTTGCCGGGTTCCGCGGGAGATCTGCTCCGGTATGGGCGGGACGTTTCCTCTTGGGGCTGGGCGGCGAAGCGGAGCACAAGCTTCCAAGAGGAGCAAAGCAATCAATGCAGGCAGCAGCCAAAACAGACGTCTTTTCATGTCATTCTGCCTCCCTTTCGCTAGGTCTTCTCCCGGCTAGTCTCCCCCAGAAGACGACTTGGCTTGCGAAGACGGCAAAAATGAGTATCCTCTCGGAGTTTCAAAGCAATAATTTCCATGCATGGAGGAAAACAAC
>CAYVCY010000172.1:0-3997 GCA_964450265.1 uncultured Clostridia bacterium
TAGCGACCAACGGCCCGCTGTTTGTGCTCAGCCTACTGCTAGCCGTCTCCCTCGGCTTCGCCCTAGACTTCCTATTCGCCTCCCTGGTGATCTACGTGAAGAATGCCAGCTATCAAGCCTACACCATCCGGCAGGCGGTCACCAGACTGTTCTCAGGAGCGGTGATTCCCTTCGCCCTGCTCCCCTGGGGCTTAGGCCGGGCGCTGGAGATACTACCCTTCGGCTCAGTGGCCAGCGCGCCCTTGCTGATTCTGGTCGGTGTCGGCGATCCACTGCGACTGATTGGATTGCAGCTAATCTGGAATTTGGCATTTTGGCCTGTCGCCATCTGGGCGTTTCGGGGCAGCGAGGAGAGGATGGTGTCCTATGGTGGCTAACATGAAACGCCTGTGGCAGCTTTGGGGCATCTATGCCAAGATGGACCTACTCTGGTTCCTGCGGGACACAAAATACTGCGTTGCCTGCATCGTCGCTGATATCACTTCCAGCTTGGCGAGCATATTGGGCGTCTACTTGCTGGCCGAGCGGTTTGGCAACATCGGGGGGATGAACACCGATCAAGTGCTGTTCATGCTGGGGTACGCCTGCACAGTAGACGGGGTGATATCGATGTTTTTTAGCATGAACAACGTGGCCTGGATCAGCCGCTTGATCGGCCGAGGGCAGCTCGATCACCGCTTGATTCAACCGGTGCCGCTTTGGATGCAGCTAGCCAGCGAGGGCTTCTTGCCCATTTCCGGCAACAGCACGCTGCTCTGCGGCATTACGATCACGATGGCAGCAATCAGCCGACTGACTCTAGCAGTCGACGGTCTGTGGATTGGCGGCTTCCTGTTCAGCCTCCTTTGCTCAGTGGCAGTCATCCTCAGCTGCTCATACATCGCGGGCAGCGTCGCCTTTTACGCCCCGGTGGCAGGCGAAGAGATCAGCACCACGGCCATAGGTCTGTTTGGTGCCCTCAAGACGTTCCCCATCGGAGGGCTGGCGCTGGTCACCCGGGCAATGCTCTGTACCGTTGTTCCGGTAGGGCTAGCAGCATGGTTCCCAGCCAATGTACTGCTCGGGCAGACACCAAGCGACATGCCGGGAGTTCTCTTATTGATGGTGACCATCACATTGGCTTTTATCGCCACCAAGTTGTTTAAGAGAGGAATGAAACATTATGCCAAACGGGGCTCAATTAGATATCACGACCGGGGACATCGCAGTTAGCCTGAACAACGTCTGCAAGCAGTTTGTGCAATGGCAGCGATCCGGAAGCGTGAAAGATATCGTGCGTAACCTGTTTAAGCCGGAGAAGAGAACTGTCGACGCCCTGAAAGACGTCTCTCTGGAAATCGGGCGCGGAGAGTTTGTGGCCTATGCGGGGGCAAACGGCGCTGGCAAGAGCACCACCATCAAGATCCTGTCGGGTATCATGCAACCCACGACCGGTGAAGTGTCGGTTTTAGGGCTGCAACCAGAACAATCCCGGGTGGAGTTGATGAGGAGAATTGGCGTGATCTTCGGCCAGCGCACCGAGCTCTGGTGGGACCATCCGGTCTCGGTCAGCTATCAGTGGAAAAAAGTGGTCTGGAATATTCCGCAGGCGGTCTACCAACGGCGTCTGGCCATGGTCTGCGAACTGTTGGATCTATCCGATCTAATGAAGACCTTTTCCCGCGAGCTCAGCCTAGGGCAGCGCATGCGCGCCGATTTGGGCCTGATGTTGTTGCATGAACCAGAGCTGATCTTCCTGGACGAACCTACCCTGGGCTTGGACGTGTTGGCCAAGCGCCAGATGATCTCCTTTCTGAAGCAGGTGAATCGTGAGCAGGGCACCACCATCGTGGTCACCAGTCACGACATGGACGACCTGGAGGAAATGGCCCAGCGCATCGTGTTGCTTTCACATGGGCGGGTCGCCTTCGACGGCAGCTTCGGAGAGCTGCGGGAGTTGACCGGCAGCCTCTGCCGGCTGCGCTTGACCTTCCAGGGCGAGGCACACCCGCTTCCCTGCGGAAGGCTGATCCATAGCGAACAGGGCAGCAGTGAATATGAGTTTGATACAGCTGCTATCCCGGTGAAAGAAGTGCTAGCGGAAATCGCGAAGCTTGACGGTGTGATCGACATCGAAATCCGCAAGGCCCCAATCGAGCAGATTGTGGCTGAACTGTACACTCGCTGGAGATAATCTAGCCTGGGAGGAGACAGAAGAGTGCGCTTTCGCACCCCTCTGTCTCCTTCAAAAGAAGGAGATTCCTTCGCCCAGCGAGAAGTGTCTGCAGCGTGAAAGTCTCACTGATTACTTACAGATGATGGAGGTTATGCCATGATGAATGTGACTTACGATCCGCTGTATTATCCCTATCCATCCCAGAGAACGGTGGTCTACGCCAAGAATGGCGCGGTGTGTACCGGACAGCCTTTGGCAGCACAAGCTGGTTTGGAGATCTTGAAGAAGGGCGGCAATGCCATCGATGCGGCCATCGCCACCGCTGCTTGCCTGACAGTGGTTGAGCCAACTGCCAACGGCATCGGCAGCGATGCTTTTGCGTTGGTATGGGTAAACGGCGAGCTACACGGCCTGAACGCCAGTGGCCGCGCCCCGAAGAGCATATCCATCGACAAGCTGAGAGCGCTGGGCCATGAAGAGATGCCCCGTTTCGGCCCTATTCCGGTGACTGTGCCGGGGGCGCCCAGCGCCTGGGCTGCCCTTTCCGAGCGCTTTGGCCGCTTGCCGCTGACCGAAGTGCTGCAACCAGCCATCGATTACGCGGCTAACGGCTACCCGTTATCGCCGACATTAGGCCGGGCTTGGGCTGGTGGCTGCAACCGCTATAGTGCAATGGAAGACCCTGTCTTCAAGCCCTGGATGGACACCTTCGCCCCCCAAGGCAAGGCCCCTGGCATCGGAGAGATGTGGCGGTCGCCTGGCCATGCGGCCACCCTGCGCTCCATCGCCGAGACGAACGCAGAGTCCTTCTACCGGGGAGAATTAGCCGAGCAGATCGCCTCCTTCATGGCCAAACACGGCGGATTCTTGTCGCTGGAAGACCTGGCCGCCCATCAAGCAGACTGGGTCACTCCGGTAGGCGTCAATTACCGAGGCTACGATGTCTGGGAGATTCCGCCAAACGGGCAAGGCATGATCGCTCTGATGGCGCTGAATATCCTCAAAGGTTGGGATTTCAACGATGTGGACTGCGTGGAGAGGTATCATCGGCAGATCGAGGCCCTCAAGCTAGCCTTTGCCGACGGCCTGAAGCAGATCACCGACCCTGGACAGATGCGCGTCAGTGTAGAGTCATTGCTAGCGGATTCATACGGCGAAGCCAGGCGTCAGCTGATCGGCGAAAAGGCATTGCAACCCCAGCCCGGCGATCCACCCCAAGGAGGCACCGTTTACCTGGCCGCAGCGGACGGCGAGGGCAACATGATCTCCTATATCCAAAGCAACTACATGGGCTTTGGCTCCGGCGTGGTCATCCCTGGCACCGGCATAGCGTTACAGAACCGGGGCCACAACTTCTCGCTGGATAAGGATCACGCCAACGCTTTGGCCCCCGGCAAACGCACCTATCACACCATCATCCCCGGATTCCTGACCAAGGGTAAGCAGGCCGTAGGCCCGTTTGGCGTGATGGGTGGATTCATGCAGCCGCAGGGACATCTGCAGGTGATCATGAACACGGTCGACCTCCACTTGAATCCCCAGGCAGCTTTGGATGCCCCCCGTTGGCAGTGGACCAAGGACAAGACTGTGCTGGTGGAACCGAGCTTCCCCAATCATATCGCGCAGGCCTTGGCTCGCAGGGGCCATGACATCCAACGCACGCTGGAAACCGGCAGCTTCGGCCGCGGCGAGATCATCTGGCGAAATCCTGAAACTGGAGTGCTGGCGGCAGCCACTGAGCCGCGCACCGATGGCCAAGTAGCCGCCTGGTAGAAACAGACCGAATAAGTATCCTCTCGGAGTTTCAAAGCAATAATTTCCATGCATGGAGGAAAACAACTG
>CAYVCY010000173.1:0-3954 GCA_964450265.1 uncultured Clostridia bacterium
GGACGGATCTTTTGTCACACCCGTGTGACAAAAGATCCGTCCCTCTGTCACATGAATGAGGAGGAATTGCATTGGGCGAACGCGATGACAATCGCTTCATCAAGAACGCAGCCATTCTCAGCGTGGCCGGCATCTTTGTTCGCGCTCTAGGTGCCGTCTATCGGATCCCGCTCGCCCGCATCGCCGGCGAGGAAATTACCGGCCTCTATCAAATGGCATACCCCATCTATTCCACCCTGCTAGCCGTTTCCACCACCGGACCGCCGATAGCGATTGCTAAGATGGTGGCCGAGCGGATCGCGCTTAAACGCTATAAGTCGGCACAACAGGTATTCCGCTTATCTCTGCTTTCTCTAGGGGCCTTAGGACTGCTCCTGACAGTGCTGTTAGCGTTGACAGCCCCTTATCTGGTAGAACACATCCTGGGCGATCAGCGCGCCCTCTGGTCGCTCTGGGCCATGGCCCCGGCGATAGTGTTCATCTCGCTGGTGGCGGTGTTGCGCGGGTATTTCCAAGGCTTGCAGCAGCTCACGCCCTATGCCTTCAGCCAAATGGTAGAACAGATCGTGCGGGTGGGCGTGGCTCTGGGACTCGGCTTAGTGCTGCTTTCCGCAGGAAATGCGGCTGGGATAGTCGCTGGCGGCATCTCGTCCGGGGTCTCCTTGGGTGGATTGGTCGCGTTGCTGCTGTTGTTGCTCGCTTACGGGCGGATTCGTCCTGCTATCCAGCGCAACATACGCCGGGATCGCCATGCCTACGATCGCCCCGCTAGGGTGGTGCGTGAATTCGCGGCTTTGGCCGTGCCGATCACCATCGGTGGCATCGTCATGCCTCTGATGCAGTTGATCGACGCAGCAATCGTGCCCCGGCGCCTGTTAGCTGCCGGATTCACTCAAGCGGAAGCCACCGGCCTTTATGGACAGCTGTCGGGCATGGCTGCGCCTTTGATCAATCTGCCGCAGATGTTCACCGTAGCGCTGGTGGCCAGCTTGATACCTTCCATCGCCGAAGCGATCACCTTAGGTCGCAGAACGGTGATGCAGCAGAGGTCCACCCTGGCTCTGAAACTGGCCATGCTATTTAACTTGCCGGCGGCAGTGGGCTTGTCCGTGCTGGCCACACCGATCGGCCTGTTGCTCTACGGCGAAGTAGGTGCGGGCGTAGGCTACCCGCTGTCGGTTTTGGCTTTGGTGGTGGCTTTCTTAGCGGTGCAGCAGACCACCTCCGGAGTGCTGCAGGGATTGGGGAAGACCCACATTCCGGTGGTCAACCTGTTCCTAGGTGGTTTGACCAAGCTGGTGGCCACTTACTTCTTGACTGCTATTCCGGCGCTGAACATCCAAGGCTCCGCACTAGCCACAGTGCTAGGCTTTGTCGTTTCCTCCAGCTTGAACTTCCTGGCCATGCGTCGGGTATCTGGGATCACGGTCAACATCGGACAGGTGTTCATTCGGCCGCTGATCGCTACTGCTGGCATGGGTGTGGTGGCCTGGTATAGTTACCGGTGGTTGATTGCCAGCTACTCCAACAGCGTCTCCACGTTACTGGCCATCGCCTTGGCTGCTGCTGTCTACGGCGTACTGGTGCTCTTGACCGGCTCGTTGACCGCGCGGGAGATGAGAGCCATTCCCAAGATTGGACCACCGCTGGCCGACCTGCTGCAGCGACTTCATTTGATTGCGAGGGATTGACCGTGGCTGAATTGCTGATAGTCGGGCTGGGACCAGGAAGCCGCCAACAGATCAGTCTGGGGGCTTGGCAGCAATTGACCAGCGGGCTGCCGCTTGTCTTGCGCACCTCCCACCATCCGCTGGCCGGCGAGCTGACTGCGGAAGGCGTTCAATGGACCGATTGTGACGATCTTTATGAGCAGCACGCCACTTTCGAACAAGTCTATCAAGCCATCTGGCAGCGCCTGCAGGCCAAGTTGCAGCAGCATCAACAGGTGGTGTATGCTGTGCCAGGGCATCCTCTGGTGGCCGAGCGCACCGTGAGGGAGTTGCTCAGCCGACCTCCAGAGCAGGGGACGGTAATCAGTTTGGTCAGCAGTATGAGCAGCTTGGAGGCCATTTACCAGGCGGTGTCCCACGATCCCAGTAGCGGAATGTTGGTTGCCGATGCGCTGGATGCCGATGGCTTGGATCTGAACCCCATCTGGCCAATAGTCTTTCTACAATTGTATGATCGGCTGGTGGCCGGCGAGCTGAAGCTGCGTCTATTGGAGCTATATCCTGCCGAATGGCCAGTAACCCTGGTACGACAGGCAGGGACAGACCAAGTGACTACCACCGAAACTCCGCTGTGGCAGCTGGATCATCACCAGCTCGATCATCTGACCAGCCTGTTTGTCCCGGCTTGCCCCGAAGCGAAGACGGCCGGTCATTGGTTAGAGGAATTGGCACAGGTGATGGAGCAGTTGCGGGCACCTGAAGGTTGCCCCTGGGATTTAGAACAAGATCACCAGAGTCTAAAGCCCTATCTGCTGGAAGAGACTTACGAGGTGCTGGAAGCCATCGACCAAGGGGACATGCATAAGCTAGCCGATGAGTTGGGAGACTTATTATTACAGGTCGTCTTCCATGCCCAGATAGCCAAGGAAAACGGGGATTTCGACCTGAGGACTCCCGTGAAGCTGATCGTGGAGAAGATGCGCCGCCGCCATCCGCATGTATTTGGACAAGCTACGGTGCACTCGTCAGCCGACGTGCTGCGCAATTGGCAGGCGATCAAGGCAGAAGAGAGAGCAGGGATAGTCACCAGTTCATTATTGCAGGGCGTTCCCAGAGTCATGCCTGGGCTGCTACAATCCTACAAGCTGCAGCAGAAGGCGGCTACGGTCGGTTTTGACTGGCCGGATGTGACCGGAGCATGGCAGAAGGTGCGGGAGGAGACAGAGGAGTTTGAGCAGGCACTGCGTACAGGCGATCCGATCGCCTGTCAGGGCGAGTTAGGAGATTTGCTCTTCGCCATCGTCAACGTGGCCCGTTTTCACGACATTGAACCGGAAGTTGCGCTGCTGGGCACAGTGGACAAGTTTCGCCGTCGCTTCGCTTACATCGAGCAACAGGCGGAAAGAGAAGGGCATCCCCTCACCGACTACACTCTGCAGGAGTTGGACCGATGGTGGGAGGAGGCGAAGCACGAGCTCAGGGGAGATTCCGTTGAGAAAAATCGGGAGGAAAAGAGGAATCGGGAATAATCCTGTCGAATGATGGTAATCGGTGTCACAGCATAGCTAAGGGAGGTTTAAATTATGAAGAAGGCTGATCTGATCAGCAAAATGGCTGAGAAGTCCAACCTGAATAAGAAGCAGGCAGAGGCTGCCTTGGATGCATTTGTGACTACAGTGCAGGAGACTCTTCAGAGCGGCGATAAGGTGCAGTTGGTTGGCTTCGGTACCTTTGAGACCAGAGAGCGAGCTGAGCGCAAAGGCCGCAACCCAGGCACCGGCGAAGAGATCACCATCGCTGCTGCCAATGTGCCTGTCTTTAAGGCTGGCAAAGTGCTCAAGGAAATGGTTAAATAATAGCGCCCTTACATCCTTACATAATGGTCTTTATCAGCATGATCATGATCAGGTTCGGTGACGGGCCTGATTTTTCATTGGACAGGCAGAGGAGAGAATAAGGCAGGTGAAGAGATGCGCTTAGATAAGTATCTAAAGGTGTCCCGGCTGATCAAGCGTCGCACTCTGGCTAAAGAGGTCTGCGACCAGGGCCGAATTGCGGTGAACGATCGCCCGGCCAAGGCCGGCAGCGAATTGAAGGTGGGTGACGTATTGACCCTTGACTTTGGGCAGCGCCGCCTGCGAGTGCGGGTGGAGAAGCTGGCTCAAAGCGCGCGCAAAGAGGACGCCGGCGATATGTTCACGATATTGGATGACCTCCGGGTCCTGTAAGTCGCGATACAGCGGGACGTGTACCTTGTATCATTCGGTAGGCGAATGATACAAGG
>CAYVCY010000174.1:0-3945 GCA_964450265.1 uncultured Clostridia bacterium
ACTTGCGCAAGTCGGTGCTGCCGCAAGCCAAGTACACGCGCCTAGCATCGGACTCATTCAACATAGCTCAATCGCCCTCACTACATCGGCAAGCAGTTTCGGGTCAAACCCCGGCCTCACAACGACAACCGCCTTGCCGACCCTAACTTCGACGGCTCCTTCCAGCGGGGGAGACTCGTCCGTATGCAACTGCAGCCACTGGGTCCGCTCCGCGGAGAGCATCTCCTTCTTCTCGTCGATTCCCTCTTCCGCATGATCCCGTTCTTCCGCGCGGTCCTTCGTTTCCTCCTCCCTGAACTTCACAATCCAGTAGTAAAGCCGTCTCCGATCCACGCTGTACTCCCTGCACCATCTGCTGACAGAAAGTCCGCTGCTCATACACGCGGCGATTATGGCTCTCCACTGCGCGCGTCTCGGCGATTCCGCTAACATAAGCAAATCCCCCCTAGAATCGGCATCGTCCAGGGGGATTATCGCATGTTCGTCGCTCTAGCTCCACGTGGGTTCCATTTTACGCTTACGGCCCGCGTGCCCATCGCGACTTGATTTCGCGCCCCAAAGCGAACATAGTGAACATTATGTTAACCGCCTGAGTCATTTGACACAGGGTTCGCGTCAAGGCTGGGCAAAATGACACAGGTTCGCGCCGCCCATCGACGACCCTAACGCGCAGCAAGTTCCTCCCACACACAAGCCCCAGCTACTAGGCGAGGGCGGGGAGGCAAACGCCAAGTGGCCCCACCTGTACCCATACCCGACCTCGTGCGATAATCTCTTGGAGAAAACACGCAGGGGGGATTGGGCTCACTGCAAACGTTGACAAGTTCACGGCCGGCGGACCGGCGGGCCAACCGTTGCCAGGGCTCCCTGCGGGGAGCAGGTGGACTCCTTGTTCTGCCAGACTCAAGCTACAAGGCATAGCGTTCAAGCAACGTGAAGCTCGGACGATGGCATGACATCGCCCGAAGACCCCCCCCCTCGGGGGGACCTGTGCATTTCCGCGCAGGTTGGACAAAGCCCTGCTCAGTGCGCGTTGATCCATCCGCGCCCAGGGTTAGGCCTTTTTGCACAACGCCCGCGACTGTCCGGCGAGGCGGATGAGCGGACGGGACACGCGGGCAATGGAGTCAGCGCGACTTTGGCGGGGTCCTGGCCTTTGGCGGGGTCCTGGCCTTCGGCGGGGTCCTGGCCTGGACGACACTGCCGCCGCGCCATGATGGAATGTTGTCAATGAAGCCGAATAACGAGATAGTCTACAAGCAAGTGAGAAAACGCAGTCTCATGATGGACATCTATCAGAGCAGCGCGCCGGTGGATGCCCCCGTGATTCTGTATGTTCACGGTGGGGCATGGATCGCCGGAGACAAGCGCACTGAGCTTCTACAGATGGGAATGCCAATTGCCGAGATAGCGGCCGGGGGCTACACGTTTGCGAGTGTGGAGTATCGCCTCGTGGATGACGCCGTCAAGTATCCTGCCCCGGTCGAAGACGTGAAGGATGCCGTAAGGTTCATTTGGAAGAACGCTCGCGAGCTCGGGATAGATCCCCAGCGGATTGCGCTTTTGGGCGTGTCGGCCGGAGCGCATCTAGCCATGTTGGCCGCCCTCACGCCAAGCAGCGCCTTCATTGGAGACGCAGACCTAGCGAATTGCCCCTCCACTGTTCGAACCGTGGTGTCGTGGAGCGGTCCCACGGATTTTACGCTTTTCGAACAGCTGACCCCATCGGCCAAACGCTTGGTGTCGCGCTTCATAGGGAAGACGCATATTGACAGGCCGGACCTCTACAGACAGGCGAGCCCTGCAGCGTATCTTGCCGCCGACAGCGTTCCGATGATGCTGATCCACGGAGACTGCGACAGCGTTGTCCCGTACGCTCAAGCCAAGCACCTGTGCAAGCAGGCCAGAGAGCTGGGCGTAGACGTCGAGTTCATAACCATAGCCAACGCAGACCACATGCTTCAGCCCATCGGCGAGGGACCCGTTGTTCCCGATATCGACACTCTTCTGAACATGATTCTTCGCTATATCGACAAGCGTCTCGCTCCGTAGCGGCTCCCTACTATATCCATTCTGCCGGCCACTCGATTATCCGCGACATTTCATCCTGAAACCGGAAATACTGCTGTCGGCTCATCCGCGGCTGAAACTCGTCCACAATCCGGCGGGCCTTGTGGGCGCCATTCATCAGCAAGTCAATGATCGTGAGGGCTATGGCCTTTGCGGGCAGGACATACGCAACTTCCGGATCCCTCAGGCGCAAATCCTTGGTATGCAGAGCCCCGCTCACTCCCCCGAAAAGCGCAAACAGGCTGGGCATGATCTGCGACAAGTCGCCAAAGTCCGTAGAGCTGGCAAACTCTCCTCCCTCGACCATTTCGTCCTCTTCTATCAACTGCAGCAGGTTCGCTTTGAACACCCTGTCCAGGCTGGACGCATTCACCAGGGGCATATAGCCGGGGATCTCCGTTATCCTGACCTGTGCGCCCACTGCCATGGCGCCCGCCTGCAAAGCCCTATTCACCTTCGCGTTCGCGTCCCTGATGCCCTCGATGGTTAGTCCTCGGATGTAGGTTTCCAGCTGCACGTCATCGGGCACGATATTCACCAGGTCTCCGCCCTTCGTGATGATGGGGTGCACTCTGATGCGCTCTCTATCAGGGAACGTCTCTCGCTGGGCGTGAATCCCCGAAAGCCCCAACATGGCGGCATTCAAAGCGTTCACCCCCTTGTCGGGAGCAGCGCCCGCGTGGGAAGCCCGGCCCCGGTATTGAACGCGCTTTCCGACAAAGCCAGTGCCGGTGGTTCCAATCATGGCCTTCTTTCCCTGCGAATCCAGGTCCACAGAATGAACCGCCATTGCAATGTCAATATCGTCCAGATGGCCTCTTCTCAGGAGTTCCTGCTTCCCGCCGAAGAAGCTGATTTCCCCCTTGGCCCGCAGTTGATCCCGAAAGCCCAGCTCAATATACTCCTCCGCCGGCACTGCCAGAAAGGAGACGCCGCCGGCAAGCTCCTTCATAACCCCAGAACCCATCAACCCGGCAGCGACTCCCAGCATTACTCCCAGCTGTATATTGTGACCGCAAGCATGAGCCGCCCCCGTTTCTGGATCAGCCTGCGGGTGATCCCAACAGACGATGGCGTCAAGCTCCCCCATTACTCCTATTACGGGACCTTCCTTCTGGCCGCTCACTGTGGCTTTGCATCCAGTTAGGGCCAGACCCTTTTCCACCGGCAGGCCCATGTCTTCTAGTTCGTTGGCCACCAGGCAGCTAGTTTCCCTCTCCTTGTAACCCAGTTCCGGGCCAGCTGAGATCCGCTCTCCAACATCGACGAAGCGCTCCTTGTGCTCATCAATGGCGCTGAGCACCGCATGCCTCAATTCCTGTTGTTTGCTGGCCATCAGGCAATCCTCCGTTTCTTCAGGGCTAGATGATGCCCTGGAGCTTGAGCACAATCTGAGCGACGATTGCTGATCCAAAGAAGGTTCCCGCGAAAACCACGAACGAGATGACAACTATCTTCCAGCTGAGCCTCTTGAACTCAGCAATTCTGTTGCCGACCGATATGCCCGCAAAGGCCAGAATAGGCGTGGTTATCGCCATGTAGTTCACCTGCTTCATGTATCCCAGCAAAGGCGCTGCTGTGGGCATGAAGGGCATAGTAAGGATCAGCGCTGTAAGCGAAGCCCAGGCAAATGCCGGGATCTTGGCCTTGGGCATGAGTTCCTTGAGGATGATGGCAAACACGGCAATAGCCGCGATTATCAGCATGCCGGGTATGGCGGTCATAATGGGGACACCGTATCCCACGCGTTGACCGATCAGGATGATCGCGCCTACCAGGAGCAGTATTCTCAGCTGATTGAGGATTTTCTTCATGTCCAGACACATTATCGCTTACCTCTCTTCCGGGAAGCAATCCTGTTGTACAGCGAGTTCA
>CAYVCY010000175.1:0-3901 GCA_964450265.1 uncultured Clostridia bacterium
GAGGCAAGTCTTGGCCCCCTCAGCGAGGGGGCTGTCGCGCCAGTGACTGGGCACGCAGTGCCTGACTGCCCATCGAGCAGAACAGGGGGTGGAGGCGGAACTGGGGGACTGTCCCCCAGTTCCGCCTGAGGCTAGAGCAACCCCATTCCCTCCAAAGCAACACGGACAACGGCGGCGTCACTATCGCCAAGCGGCAGCAGCGGTAAACGCAGACCACCGACCGGCACCCCGATCATGTTCAGCGCCGCCTTCAGTGGAATTGGGTTAGTGGTGACGAACAATGCCTTGCAGACGGGGAAGACCGTCCTGTGGATGGCTGTCGCTGCTGCTACGTCACCTTTCCGATATGCCTGCACCATCTGTTTGAGCTGCTTGCCGATCACGTGGGAGGCGACACTGACGACTCCCCTCCCGCCTACCGCGAGAATGGGCAAGGTCAGGCTGTCGTCCCCGCTGTAGATGATGAAATCTTCCGGCACCAACCGAGCGATTTCGCTGACTTGATCCAGATTGCCACTGGCCTCTTTCACACCGAAGATATTCGGAATCTCTGCTAAGCGAGCGATGGTAGCAGGCAAGACGTTGCATCCGGTACGAGATGGAACATTGTAGACCAATAGAGGCAAGCTGGTCATTTGAGCCACGGCGGCAAAGTGGGCATAGAGAGCCTCCTGTGGAGGCTTGTTGTAATAAGGGGCGACCAGCATGGCACCGTCAACCCCGAGATCTTCTGCGGCGACCGTCAATGCGATGGTGGCTGCCGTATTGTTGCTTCCGGTGCCGGCGATCACTTTCGCCCGCCCCTGCACCCGCTGCATCACATACCCGAACAACTCGATCTTTTCATCTACAGATAGGGTAGCCGCTTCGCCGGTAGAGCCTGCCACCACCAAGGTATCCGTCCCATTGGCCAGCAAGTGCTCGATCAAGCCGTCAACTGCCCACCAGTCGATTTGCGAGTCCCTTCCAAAGGGAGTCACCATCGCAGTCATAATCTCTCCAAATCGCAGCATAATCACCCTCCTCTCCCTTCACTAATGCGGTCTTTTCAGGGCGGAACAAACACGGCCAGGAGAGATGTCACTCCAGGCTGGCTAGGGCAAAGGATCTATGCAGCGCATTAGCTGCCTTGGTCAGCCCGCTATGGCTGATCAAACAGGTGATCGACAGATGGGAATCGCTAGTCTGGAAGATCTCAATCCCGGCGTCGGCAAGTGCCCTCACGACCCGGGCCATCACTCCATGCACTCCTCGCATGCCGATGCCAATCACTGAGACCTTGGCGCACCCGCTGCGAACCCGAGTCCGCACCGGGACCCTTTTCAAGAGCTCCTGTACAGCTCTTACGTCCTCGTCCCTGACTACGAATAGTATTCGTTCCGGGCTGACATGGACCAAGTCGACCCCTATCCCTGCATCTACCAAACTATCGAAGAAATCCGCGTCATGGCGGGACATCGATGCCTCGGGTAACACTTCGAATTGTGTTATGTTGGCTTGATAAGCAATTCCGATCACCGGTTGTCGCCTTTGACCTTCGTAAAGAACGGTATTCACCACCCTGGTCCCCGGATGATTCCCGGTTGTTCTTTTGACCAGAAGGGGGATATTCTTCTGCATGGCCATCTCCACCGCCCGCGGGTGCAGTACCTTGGCCCCTTCATAGGCCATCTGCAGCACTTCCGAGTAGTCCATCAGTGACAACACCCTCGCATCCGGCACCAGCCGCGGATCTGCAGTCATAATCCCGTCAACATCGGTATAGATCTCTACCGCTGCAGCCGATAGCGCGACGCCCATGGCAGCTGCAGTAGTATCGCTGCCACCCCTACCCAAGGTGGTGATCTCACCCAGCTTATTCATGCCTTGGAAGCCCGCCACAACCACCGAGTACCCTTTACTGAGCAAGCTGCTGACGCGGTCGGCCTGAACATCAACAATCCGGGCGTCCCCATGCCTGTCATCGGTGAGGATCCCTGCCTGCCACCCGGTGAGCAATGCTACCTGAGGGATATGCTGACGCATCGCGGTGACAAACACAGCGGAAGCGACGATCTCGCCACAGACCATGATCAAATCCAGTTCCCGCTTCTCCAAGCTATCCTTCCCCAGCTCAATCAAAGTGTCAGTGGCGTAGGGATCGCCATGCCGCCCCATAGCAGAGATGACCACCACCGGCTGAAACCCCTGCTGCCTGGCCGAAACCACACGGGCCACCGCTGCCTCTCGGCTCTCGGGAGTAGAGACGGATGTACCCCCAAATTTCTGTACGATTACGGGCACCCTTGTGCCACCTCCTTGCTAGCCGACCGGTGCCACTATATTACTGGGGAGCTTGGAGCAGGATCGGTTGTAGTTGACTCTCCTCCAGGGCCAGCAGAGCCGCCTTGCCCAGCTGGTCCATATCTGCGACCAATGAGGTGGGCTTGGTAAGCGGGGCATCCTGGCCAAAGGGAACGAAGTAGAAATGTTTGGCGGCCAAGAGCACTCCCAGATTCTTGGCGTTCTGCCCCAATCCATCGTTGGTGGAGATGCCCAACAGCACCGGGCGACCGTTGCGCAGATGGGCTTTTACCGCCATGGTGACGACACTATCGGTGATCGCGTTTGCCAGTTTAGCCAGGGTATTGCCGGTGCAAGGAGCAACGATGATTAGATCAAGCAACTTGCCCGGGCCGATAGGCTCTGCATCTACCAACTGATGGATAATACTCTTGCCAGTGATTCCTTCGACCATGGTGGTCCAATGTATTGCTGCTCCAAACTTGGTGTCCGTTTGGTACGCGGCCTGGGACATAATCGGATAGACGTCCGCCCCCGCTTGCACTAGCGCGTGCAGAGGCGGGATGATCTGCTGAAAGGTGCAGAAAGAACCAGTGAGTGCAAATCCGATGCGTTTTCCAGCCAGCTTCATGACCATTCAGTCCTCCTTTCAAGGTGCTGCTTGATGATCCTAGGCAATAGTTCTCCGAGAATGCGTCCGGCTGTGCGCGGCGCTATCCTACCGGGTAGGCTGGGTGCCAGAATAGCCTTCCTGCCTAACCTCTCGGCTGCGGCGAAGTCAACCCCTCCAGGACTGGAGGCGATGTCGATAATCACCACTTCCGGTGCGGTCACTTGCAGCAGGCTTTCCCCCAACACCAGAGCAGGAACAGTGTTGAAGATGAAATCTGCCTGCTGGATGTAGTGAGCCAGCTCGGCAAAAGGCACCGCTCTATATCCGCAAGCCTGAATCCTGGCCAGGTCCACCGGGCTGCGGGCCACCACAGTGACCTGGGCAGACAGACCGGACAAGGCTTTGGCTAGCGTTGTAGCCACTCGCCCGTAGCCGAGAACAAAGCTACTGCTCTGATGAATGGTGATGTCAGATGTCTCCATAGCCATCTGTAGTGCTCCTTCCGCCGAAGGAACAGAATTAAGGACGGCCAATTGATCGTCCTCAATTATCTCCACCAAGTTCCAGTGCAAGTGGGCTGCCATCTGCCGTAGCCTCTCTCTGGCCACGCCGGTGAGCACTAAGGACCCAGGGCGAACCAGAGTGCCGTTTTCCATGGTCAGGGCCAACCTGCTGTCCGAAAACTGTGCAGACAAGGTGCCATCCAAAGCGATGCCTGACATCGGCAACACCAAGACATTGGCCCAGAGCAAAGCATCCTGCAGACCGGACAACTGGCACGGAACCAGTCTCACCGCTTTCTCCATCCCTACCGCCTTCACCAAAGCACCGGCTGACATCAAGGCCGGAATGTAGAATAGAGTGCGCGCGTCCCCTCCCAGTACGGCAATGCGACAACCGCCTAGGTCTGGACTTTTCATTTCAGTCCTCCTCCATACTGCTCCCTACACTATATGACCTCGGTAAAGAGGGTGTGAGATTAGGGGCTGCTGATGCCTGCCTAAT
>CAYVCY010000176.1:0-3863 GCA_964450265.1 uncultured Clostridia bacterium
TAGCAACACCGAAGGTGTTGCGGGCAAATTGGCCATTCTTTCTATCGAAAGATTCGCCTTAGTGATCGTTGCTTTAGCAACTATCAGTTTGCTCCGATTGGACCAACATCCTTTTAGAGAGAGGTATCTATTCAATGCTAAGTAAGAAGACTAGGTGGCTGGGGCTGCTGACACTTGCCCTAGCTCTAATGGTAACCGGTTGTAGCAGCAAAGTGAGCGATGCCGCTGTAGCGGACATCTTCGCTCAAATTGACGACGTAATTAAGGCCGACCTAGAAGCGAATGGAGTAGAACTGGACGACGCAGAAGAAGAGCTGCCCGGGTATGTGCGGACAGATTTGCTGGACGGCGAGCTGCGGTTTGTCTTGGCCGATGAAGATCTGCTGGATCTGGACTTGATCGCTGAAGGAGTTGCTCTGCAGTCTATGTGGAATATCAGTTCTACCGAGATCCTAGTGATCAAAGCTAAGGACGTGGCTGCTGCAGAACAGCTGGAAGCGGCACTACAACAGGAGAAGGAGCTTCGCCTAGAGCAGTGGGCCACTTATTTGCCTGATCAGCACCAGAAAGTGCAGAACACGCTGATCAAGGTGGATGGTGTGCATCTACTTTACGCTACCTATGAGAATTCAGATCAGATCGAAGCGGCTTTTGACGCTGCACTGCAAGAGAAATAGTGGCCTGAGATAGTAGGTGACTACAAGAGAGCGGTGACTGGCTCTGTGTCGGTCCCGCTCTTTAATCTGCCTGCAAGAGAATCCTCAGCAAGAAAGGGGTGAAGTGTTTGGTTTTTAGCAGCCTCACTTTTCTCTTCAGTTTTCTGCCGGTGACCTTATTTTGCCACTTCGTTACACCAAAGCGATATCGAAACCTGACGCTATTCATCTCTAGTTTGTTGTTTTACGCCTGGGGAGAGCCAAGGTATATCGTCCTGATGGTCTATTCCACCGCATTGGACTATACCTGTGGCCTGATGATCCAGCGTCACCGCAAGTACCCCGCGAAAGCGAAGGCTTGGCTGATCGTCTCGTTGGTGGGCAACCTGGGTTTGCTGGGTATCTTCAAGTATACGGATTGGATCCTGGTCAACCTCAATCAGTTGCTGCGCCTATCCATCCCCTCGCTAGGTCTGCGCTTGCCGATCGGCATCTCATTTTATACTTTTCAAACCATGTCATACACTATCGATGTCTATCGAGGCAATACCCCGGCGCAGACCAGCATCATCGACTTCGGGACCTTCGTTACCCTGTTTCCCCAGTTGATCGCCGGCCCGATCGTCCGTTATGTGGATGTAGCCCGGGAACTGAAGGAGCGGACCCATTCGTTGGACAACTTAGGCGAGGGCGCACGCAGCTTTGCCATCGGCTTGGCAAAGAAAGTGCTCTTGGCCAACAATTGCGGGCTGATTTTTGCGCAGATCAAAGAGGCGATGGTTGGTGGAGAATTGAGCTTGGTCGGCGCTTGGCTGGGGATCATTGCCTATTCCCTGCAGATCTATTTTGATTTCAGCGGTTACAGCGACATGGCCGTTGGCCTGGGCCGCATGCTCGGGTTTCAGTTTCCTCAGAACTTCGACTATCCTTTTATCTCACAGAATGTGAGCGAGTTTTGGCGGCGATGGCATATCACCTTGGGCTCCTGGTTTCGCGACTATCTGTACATTCCTTTGGGAGGCAACCGAGGTGGGGCATTGGCCACTTACCGCAATCTGCTGATCGTCTGGTTTCTGACCGGGCTATGGCACGGTGCCGAATGGAATTTCGTCTGGTGGGGGGGCTTTTTCGCTATTGTCCTGATCTTGGAGCGCCATTGTCTGCTGCGTTGGCTAGAGCGCTGTCCTCGGGTCTGTCGGCATCTCTATACCCTGGTCTTGATCGCAGTCTCCTTCGTGTTTTTCGCCTTCCCTTCGGGCGGGGAGATCTTCGGTTTTCTGCGGTTTATGGTGGGCGGCCGCGGTAACCTGATCACCAGTTTGGACATCTATCTGTTCTCCAGCAATGCAGTGTTGTTGGCAGTAGGTGTTCTGGCAGCCACCCCGTTGCCCGCGCGGGTTGTCCAGTGCTTTGCGTCATGGCTACCAGATGATGGCAAGTGGGCGTCGCAATTGGCTCCGATCGGTTGGATGGGGTTGCTGCTGCTCGCTACCGCCTATCTGGTAGACTCCAGCTATAACCCATTTCTCTATTTTCGTTTCTAGGAGGTGATAGCGTGCATAGCAACCGCACCATGGCGCTCCTATTCTTGTGCTTGATCTTCGGAGTGGCGGTGTCAGCTGTTTTCATCCCAGACCGCGCCTTCTCGCAACGCGAGAACCGATATTTAGCGCAGATGCCATCGCTGACCTGGAGCAGCCTGCTTTCCGGTCAGTTCATGCAGCGCTTTGAGCAGTTTATCGACGATCAGTTTCCTGGTCGTGATCACTGGGCCTTTTTTAAGACCGATCTGGAACGTCTTTGGGGTAAGCAAGAAAATAACGGCGTCTATTTTGGTCAGGATGGGTTCCTACTAGCCCGTTACCGCTCGAACCCTGGTTGGCTCACTCGGAATACCGCTTTTGTCAACGAGTTTGCACGGCGCATCGTAATCCCTGTGTCCATCCTGTTGTCTCCTACCGCTACAGCTATCTACCCCGAGAAGCTACCCGACTACGCACCCAGCGGCAATCAGTCGGCAGATTGGCAGCTAGTGGTTGATCACCTCGGCCCAGAGGTGCACTCGGTAGACCTAATTGCTGCGCTTAAGGCAGAGAAGGATGAATCGATCTATTTTCGTACTGACCATCATTGGACGATGCGCGGTGCCTATTATGCCTATGCGGCGTGGATGCGCAGCAAGGAAGAGAGCCCGTTGTCTCTGCAGGAGCTGGAATATGAGATCATCAGCCGAGAATTTTGGGGCACCCACTACTCCAAGGCCAATCTGCGTAGGGCGCAGGCGGATCAGATTGAGTTGCTTCGTCCCCAGGCGAAGCCCGTAGTGTCTGTACGCTATCCGGGAGAGGGACAGAACGTCGACAGCCTCTATCGGCCTGAGTTCCTGGATGGGCGGGACCAGTATGCTTATTTCCTGGGTGGCAACTATCCATTGGTCCAGATCGAGACGGATAGTGCCAGCGACCGCAGCATACTGTTGATCAAGGACTCCTATGCCCATAATTTTGTCCCCTTTCTCCCCGCCCATTACAGAGAGATTCATCTGATTGATCTCCGCTACTACGCGGCTAGCGCCGAGCAGTATGTCAAAGAGCATGGAATTGAAGAGGTGCTATTTTTGTATAGCCTGCAGCAGTTTGGTGACAACGCAGGGCTAGCTAGACTAATCGCCCCCGATGCCTGATTGACCAAAAGGGAAAATTATGAGTTAATCTGTGTGAGAGCAGAGTTGCTTAAACAACTCGTCTGGGAAGGGGTTGGCTCAAGTGAGACAAAACCGAGGTACGATGATACTTGGTCTGTTCTTAGTCTTAGCTGGAGGCTTGGGGCTGGCGATCAATCTTGGCTACCTGCAGTTCAAGGTGGATATGGTGGCTGCGATTCCGTTTCTGATCGGATGTTATTTGCTGATTGATGCTTTCAACGATCAGCGGGACAATCTCTTTCCAGCGCTGTTGTTCCTATTTATCAGTGTGCCGCTGTATCTCACCTTGGCCGGCTACGCCAGCCAGCGTTTCTGGCCGTTTTGGATCTTGGCTCCTGGTTTGGCCTTTCTGGTCACCAGCCTGCAGGGTGCCGCGTGGCGTTCGATGGCCGTACCGGGAACTATTATCACCGCGGTGGGGCTGTTCTTCTTGGCCCAGGAGTGGTGGAACATCGATTGGCACCTGGCGTTATCCATCGGTTTGCTGGTGGTAGGGGTGCTGT
>CAYVCY010000177.1:0-3823 GCA_964450265.1 uncultured Clostridia bacterium
GCTGCATCAAGTCTGGCAGCTTGCTTACAATTTCATCTCCGAAAACACTCTGTCCAATGTAAACCGCCTTGAGCGCCGGAATGATGGTCTCAAAATCCTGTTTGAGAATATACCCTTTGGATCCCAGGCGTAAGGCACGAACGATGTATTCATCATCCAAGAAGGTGGTCAGAAAAAGCACCCGGGCTTTAGGAAAGCGTTGCAGGATGCGTTCGCAGGCCTGCAGCCCGGAAGTCGGCTCCATGCGGATATCCATCAGCAGCACGTCGGGCAAGAGCTCGGCATAGAGCGCCACCGCCTCTTCCCCGCTATGCCCCATCCCCACCACCTGAACGCCTCCTTCCGCCTGTAGGATGATCTGCAGCGATTGGCAGACCAGGCGATCATCATCCACCACCAAAACCCTGAGCATTTGACCCCACCCCCAGTAAAACTATACACTGCGATCTCAAGAACCGGGCTCACTTTACCTTTCCTTCGGCACCGACACAAAGACCCTCCATCCACCGTCAGCATATCCGGCCAAGAACTGGCCATTTAGTGCCTCCACCCGTTGGCGCATGTTCTCCAGCCCGAGCCCGGCGGTGAGAGCCTGGCTTCCCGCTGCACCATTCCGGCTGCCATTATCCTGCAGCACCAACTGGTAAAGCGCCGGATGCTCCAGCAATCTGAGACTGACCTGGCTGGCGTCGGAATGGCGCGAGATGTTGTGCAACCCTTCCTTGACTACGGCGATGAAACAATACTGCACCGGTTTGTCAGGCTTACTCGACAGCCGGTAATCAAAGTTGATCGGGCAGAACAACCAGCTCTGCACCAAGTCGGTCAGCTGCATCTGCAAATCCACCGAATCCTCGTGCAGATCGTGCACACTGGCGCGAATACTGTCCATCGCCTGCGCCAGTGTTTCACGCAGATCACCTAGCCCCTGCTGTAAGATAGAGGCTGGCTTAGTAGCCAACATAGCCCCCACCTGCAACAGCGAACGGGAGAGCAGATGTCCTACCTGATCATGAATCTCACGGGCAATGCGGTTACGCTCGTTAAGTGTGGCCAACCGCACCCCATAATCCTGTTTTTCCTGCAGGTCTTTGTTTTGTTGCTGCAGACCGAGGGAGAACTCTCGGCTGTGGTCATCGAGATCTACCAACTCGCGCCTCAGGTGCCGCAGGGAAGACGTTCGCTGCTGCAGCCATCCGGCCACGATCAACAATACAATTACCAGCAAGACAGTCGGCAGGGGCAGAGTGGACCAGACTCCTATGGTGCCCGCTAGCGCTCCAACCGCTCCCGCCGTCAGCGAAACAGCAAACAAATCATAGCAAACCAAGGGCAAGAACAAGCCAAAGGCAGGCCAAACAAAGCAGCAGATAACGTAAGCGGCACAGCTGCTGATCATCCATACCCGCGACTGCGAATACCCATTCAGCGCACTGACAGTGAGAGCGGCCAGCATCGCCACCACCAGCGCGGCCGCGCTAGGCTGACTCCAAAGCAGGGCGAACCCGCACAGCCAAAGCAGCAATCTATCGCCAACTTTATCCATCAAGTCTCCTCCTGGATTTAGTCTATCATGTGGCAGCAAGGCCAACAATTGTTATCAGTGCACGTGATGACATTTGTCACCTCGGGAATTGATGGTTGACACTTATCCCGATTCGGTCCCAGCGGTAGGATGTAATCAGAAGTGAGGAACCGAGGAGGAAACAAGATGCTGATAGAAGTAAAGAACTTGGTGAAGCGCTATGGCGAAGTGTTGGCGCTGGATCACCTCAACCTGGAGGTGCGAGCAGGCGAGATCTTGGGTTTGTTAGGCCCCAACGGTTCGGGCAAGACGACGGCCATCAACTGCATCCTGGCTTTGCTCAAATATGACAAAGGCAGCATTTCGGTGTTTGGTCGCCCGATGACCCCTACCGCTTACGACAGCAAGCGCGATATTGGGCTGGTGATGCAAAATGTAGCCGTGTTTGAAGAACTGACTGTGCAGGAGAATATCGACTACTTCTGTGGCATGTATGTTCATGATCAAGCTATGCGCCGAAGGCTGGTGGATGAGGCGATCGGGTTTGTGGGCCTCGGGGAATTCCGCAAGTTCTATCCGAAGAAGCTCTCGGGCGGCCTGCTGCGACGTTTGAACATCGCCTGCGGTATTGCCCACCGACCGAAACTGCTGATCTTGGACGAACCGACGGTTGCAGTAGATCCCCAAAGCCGTAACAACATCTTGGAAGGACTGCGCGAGCTCAACCGGCAGGGCACCACTATCGTCTATACCTCGCACTATATGGAAGAAGTGGAGCAGCTCTGCAGCCGCATCGTGATTATCGACCGCGGACGCACCATCGCCAGCGGGAGCAAGGATGAGCTGAAAGCGATGATCAACACCGGCGAAACGGTGAGCGCAGAACTTTTTGCTCTCGCGGATCAGGAGCTAGTCATAATTGAGCGGCTGCCAGGCGTCATCTCGGCAACTTACCAGCAAAACCGGCTGACGGTGCGCTTTAGTCAAGGCGAGCACAACCTGATCACACTGCTGGAGCATCTGCGCCAGCGCGGCCTCACTTACGGCCACGTCTACGCCGTGCAACCTACGCTTAACGACGTTTTTCTGGAGATCACCGGCCGCGAGCTGCGCGACCCGGAGGCGGTGTAGGATATGTTCAGCCATCTCTTTTTCTATCGCCTGAAGTGCCTATTGCGCAACCGCACACTCGTCTTCTGGACACTGCTCTATCCCCTATTTATGGCCACTATCCTCTTCGTCGCCTTGAGTAACCTTATGGGGGATGTAGAACTGGAGCCAGCTCCGGCAGCCGTAGTGGATAATTCAGCCTATCGCGAAAGCGCAGCCTGGCAGCAGATGTTTGACGCCCTCTCCCAACCGGGAGAAGGCCAATTGCTGGAGCTAACGGTGACCGACGAACGGTCGGCTAGCGAGCTGTTGGCCTCAGGTGAGGTTGCCGGGGTGATCACCCTTTCGGCGCAAGGCCCGCAGCTGTCGGTGCAGAAATCCGGATTCAACCAGAGCCTGCTCAAGGCCATCCTGGATGAATTTCTGCAAAGCAACAGTACGGCAACCCGAATTCTGCGGGAGCGACCGGAAGCGGCCGCCGAGCTAATGCGCATCCTGCAGCAGCGCACCGGATTTACGGAACAGACCAGTTTCAGCCCTGCGCCACCGGACACGACGCTCAATTACTTCTATGCGCTGGTGGCCATGACCTGTATGTTCTGTGCTTTCTGGGGCCTGGAAAACAGCACTCAGACCCAGGCCGACCTTTCGCCGCAGGGCATGCGGCGCGGCATCACCCCCACTCACAAGCTGCAGGTAATCCTCGCCGACACGACAGCCGCTTGGGTGGTCGCGCTGGCAGAAGTGCTGCTGCTGGTGGCCTTTCTGATGCTGGTGATCGGGGTGAATTTTGGCTCTCGTCTCGGCTTTGTGCTGCTGCTCTGTTTGGTCGGCAGCCTAACCGGAGTAGCGTGGGGCACCTTTCTCGGCACCGCCTTCCGCACGTCCGAGAACCTTAAGACCGGCGTCTTGGTGTCGTCCAGTCTGATCACCAGCTTCCTGGCGGGATTGATGTTTGCCAACATGAAGGACATCGTGGCCCGGAACGTACCCCTGCTGGCGTATATCAACCCGGCAGCACTGATCACCGACGGCCTGTACAGTCTGTACATCTATGAGCATCTGAACCGTTTCTGGCTCAACTTTGGCCTGCTCGGTCTGATCACCGGCCTGCTCTGCCTAGGCAGCTACTTCTTCCTGCGAGGTGAACGCTATGCCAGTCTTTAAAGCGTATTTCAAGGTGCTGCG
>CAYVCY010000178.1:0-3745 GCA_964450265.1 uncultured Clostridia bacterium
TGACCTTGATCTTCTCTGCCAATCAGGCGCTGCTGGCTGCTCGGGCCGGGGCTACTTATGTCAGCCCTTTTGTCGGTCGCTTGGATGACATCGGCAACCCAGGCATGCCCATGGTGGCCGACGTGGTGGATATCTTCGATATTCACGGCATCGAAGCGGAAGTGATTGCCGCCAGCATCCGCCATTCCGAGCACGTGATTGCAGCTGCCCAGGCCGGTGCCCACATTTCCACCTTGCCCTATAAGGTGTTGCAGCAGATGATCAAACATCCCCTTACCGATGCAGGTATTCAGCGCTTTTTGGATGACTGGCAGCAGAGCGGAGGCAAGCTGGAAGTATAGAACCGGAGGTCGGAGCTCAGCGTGACCAGGAGAGGCTGTTAGCGAGGCTGGGGCCGGGGCGACAGAGCCCGGCCCGGCCTTTTTCCTGATGGCGCTGCGGAATAATGAAACGGTAAGGGAGGCTGAGGTAATGGAGCGGGAACTGGCACTGGAGTTTGTACGGGTGACGGAGGCGGCCGCCTTGGCGGCTGGTCGCTGGATGGGCCGGGGGCAGAAGGAGGCGGCTGACGCCGCCGCGGTGGATGCCATGCGGGCGATGCTGGATTCGGTGAGCATTGCAGGCACGGTGGTGATCGGCGAAGGCGAGATGGACGAGGCTCCCATGCTCTACATTGGCGAGCGGGTGGGCTGTGCCCGCACCCCTAGGGTGGACGTGGCCGTAGATCCATTGGAAGGCACCAACTTGGTGGCCAAGGGGTTGCCCAACAGTATTGCGGTCTTGGCCGTGGCCGAGAAAGGCTGTCTGCTGCATGCGCCGGACATGTACATGGATAAGATTGCAGTTGGACCGGCCGGGGCCGGCCTGATCGACATCGATGCGCCGGTGGCAGATAATCTGAAAGCTATCGCTAATGCTACCGAGCGCCAGGTGAATGATCTCACGGTGGTGGTGCTGGAGCGGCCACGGCACGTGGACATCATTCGGGAGGTGCGGGAGGCAGGGGCACGCATCAAACTGATTACCGATGGGGATGTGGCTCCGGCGGTAGCCACTGCCATTGCCGATAGCGGCGTGGATATGCTGCTCGGTATTGGCGGAGCGCCAGAGGGAGTGCTGGCTGCTGCGGCCCTGAAGTGCTTGGGCGGCGAGATGCAGGCGCGCCTGTGGCCGCAATCTGATGCAGAGGTAGAGCGCGCTCAGCAGATGGGTATTCTAGATGTGAAGGCAGTGCTTACCCATCTGGACCTAGCCAAGGGCGACGACGTGATCTTTGCAGCCACCGGCATTACCGATGGTGACTTGCTGCAGGGAGTGCGCTATTACGGCGGCAAGGCGCGCACCCATTCTCTGGTGATGCGGGCCAAGACCGGCACGGTGCGCTTTGTGGAGGCCATGCACAGTTTGGAACGCAAGCCGATGCTTAAAGAGCTGATCGAGCGGCAACAATGAAGCTGAAGGCAGGTTAGCTAAAACGCAAGTCTATAGAAATTGTTCAAGGAAGTGATTGATTGAATTTCGACTTAGAGCAACTGGAAAAGAAGACGAACCAAGAGCTATATGCTTTGGCCAAGGAGCTACGGGTGGAGGGTTATTCTCGCCTGAAGAAACGGGAGCTGGTCTTCGAGATTTTGAAGGCGGAGACCGAAAAAGACGGTTTTCTGTTCGCCCATGGCATCCTGGAGGTGCTACAAGAAGGGTTTGGCTTTCTGAGGCCGATCAACTATCTGCCCAGCGATGAGGACATTTATGTTTCGCCATCGCAGATTCGCCGCTTCGACCTAAAGACTGGCGACCAGGTCTATGGCAAGGTGCGCCATCCCAAGGACAACGAGCGCTATTACGCTCTCTTGCATGTAGAATCGGTCAATGGATTCCCACCTGCTGCCGCCATACACCGCATTGCCTTTGAGGCGCTGACCCCTATCTTCCCCAACGAACGCCTACGCCTAGAGACCACCCAGAACGAAATTTCTACCCGCTTGATGGATATCGTTGCGCCCGTAGGAAAGGGGCAGCGGGGATTGTTGGTCTCCCCGCCGAAGGCTGGCAAGACCACCTTGCTGAAGCAGATCGCCAATGCGATCACCAAGAACCACCCGGAAGTACACCTGATCGTGCTGTTGATCGACGAACGGCCGGAGGAAGTCACCGATATGCAGCGTTCGGTCACCGGCGACAGCGAAGTGGTTGCTTCCACTTTCGACGAATTGCCCGACAACCACACCCGGGTGTCCGACATGGTGCTGGAGCGGGCCAAGCGACTGGTTGAGCATAAGCGCGACGTGGTGATTTTGCTGGATAGCATCACCCGCCTGGCCCGGGCTAACAACTTGGTGGTGGCTCCATCCGGGCGCACCCTCAGCGGAGGCATGGATCCGGCGGCGTTGCATAAGCCAAAGCGCTTCTTTGGTGCTGCCCGGAACATGGAGGAAGGCGGCAGCCTGACCATTCTAGCCACCGCCCTGGTGGATACCGGCAGCCGCATGGACGATGTAATCTATGAGGAATTTAAGGGCACCGGCAATCTGGAACTGCACATGGACCGCCGCTTAGCCGAACGCCGCATCTATCCTGCCATCGACATTCGCCGTTCCGGCACCCGCCGCGATGACCTGCTGATGAGCAAAGAAGAAATGCAGGCCGCCTACATCCTGCGCAAGCTTTCCGATGGGGCCCAACCGGCAGAATTCATGGAAGAACTGATCAAGAACCTGCGCACCACCAACGACAACGACTATTTCTATCATCTGCTGCAAGCGATGGCCGAGAAATAGCGCATAGCAAGCCGATCTTTGGGCAAGGATATAAGATGGCGCTTGCCCACTTACTCCAAAGATTGGATATTTGCTAAAGGTTGGTGAAGAAAATTGCATTCAAAAACTCAAGCGAGGTTTCTGTTGGTACTGGTGGTAGCTCTTTGTCTGTTACCGACGGCACAAGTGGCGGCAGCCCCTTGGTTGCACACAGCGCCTGCGCTGGAGGATTTGACTCTGGATCTATTGTTTCAGGCAGATCGGTCGCGTCAAGAGCAGCAGCCTAGTGATGCCCTGCCGCCGCGCCAAGCCGAGACTCCGGTGGTCGCACCACCCGCGCCTGCTGCTCCGGCAAACGAGACGCGCACATATACCGTGCGCTCGGGGGACACCCTTTGGGGGATCTCCAAGGTACAAGGAGTGACAGTGCAGCAGTTACAGGCTTGGAATGGCATCTCCGGCAGCCTGATCAAGCCTGGTCAGGTGCTGCAGGTGGGTCAGGGTATGGTCGCCAGTGCCGCACAGAACGGTGCCGATCCTACCCACACGGTGCAGAGCGGCGAGACCCTGTGGTCTATTGCTACCCGCTATTCCACCAGTGTGGCTAGCTTGGCTAGCGCCAACGGCCTCAGCAGTCGAGGGACCATCCATCCGGGGGATCGACTCACTGTCCCCGCTACCGGCGGGGAGCAAGCGCCTAGCCGTAGCGGAAGCTACCGCTTGGCTTGGCCGCTGCAGGGAACCATCACCTCTGGGTGGGGCTACCGCACCCGCTTCGAGAAGTTCCATTACGGTTTGGATATCGCGGCCGTCACCGGCACGCCCATCAAGGCAGCTATGCCTGGCGTGGTCGAGTACTCCGGCTGGAAAAATGGTTATGGCTACTGCGTCTTCTTGGACCATGGCAACGGTCTCAAGACCGCCTATGGACATGCCAGCCAGCTGCACGTGAAGAAGGGGCAACGGGTAGCCCATAACGAGACCATCGC
>CAYVCY010000179.1:0-3623 GCA_964450265.1 uncultured Clostridia bacterium
GGGTTGACCCCTTCATCTCGCGCGCAGCCGTGAGCCGCCTTGCCGGGCACAGTCAAGCGGAAGGTAGCCGCGCCGGCCTGGGCAGGCACGATCTCCAGCTCGGTCGGCTCAAGAATGATCGCAGCTGCCGTCTTATAGCCGCGGACCATGGAATAGAGGGCTCCCAGCCCGCCGGTCTCCTCACCGATCACCGAATGGAACTGAATTTCCCCCGCCGGTCGATAGCCGACTTCCCGCAGCAGGCGGAGTACATACAAGCCTACGGCGGTATTGCCCTTCATATCGCAGGTGCCGCGTCCGTAGATCTTGCCATCGACGATCTCTGCGCCGAATGGAGGATGGCTCCAAGTGTCCAAGTCGCCGGGCGGCACCACGTCAGCGTGGCAGTTGATCGTTAAGCTACGGTCGTTGTTGCCTTCAGTACCCTTCAGCGTGCCCACTAAGCCTGGGCGGCCTGCCATGCCGCGGGCATCCACCATCTTATAGGCCGAGTGCTGCTTGATCTCCTCCTCGGTGGGATACCACAGGTCTACCTCCAAACCAAGCTTCCGCATTTCGTCTGCCAGCAGCAGTTGGTACGCCTCTTCATCCCCGGAAACACTTGGTGTCTGCACCAGACGCTGCACCAAGCTGATTAACTCATTTCGGCGCTGTTCAATCAGTTGGTCGAGTTTCTTCCACAATGCAATTCATCTCCTTGTCCCAATGTCTTTCCCCGGATAGATTCTCTTTAGCATAATGCAAATCCTGCCCCGTGACATGCATGAGGCAGGATCCTGCTTTCTCATTGCCATAAAAAGTTTTATCAGCCAGATAGCGCAGCATGTTTACTCAGATTGACTACCGCTTGAGAACTTGGCGAGAGTTTCTCCAAAGGCGCGTTCAATGTACAGGTCATGCAAAGACCAAAAGTCTCGCAATTCAAGGTACGATTTTACAGCCTGTTGTTGGTTGCGCTGTTCAGTTTTAACCGCGCGAATAAGCACATTCTTTGGAGTGTGTTCGGTGTCGATGAACTCCAGCAGCTGCACATCGTAACCCATGATTTCCAGCACCGTACTGCGCAAGCTGTCAGTGACCAGTGTAGCCAAGCGATCTTTGATTATTCCGTGCTTCTCCAGTGGGACAAATAGCGGGTGGTGCAACTGCTTGAACAGTTCGTGCTGACAACAAGGCACCGCCAGAATCACCTTCGCATCCCATTGCACCGCCTTAGCCAGGGCGGCATCGGTGGCAGTATCGCAGGCGTGCAGGCTGACCACCATGTCTACTCTAGCTAGAGCTTGGTAATCGGCAATGTCACCTACAGCGAAGTGCAGATGTTCATAACCCAGATTCTTAGCGATACGGCTGCACTCGCTAATCACGTCCTGTTTCAAGTCTAGCCCCAGAATTTCCACGTTCAGTTCCCGCATCTGGCGCAGGTAATAGTAGAGGGCAAAGGTGAGGTAGGACTTGCCACTGCCAAAATCGATGATCTGGAGCGGCCGATCCGATGGATGCGGCAAGCTGTCCACTACATCTGCCACCAGCTCTACGAAACGGTTGACTTGGCGGAACTTGTCATACTTCTGGGCTAGCACCTTGCCTTGGCGGTTCATCACGCCCAGTTGCACCAGGAAGTCGTGGGCAACCCCATCGGCCAGGAGATAGTTCTTCTGGCGATTATGTTCCAAGTTTGGTGCCTCTCTGGAAGGAGGCTGCTTCAGAATGCGGGCACTGCCGTCCCGGTTGACGAAGGCCTGATAGTCAGCGTCCTTGGTGAAGATTTGCCCCTGCTTAAAGATTGTCTGCCACAGCTCAAGCAGCCTCGTCAGTGCTGGTTCTGTGGGCAGGTTCTCGTGGGTCGCCTTGCGCGGAAAGTGATAGGTGAACTGATAGTGCACTTGATCACCTAATAGCACCGGCTTCACTGTCACCTTGCGGAAGTCGCAGTTCGCCCCTTTCTTTCGCCCGCTAAGCACCAGATAATACAGCGTCCCCTCCGACATCTGCTGCTCGAGCAACGTTTTCAGTTCCAGTGGATATCCCTCCCGTTGACAGAAATCAATGCAGGTAAACCGAAACATCCATTACCTCCGCTCCGGGAGCACGTTCCGCCATCGCTTCAGCGGAACGAAAGAGGTCACGGATGACTGATTCGCTCAAGCTGACCGCGGCCAGCCCGATCACAGCCCGACCTAACTCGTCCATTGCGTCGACCTCGGCCACGCTAATATTCAGCTGCTGGCGCATGCGCGTGGTCAAGCTCTTGATGATCGAACGCTTATCCTTCAGCGATTTGGTAGCGTGAAGCCTGATGGCGATGGTGCATGTTCCTACTAGCATAGTATCAACTCCTCGGTGCTGGCTGGTTCCATTATATCAAAGTCTGCCAAATCGGACTCTGCCTGCTGGGGAAGCTCGCCTTGTCACCAACTTCTGCCCCGATGTGTATGATATAGAGCAATCTAAACGGGTTAAGGAGGTTTGCAGCATGCTAGGTAAGGTGAGGAAGGCTTTTGCCGGCGGTAACACAGGCTATGGCTTCTATTCACATTATGACCAGATTATCTCGGCTAAAGAGCGGGCGCTGTACATATTGAAAGGCGGTCCCGGAACGGGCAAGTCCAACTTCATGCGCTGGATCGGTAGGCAGATGCGTGAGCGGGGATACGACATAGAGGAGTTCTATTGTTCCTCAGATAGCAATTCGTTGGATGGGGTGAGGATTCCCGCCTTGGGAGTCGCTCTGATGGACGGTACGGCACCGCACATGATGGATCCTAAGTACCCGGCTGCCTTTGACACCATCGTTTACCTGGGAGACCACTGGGACGAGGCTGGAATCAAAGAGCATAAAGCGAGCGTATTGGCCTTGATTCAGCGAAATGGGTTTCTTTTTCGCCGTGCTTACAGCTATCTGCATGTGGCTAAGGTCTATAACGACCAATTGCAGGCATACGTGAAGGAACTAGGGGTGTTGGACACCGCTGGTCTCAATCGGGCAGCACACGAGCTGATCTGTTCCGTCTTCGCAGACGTGCCGCTAAGCGGAGGCCCCGCGCAGGAGCGTCATCTCTTCGCCAGCGCCATTACCCCGGAAGGACTGGTCAATCATCTGGAGAGCATTGTGGGCCACCTCGATCGGCGCATTCTGGTGCAAGGCCGGCCTGGCACCGGGCGCACCACCATCGTAGAAAAGCTGATGCGTGCCGCCATCGATAGGGGCTATGACGTAGAGATCTATCATTGCGCGCTGGATCCGGTACGGGTCGACCACGTGGTCATTCCAGGTCTCTCGCTGGCAGTGGTCAACTCCAGCGAGCCCCATGCTTACTTTGGTGCCGATGCGGCAGATCTGGTGATCGATACCGAGCCTTTCGTGGATTGGGCTAAGATGGCGACCTTTGACCATGACATCCTGCGCTTGACCAGACTCTATTCCGAGGCGTTGAATTCCGCTATCTGCCTGATCAGGCGTGCCAAGAAGAACCACGACCAGATCGAGGCTCTCTATGTCCCCCAGATGAATTTCACAGCCGTGGAAGAGCGGCGGGCGGAGATCCTAGAGCGCATTCTGGAGCTAGCCAAGTAAGGTAGCGTCTGACTCCTTCGCAGGGGCTCGTTTCCAACCTTCAGCC
>CAYVCY010000180.1:0-1984 GCA_964450265.1 uncultured Clostridia bacterium
TAAAAAAGATAAAAAAATACCGCCCCTGGTTAGGGGCAGGAAAATGAACCCGCGGTACCACCCTAATTGGCCTAATCGGCTATCTCTTGCAGGCAAGGAGGTGCGTTTCCCTTGCCCAGCTCATGTTAACGGTTGAGTTCCGTCGAGCCTTTGTTTCAGTGCAGCTCGCCGCTCGGAGGTGAGGTTCGTCAGGTCGATTGCTACCGGGTTCGCAGCCACCCCGGTTCTCTGTGAGCATCTGCCTGACTACTGGGCTCGTCATCACGTAATGTACTCTGTATTTTGTATTTCGAGCAGTGTACACCGGGAGGCTATTGTCTGTCAAGCAGATTTTTCTGCAAATTACTCAAATCCATCAAAATGATCGTCGTAGTTTGAGTTCATAGCCTTCACGGTGATCGCCTTTTCCCGCCGACCAAGGAGGAACAGGATGCAGATGCTCCCCAAAATGGCCATCACGCCTAACCCTTGCTTAAACGTGATCTGTTCGCCCAAAAGGAGCAGGGAAAAGATGACTGCGCTGGCTGGTTCTAGCGCAGCCACTACCGCCGTCTTGCTGGCACCGATGATTGCCACCCCAGACAGAAAGAACAAGATGCTGACCACTGTCGCCGTTTGGGCTACGCCGAAACCGATCAGCCATTGTGGCCAGGTTAGGCTGACTAGCCAGGGAAGACTCAGCCTGGACCAAATCAGCAGGCTGAAGAAGCAAGCGGTCGTGCTGTAGGTGCAGGAGACCAGCGGTGCGGCCAGATGCCCGGTGGACTGGCCCATCAAAGCGAAGCCGGAATAGGCAGCGGCGGCCAGCAGCGTGAGCAGGATGCCTGGCAGCGACAGCTGGCCCGAAAACGCTTCCCCGGCCAGCAGTGCAGTCCCCGTCAACGCCACCACCAGCGCCAGCACCTGCGAACGACCGATAGGTTCGCGCCAAATACAGGCAGCTGCGATGGTTGTGATCACCGGGTGAAGGTAGAACAGCATGCTGGCCAAGCCTGCCGGCAGCAAGTTGAGGGCCTGAAAGAAGCAGAGGGCAGTCAGTGCGTAGAATACTGCTCCCTGAAGGACGAAGGCGGCTGCGGCTCGCTTTCCTGGCCACGAGAATCCACGGTGCTTGAACAACAATACTGCCCAGAGAGACAAACTGGCAATTCCGAAGCGCAGTATCAGCAGGCTTTCTGGGGTGAGTCCCGCTCGGTATCCCCATTTGCCCCAGAGGCCAAGCGTGCCGAAACCAACCGATGAGATCGCTACCAGCAGATAACCGTAAGCCATATTTTTGTTTTCCATTATGCCTGTCCCCTTGTCACCATACGTCTATGTCTAAACATTGTAGCACTAAACGAGAGTTCGCGGGCTAGAATATCCGGCGGCCTAATCAAAACACATGCGGGGGCAATCCACGAAACTCTGGATTGCCCCCGCATGAGTCTATTTCTGTTTGAATGTACGACAGTTGGTGTCCTGGCACTCGTCGGCGTTGCTGCCGACAACTTCGATGGCATTTGCTTGGCAGACGTCGCCGTCTCCCCAGTGTACACAGCTACTGACTACACAGGTAATGGAGGGACTCATCTCTCCTCCGACTACCGTGGAGGTCATTCCGCTCCAGTTGACATTGTCCATAGACCCCAAGTAGGATGCGATTCCCTCCCGCTTATAGAAGGTCTTACATTCGGTCTGCTCGTCGATGCGCGCCATCTTGCCTTCTTCCTCCGGCAGGATGTCGATATTGTGGGCACCACACTTGCCGCCCATCCAATGGGTGCAGGTGTTGACATGGCATTTGACATCGGTCATACTCTCACCTCCTGTTTAGGCCCTGCGCTGCAAGGCTGAGATTAGGCGAGCACCCCAAATTGGAACGCCTACCCCTATTCTCTGCGGAGGTGACGGAGAACATCCACTAGCAACGCCCGCAGGCGTTGCGGGCAATAAAGCGATCGTTGCTTTAGCAACTATCGGCTTGTACCTATTAGCAACGCCC
>CAYVCY010000180.1:2084-3623 GCA_964450265.1 uncultured Clostridia bacterium
CAACTATCAGCCTGTACTACCAGTCAGGCGATTTGCTGGCTGCGGATGCAGGCCGGGTCTGGCAGGTTGTAAGCCTGCAGCAAGGAGATGATGCACAGCCCGAATCCGACCATGAAAGTAGCGACGGGGCTGACCGCATCCCACAGGAAGCCGCCGAGCACAGGGATCAAGACCGCCGATATGTGGCTGACGGTCCCGCCCATAGCCAAGCTGGCCGAGATGTCTTCCCGATCGCAAATCTTGTCCAGGTGGGTAGTGATCGCCACTTCAAATCCCAGAAACATCTGATCGATGATGAAGATGGCGTAGAGTAGGTTTACATTCTTTAGAAAGGCATATCCCAAGAAAAGTATTGCTACCACCAGGTAGTTCAGGGTCAGGCTCTTGCCCTCGCCCCATCTGTCGATCAGCTTGCCCAGCATAGGGCGGGTGAGAATGGCAATTACGTTGCTGATCAACAGCAGCGTAGAGATGGTTGCCAAATTTACCCCATACAGACTGACCAAAGCAAAGATGGCAAAGGTTTGATTCATGTGCCGACGGGAGCCCCCCAGCAGTGACAGTACATAATAGCTCTTATATTTCCACTTGAAGACAAGGGCTCGGCGCAGGTCGGCTTTACCACCACGCTTCACCAGCGCCTGGAAGACAGCTCCGCAGATAGCGATCGCTGCTCCTACGCGGAACATGACCCTCATATTCACTTGGTTGGTCATCGCCCGGACCAGCAAGGTGGCCGTAACAGTGGCCATTGCGGTGACGCTGTTCAATGAACCCAAGCGACTAGCCCGCTCACCGGAAGTGGATGTCTTGAGCACCATGGCGCTCTGTAGTGGGAAATAGAGATGTTGTCCGGTGCTCATCACGATAGTAGCCAACACCAGACCGCCGAATCCTCCTGCACTGGAATAAAGCAGCATGCCTGCCGCCACCAAGAGCATGCAGACGGTAGCCAAGGCCGACTCGGTGAAAAAAAACGAGGCCATGGCCAGGCCTGCTGTGAGCAGTCCCGGAACCTCTCTGATGCCTGAGATTAAACCCAGCTGGTCCGCGCCAATACCGATCTCTTCAGAAACGAAATTGCTGAAAACCGTGCTTTGAATGCCGGTTCCCATCTGTAGCAGCAGTGCGCCAATAGCGATGAGCATGAATGCCCGGGAGAGGTTTCCCGCGCCTTTCTCTTTTTCCATAGGTACCTCCTGCGTTCAGACCGCCAGGTTGGCGATCGACATGATCAATCTTAGCACGCTTCGGTTACCTAAGGATAGCGCAACTGGCAGGTGAGAAGGTGACTTTCTTCACTTGCGTTCTTTTCGTTTCTCCTGCTCTCGAAACTTGAAATTGTAGCGTCGGGGGTCTTCTTTGGAGATGCGCTCCACCACCCGGTGAGATGCGGCCGTCGTCCAATACCAGATTGCTAACACAACGATTACCGACAAGACAATCAGCCACCATAAACCTCCGATAGTTGGCATTTCTTTGCTCCTCCCTCCAAGGGTTGTGCTTCTTGGCTGTTGTTTCGTATTTTGCCCCAAAGTA
>CAYVCY010000181.1:0-3593 GCA_964450265.1 uncultured Clostridia bacterium
GTGCCTGTTTTCCTGTCGATAGGCTATTCCACCTGTCACTGGTGTCATGTGATGGAGCGGGAATCCTTTGAGGACCAGGAAGTGGCGGATTCACTAAACCAGGCCCTCGTCTGTATCAAGGTAGATCGGGAAGAGCGGCCCGACTTGGACGCCTATTACATGGCCGTCTGCCAGGCGTTGACCGGCAGTGGGGGCTGGCCGCTGACGGTGATTTTGACCCCGGAGAAGCAAGCCTTTTACGCCGGAACCTATTTTCCGAAGGAGAGCCGCCACGGACGCCCGGGAATGCTGGATCTGGTGCCGGCGTTGAGCCAGGCTTGGCGAAGTAAACGGGAGCAGCTGTTGGACGCTGCCCAGGAAGTTCAGGCGCATCTGGAGCAGACCACCCTGTCGGCTAATGATCATGCCGGCGCTCTTAGCCTGAAAACGCTGGATCGGGCGCAGGAACAACTGCTGAAATCGTTCGATGAGGAACACGGCGGCTTCGGACGGGCACCCAAATTTCCGTCGCCCCACAACCTGACCTGGCTGCTCCGCTACTGGCGGCGCACCGGCTTGAACAAGCCACTGCAGGCGGTTTTGCAGACCCTGCGCAGGATGGGGCAAGGCGGCATCTACGATCAGGTGGGGTTTGGCTGGCATCGCTATTCCACCGACCGGCGGTGGCTGCTGCCCCACTTCGAGAAGATGCTCTACGACCAGGCCATGCTAGCTATTGCTTACCTGGAGGCTTACCAGGCCACCGGCGAAGCTGATCTGGCTGAGAAAGCGAGGGAAGTATTCACCTATGTGTTGCGGGATCTGACCTCGCCGCAAGGGGCCTTCTATTCGGCGGAAGATGCCGACAGCGAAGGCGAGGAGGGAAAATTCTACGTTTGGTCGTTGGCTGAACTGCAGGCACATGTGGACGCAGATGATTTAGACTGGATGCAGTCTGTCTTTGGCCTAGAGGAAGCAGGCAACTTCCGGGACGAGGCCAGCGGCGAAGCGACAGGCAGCAACATCCTGCACCTGACTCGCCCCTGGTCCGAGTGGGCTGACGAATTGGGGATAGAGCAGGCGAAACTGCTGGAACGCTGGGCCGAGATCCGCGAGCGACTGCTGCAAGTGCGAGGCCAGCGGGTGCGTCCCCATCGGGACGATAAGGTGCTCACCGATTGGAACGGGCTGATGATCGCCGCCCTGGCGGTTGGTGGGCGCGTGTTAGGAGAGAGCAGCTGGACAGAGGCGGCCAAAAAGGCGATGGAATTTCTGCTGACCCACTTGCGGCGTGAGGACGGAAAGCTATGGAAGCGCTGGCGGGAGGGCGAGGCCGCCTTGCCGGCCCACTTGGACGACTACGCATTTACCGTCTGGGCGCTATTGGAGTTGCACCAGACTACCCAGCAGCCCGAGTATCTGCGGCTGGCGTCGGATCTGAACCGACTGACGCTACAGCTGTTCCAAGACGCAGACCAAGGCGGATTTTATTTGACAGCCGAGGATGAGACGGAGCTTCCGGTGCGCATGAAAGAGACCTATGATGGGGCCATCCCCGCCGGGAACTCCATCGCTACGCTGAGCAATCTGCGCCTGGCCCGGCTGACCGGCGACGAAAGCTTGAGCGGCGTGGCGGAGAAATCATTGGCGGCGATAGGTAAGCACTTGGGCAGCCACCCCACCGCCTACACCCAGATGTTGCAGGCGTTAGATTTCTACCTCGGGCCGACCTACGAGGCGGTCGTTGTAGGCGAGGAACAAGCACCGGACACCGAGCGCATGCTGCAGGCGCTGGCCGAGCGGTTTCAGCCGCTGCAGGTGGTGCTATTTAAGCCGGCAGGCGACGAACGCCCGGAGATAGCGAAGCTAGCCCCCTTCTTGGCCGACTATCGCGCCTTAGACGATCGTGCCACCGCCTATGTCTGCAGCGGCTTTAGCTGCAAACGCCCCACCACCGATCTGCAAGAGATGCTGAATCAGCTGGGCACGCAGAACAGATAGCGCAAGAGAACACCAGCCCCCGGCAAAACGCCGGGGGCTGGTGCTTTAGAGACTTTAGGCATCAAAGAAAGCTGCTCTCTCCCCCCGTCATGGCTGACGCCATGCCACCTCCCTCTTCTCGGCCCCCCTGTAAGGGGGCTGCCGCGTTAGCGGCTGGGAGATTCAGAGGGAGGCAAGTCTTGACCCCTGCGCGGAGGGGGCTGTCGCGCCAGCGACTGGGGGAGTGAGCGCGATCACTTGGATAACTTGTCCATACCAAGCTGATCTAGGGTTTTAGTATAATCAAGCTGACTACATAGACTGGGAGAAACCATATGCTAAAAACTAGAATCAAGTCCTTCGCCCTGGGCACCATGCTGGTCTCGATGCTGGGCTTGGCCGGGCCGCCTTTTCAACCGCGCGTTCTACCTACATATGAAAGCCTACTTCCGGATGCTGTGCCCACCATGATCGCGCAGGCATTAGGGCCGGAAATACCGGATGCAGTGCGCCAACTGTTAGAAGCCAGGCGTGAACAGGCCAAGGCAGAGTTGCCGAGTGACCCAAGCGAAAACTCCCCACAGGTGACTGCACCACCATCCGTTCCCGGTGACCACCAGCAACCTAACCGCCAGCTAGAGAGACAGCAGTCTGCCCTCTATATCGACCTGAACGACTATGTGCTGAAAGCGATCTCCACATATCAAGGGAAAAGCTATCCCTATCTGTTGAACACAGACTATGCCAATTATAACGGCGTCACCGCCGACATCCACTATCAAGACAAGCTGCTGCTTCGTGCCCACCAAAGCGGCAATCGGGCCAGCCACTGCGTGGGCATCACCTTTGAGGTGTTCTTTCGCGCCATGCAAGCCAGAAATGCGGAAGTAGGGCTGAGCCAGGATGGTTTCAACCGGATGACCTTCAGCAAGCTGCAGGATTTCATGCTGCTCTGGTACGCCGCCCAAGGGCCGAAAGAAACCAGCAACCCGGCCTATGCTATCGTTAAGTACGGTTTAGGTCGACAGATCGACGACTGGGAAGCGGCCAAGGCGGGAGATTTCATCGACTTTTCCCGCACCAATGGCACGGGGCACAGCGTAGTTTTCATCAACTGGTTACGCCGCGATGGCGATATCGTCGGTCTGCGCTACTGGTCCAGCCAGGCATCTACCGGTGGCATAGCCTATAAGGAAGAGTATTTTAGCAATCACACAGGCGGCATTCTAGCCGATGGGTTCTATATCGGCCGGGTAGGGGCCATCGCTGATTACAGATAGCGCAAACAGAACCGCCCTCCAACCTGGGGGCGGTTCTGTTGCTTCTTCGTTGGGATCCTGATCTGAGAGTGGGTTCTTGTGACCCGTCCCCCAGAACCCACTTGCGCTACGGCCGGATGGTGATCAGGTGGCTGGGCTCCCAGTGGACCTGGAAGCCGAGCACTTCCGACACGAACCGCAGCGGCAACATGGTACGATCGCCTACTATTACCGGCGACAGCAACCGACCGCTAGCCCCGACGATCGCCTGCTCTTCCCCGTCAATCGCGGCGGTGGTAGAATCAACAGTCAGGACTACTGTCTTGCCCCGGTAAGCGACGGTCACCGTTCTAGTCACACCGTCCCACCCGAGGC
>CAYVCY010000182.1:0-3536 GCA_964450265.1 uncultured Clostridia bacterium
AGGGAGATTGAGCGGGGTTGCACTTGCCCACCCAATTTGCCTGTCTGTGTCTGTAAGGGTCAATCGAAGCTGAAGGTGCTGACTAGGAAGCCGGTGTTACCTTCATCGGGAGAGATCGCTCGTAATCCGAGGGCCAGGAGCGCCAAGCTGCGCGTGGCCGCGCGGGTCGGACAGTTCTAGTAAAAGGGGCAGGTGAATAAGCTTGTTAGTAGCTAAACAGCCGTTATATCAACCGCAAATACCATCCAGGCACGAGGGGCGTCGTCCGAAGAATGGGCCTCGCCAGAAACCCTTGGCCAAACAGGACCAGGCTATGATTTTGATCGCTGTGATCTTGATGGGAGCGGTCAGTCTCTGCCTGGTGTGGCGCTTTACCCAGATCAATGATCTGGATTATCGCCTCAGCCGGATGGAACGGGAGGTGCGACAGCTACAGCAAGCACAGGCCAGCTTGACCGTGGAGTTGAATCGTCTCAGTGCCCCTAGTCAACTGGAGCGTCGCGCTGAGGCTGAGCTGGGAATGCAGTGGCCGACCGATCAGCAGATAGTGAACGTCGCTGCAGAATCGAGCCAGGCTGAGCGCTGAGTCTTGCATGGGCCGGCTGTTGCTCGCAGGGGGAGGGGCATGCATGTCTACTCGGATGAATACTCGCATCAGAGCAGGGATCGCTCTGCTAATCTTCCTGCTCTGTCTGTTGGCGCTGGACGTTCGCTTGGCCTGGCTGCAGCTGGTGCAGGGACCCGAGCTCAGCGGTCGGGCCTATTCGCAGTGGATGCGGGAAATACCGGTAGAACCTAAAAGGGGTATTATCTACGATCGCAATGATCACGAGCTCGCCATCAGCGCCAGTGCCGATACTGTAGTTGCCATTCCTGCTCAGATTAAGGATGCCCAAACTACAGCTAAGCAGCTGGCGTCTATTTTGTCCATGCCCGAAAGTGATGTATATGAAGCGATCACCAGGAAGAAGGCCGCCGTGTATGTGGCACGCAAGATAGATCCGGTCGTCGCTGCCGAGGTGCGAGCCCTGGAACTGCCTGGGATTACCTTCACCGAAGAGAGCCGACGCTATTACCCCTTCGGCAACTTGGCCTCTCAGGTGCTCGGCTTCGCAGGCATAGACAGTCAGGGTCTTTATGGACTGGAGCTGAAGTATGACCAATATCTACGTGGTGAACCGGGCTATCTGCAGTATCCTACCGACAGCAGGGGTCAGGAGATTCCCAATGTCAAACCTAGTTATGTCCCGCCGCAAGATGGGTATGATCTAAAACTGACGCTAGATGAAGTAATTCAGCATATTGTTGAGCGAGAGCTGGATAATGCAATGGAAGTACACAACGCGGAAGCAGCTCTGGCAATTGTGATGGATCCAAACACCGGAGCGATTTTGGCTATGGCCAACCGCCCCGATTTTGATCCCAACGATTACATGGCAGCCTACCGCGCCATTGGAAGCACGAAAGTATGGGAAAACGAGGCTATCTCAGGTGGATTTGAACCCGGTTCAACCTTCAAAGTGGTTACCGCTTCGGCGGGCTTGGAATTGGGAGTAGTGACCGAGGAGACGCCTTATTTTGACAAGGGATACGAGATCGTGGCTGGCCGCCGTTTGCATTGTTGGAGAAGGCAAGGACATGGCCATGAGACCTTTAGAGAGGTGATCAAGAACTCCTGTAACCCTGGGTTTGTCAGCGTGGGGCTGGAATTGGGTGCCGAGAGGTTTAGTGAATACATCAAGAGGTTTGGCTTCGGACGGAAGACCGGCATCGATTTGCCGGGAGAGGCCGTGGGAGTGATGTTTACTCAAATCGGTCCGGTAGAGCTGGCTACCATGTCCTTTGGGCAAGGGCCTTCGGTGACCCCTATACAGCAGGTGGTAGCTATGTCGGCCATCGCCAATGGAGGTCAGGTGCTGCAACCCTATGTTGTCGATAAAGCGATAGATCAGGATGGCGAGACCGTGTTTCAAAATGAACCTAAAGTCGTCGGGCAGGCGATCACTGAGGAGACTGCCACCCGCATGCGGGATCTGCTGGAAGAGGTTGTTGCCGATGGCGGCGGGCGCAACGCCTACATACCAGGCTATCGGCTGGCGGGCAAGACCGGCACGGCTCAGGTGCCGATGCCCGGCGGAGGTTACTATCCCAATAGATATATCGCATCCTTCACTGGATTTGCTCCGGCCGACGACCCCCAAGTGGCCATCTTCTTAGCTATCAAAGATCCCAAAGGCAAATATGGCTACTATGGTGCAAATACGGCTGCGCCGGCCACCCGCACCTTGACGCAGGATATTCTTTATTATCTGGATGTGAGGCCGCAGATCGATGCGGTGACAGCACCACAGCCCGCGCCGGTGGAGGTGCCAGACTTACAGGGGCTGACTTCGAGTCAGGCGCTGGGCAAGCTGTTGGACACAGGATTGAACATCCGTCTGGACGGGCAGGGCCCCAAGATTTTGGACCAAACACCTAAGGCGGGGGTAAAGGTGGCACCGGGCACGACGGTGATCGTCTATCTCGGCCAGGAGGAAGGGCAGATTGGGCAGCCGGTAGCGGTGCCTGACGTGACCGGCCTTTCATTGCGCGACGCCGCTGTCGCCCTCTCCACCCAGGGGTTGAGGCTACATGCGGTCGGTTCTGGCCGAGCTTCCTCTCAATCGCCAATAGCCGAGATGACCGTTTCTGCCGGCTCTATTGTCACCGTCAACTTCGTTCCTTAAGCGAGTTGCTTTAGCAGCTCGCTCAAGCACTTGAGAAGAAGAGTAATGTTGTGAAAGCAACTATTAATGGTCGATCAGCCTGCGAGCTGAGTCCGAGACTCGGCGAGCTGCACCATGGCATAAATAAAGGGGGATGCTGGTAATGCTGCTGGCAGAACTGGTTCAATCCCTTGCGCTGTTGCAGCAGGCGGGCAGCCTCGACCGCGAGATCACTGGAATAGCCTATGACTCGCGGGAGGTTCAGCCCGGTTTCCTCTTTGTCGCCATACCAGGATTTCATGTTGATGGACATAGTTATCTAGTCGATGCCGCTGCGCGGGGTGCTGTGGCGGCGATCGTCGAAAGAGACATTCTTGTTCCCGATCAGCTTTCGTGGGTTCGAGTAGCAGACACGCGCAAGGCGTTATCAACTGTGGCACAGGTGTTTTTTTGCCATCCGGCGAGGAGGCTGCGCTTAATCGGTGTGACAGGCACCAACGGGAAGACCACCACCGCACTGTTGGTCCACAGCATCCTCAGCAGCGCCGGCTATGGCGTGGGCGTGATCGGAACGGTGAAGACAATCGTGGGCCAAAAGGAATATCCGGTCAAGCACACCACCCCGGAGGCAGCGGACCTGCAGGCATACCTAGCGGAAATGCTGGCCGCAGATTCCCGCTACGCGGTGATGGAAGTGTCTTCCCACGCGTTGGCTTTGGATCGGGTGCTAGGGTTGGAGTTTGACGTTGGGGTTTTCACCAATCTGACGCAGGATCATTTGGATTTTCACCGGACTATGGAGGCCTACCTGGAGACTAAGGGTCGTCTATT
>CAYVCY010000183.1:0-3536 GCA_964450265.1 uncultured Clostridia bacterium
CACCTCCCGATCCAGCTCCTGTTCCACCATAGTGCGCAATCGACCAGCGGTGTGCTGATCCAGCTCTCCGGAAAGGCGCACGATCAGAACTCTCCGACGCAGCTCCAATTGAATGTTCATCGCTAACTTCCCCCCAAAGCGTCTTTTTCCTTGCTGCTTACTGTTCGCCTTAACGGAAAGCCTTTCCTGCACAGAATTCGACCTGGTTGAGAACATATGGCAGACAATCTCTTTCCTCTCACTGCTACTGCTTGGTAAGAAACAAGCAAAATCAAGCGGCCTCATGGAGGCCGCTATTCCTGATCATGATCAGCCTATCTCGTTTACCTTCACAGGGCTAAGCAATATAGATCAACCACCCGACAAAGCAACACAAGCAACGATTGTGTAGTTACTAGTATCCCGGCAGAGACAGATGAAAGCGTTGTCTCCAGATACACCGAGCAATCTCGAGCGCCGATATAAGCTGGGTTCAGCATAGCGCACAGACCTAGGCTCCTGACCAGGCTTAACGATACAAATAGTCCCATCTTCATGACCACAGGCAACTAAGCCAACCGCTGTCCAGATCACGCTGGTGGGCCCTTCATAAGCCACCTGGTGGAGAACTTCCATCGAGCTACCGTCCGGGAAAACCTGCAACAAAGAGTTCCCACCGGTAGGCCCAGACCCCTCGCCAACTCCGGCCAAACACCAATATGATTCTTCTTCCTGCCCCTTTACAATTTGCGCGACAAATGCCGGATATTCCATTTCCACTGTCCACAACTCGTCTCCCGTCATTGTCAGGAGGGAGACTTCTCCGTAGTGGGTAGCTTTGTTGACGATGGCTGTAATCAGTAACCCAGAATCACCAACACTCACCGAGCTGACTCTCTTTTCCATGCCTCCTTCAGGAACGTATGACCATAGCAATGATCCATCCTGAGTGCCAATGGCAACCAAGCCAGGCACAGAGGTGCCGTACACCATGATTGTGTTGTCATCAAGAGGCTCGAGCATAGTGTGAACCATCATCGCCTCGGTTCCTCCCTCATGAGAGGGAATCTCTGTCCGCCAAATGACATTTGCACTGTTGTCCAAAGCAGTGACATAGACAACATTGGCATCTCGATTGAGAACATAGTGTAGACCCTTCAACGAGACTGTATCCAAAGGATGCGAGCCATCGGGCAGGTTTGCGGTCTCGATCCGATCTTGGCGCAAATTCTGATCATACAGCACCAGAGCCTCTTGATCAGCTTGAGCCAGGTATCCGACCGGCCAATATAGAGCTCTAGATGCCACCTGCTCAGTGCCTGCAATCGCTCCGGTGTGAGCGTCCAAGCTAACGAGTGCTTGCTCTAGACCGTCTGACCGGGTGATTCTGACTGCGACGGCATCCGAACCATGGCTCGAGGAGGTGATAGACCCTTCGCTTACCTCAAATGCCCAGATGACGCTGGAATCGAAAACATCATGAAGAAGTCTTCCTAGATCATCGCCTACTTCTGTCCTCGTGCATCCAGAGAGAACTGCCGCCAAGAGCATACTCAAGGCGGCAATAAGACTCAACAGTATAGTATCAAAAATAAGCAATGGCCTAATGGGTCGGTCATCTAGGCGCAAACGCTCATTCTCACTGCAATTCATGCAATTTGACCCCTTTTCTAATCTCGTCGAGAAACGCAATCACTCTTGGATACTTCGGCTTAGCTTCGTAGACGGCATCAGGTCCAGCGACTGAGTAGAAGCACCGAGTCGAACCTATACCTCTCTGAAACTGTATCACTTTTTGCCTTAAAAGTCGATACATTAAGAATTATCCGAATGCGCGCGATACTCGAGTATTGCCGTGATAATTCACACTGGCTCGCGCGCCATCCCATAGTCTCGTTATTGGAAGCAACAAGGAGAGCAGCATTAGAACCGACTCAGATGCCGCTCTCCTTACTTAGACTCGAGATTTCTTTTTTCCCGGATGCTCTGCAGGCTTGGCCGGGCATGCTTCGCGAACAATGGGCTGCTTACCGAAACAGATCCTCGAACATTCGCTTGACTTTGCCGAAGAAGCCGAGCTTCTCCACCGCATCCGCGGCGATCACGTCTACCTCCCCTAAAACCTCACCGTTGTTGACCGCCTTTAGCTTGCCTAAGGGCTGACCGACGGCGATAGGGGCAAATAGCTTCGGTTCTAGCTCCATGACCGGCTGCACGTCATCCAGCGTCTGGCCCTTGGGCAGCAGCACGGCCAAGTCTTCCGCCGCCACCACAGCCAAATCCCGCTCCCGCCCCCGGTTCACCGGAACTACCGCCAACTGTTCTCCCTTTGATACCAGATTGGTGCCGATGTAGTTGGCGTAACCATAGTTTAGGAGCGTAGCGACGTCTTGGTAGCGCAAGTCATCTGAGGCCACCCCCAGCACCACCGCGATCAAGCGAAAACCGTTGCGGGACGCGGTGGCGCTGAGGCAGTAGCGGGCTTCGTCGGTCAAGCCGGTCTTTAACCCGCTGGCTCCTTGGAAGCCGCGAATGAAGCGATGGTTGGTGTTGAACAGCTCCACCGGTCCGCTGGCCCGCTGCAAATAGGTGATGCGTGTAGTCAACCAGTCGCCGATCAACGGGTAATAGGGCATTACTGCCCGGGACATGGCCGCCACGTCTGCCGCCGAGGAATACCCTTCTTCTCCGCTCACTCCACTGGCTGAGACATCGTCCAAACCACAAGCGTTGATAAAGTGGGTATTGCTCATCCCTAGCTCCTCGGCCCGTTGGTTCATCATGGCCACAAAAGCTGCTTCGGAACCAGCCACGTGCTCCGCCAAAGCCACGGCTGCGTCATTGGCGGACTTGATGGACACAGCCATCAACAGCTCTTGCAGGGTGAAGCGCTCTCCCGCTTCCAGATAGATCTGCGATCCGCCGTAAGAACAGGCGTGAGGCGTAGCCACTACTTCATCGGTCAGCTGGACTCGACCGTCCTCATTGGCCTCCAAAACCAAGAGCATGGTCATGATCTTGGTCACGCTAGCTATCGCAAACCGTTCGTCGCCCTGTTTGTTGATCAGCACCTGCCCGGTACCGGCGTCAACCAGCACTGCCGCTCTGGCATTCAAGCCCTCCTCGATGGCCGGAGCGAGCACCGGAATGAAGCGACTGGGGTCAGCCGAGACAGAAGCCCCAAAGACAAGCAAGGACGAAATGGCCAAACACAAGGCCAATAGCAATCGCACAGGCTTCAAGCAGATTCCTCCCTTCAGCTTTGCAATTAGCTTTGCCTAGCCCTGAGAAAATAATGCAACAAAGCGAGACGGGGGTACTGGCCCTACTGTTCTATTTCGCTTTAGCGGAATGGAACAGAGGGCCTGTCCCCACCGTTCCGCCGATGGAGCAGGCCAATTTGACTCCCCCAGTCGCTGATCGCTAGCGGAGGCGTTCGATGATCAGCGGGGCCTGCCCGACAGGTTCTGGAACAAAGCTCCAAGCAGTCCCTGCCAGCCGGACAGCAGCCTCGAGGGCTGCCTGGTCCTGCCCAAATACTTTGGCCACTATCTCTC
>CAYVCY010000184.1:0-3483 GCA_964450265.1 uncultured Clostridia bacterium
TTGTTTTCCTCCATGCATGGAAATTATTGCTTTGAAACTCCGAGAGGATACTCACGTCGCGAGGCAGGGACCTCTAGGGAAGCTGAATCGACTGACCGAAGTGGACACTGCGCCGCTGCAACAGTCGCCCCAGATGCCGACGCAGATTGACCATCCACTCCGGCTCATCCGGCAGTTGCTCGTGAATCGACCTCAGAATGCGAACATAGCCATAGAGGTTCTGGTACCGCTCAAACCCGGGCTTAAGCTGCAGCCAGTAATCTGACAGAGAGTACTCCTGACGATAGCCAGAGACGAACAACTGCCTAGCCTGGGGCAGTCGCTCGGCGGGGGCATCATCGGCGTGACTGTTCAACGCCTTAACCACGTCCATCGCATACCAGTGATAAACAGCGTCGTCAAAATCGATGATCTGGAAGCTGTCACTGCCCTGATCGTAAAGAGTATTGTCCGTCTCAAAGTCGTAGTGAATCAAGCCGTAGCAGGTGTCATCCTGAGGTAGCGATTCCAGCCAGTCCGAGACGATCTGCACCTCCCGCCGGGCGAGCGCCTCTGCGGGGAACTTGGATAACACTGTCTCCATCCAACCTAGCTGCGCCCGGTAATCAAGGCGCCGATGCCTGACCGGTTGGTAACTGGAGCTCAATCGATGCAGCCTCCCCAGAGCCTTGCCCCAGCCGACGAGCATCTCATCACTCATCGTCTCGGGGTTTAAGCTCTTGCCTGGCACCGCGTCAAACACGGTGGCGTAATATGTCCCCTGCTGCGTCTCTACTGTCTCCAGTTCGTCTCCCCGCTTCGATGCGACCGGTTTCAAGCAGGGGTAGTCATTCTTCTGCAGATAATGGAGGAATTCTAGCTCGGCCAGAATCGATTCTGCCTGCTTCTCCCCTTGGGGAGCAAAGCGCAGGAACCGCAACTGTCCTTGCCAGACGAAGGGATAGACGGCGTTGGCAGAGATGCGAAATCGCTCCAGCAAATCTGGCCGATCGTCGCTATCCCAGCGAGAAAGGATATTTCTAGCCAAATCGGGATCATGGAATAAGTAGCGCAGACGTAACATCAGACTCCTCCTCTCTTCATCCGGTGGTTCCATTATACTGGTTCGGTTATCCCTGACCTAGGGAGAGAACGCTTCTTGCCTGTGTTGTACCACACAAAGAGGACGCAAGAACAGGGACTGTCTACGTTTTTGCAGGCCGGGATAGGAGTAAACAACCCGATCGGAGACAAGATTAGATCCTGAGGTGAGCTGGATGTATCTATGGAAGCCGAAGCGAGTGATCTTCGAGCCGCAAGCGCTGGAGTATGAACGGGGGCAACGGCTGTTTCGCCTGTTTTCGCAGCAATCAGGGGTGGAGCTAGGCCAGACGTCGTCCCATAATCGGGTGACCGGGATCCCCGGGAAGACTCCCCAGGAGATGTATGCCGAAGCGAAGCGGACGCTGGTGATCGGGGTGAGAAAGAGCAAGCAGTTTACCACCTGTAAGCCTTCCGCCCATTACCAGCTGCCGCTGGGCACCAGTTGCCCGGGACAGTGCGAATACTGCTATCTAAACACAACCTTGGGCAAAAAACCTTACGTGCGCATATATGTGAACATAGAGGAGGTGCTGGAGAAGGCGGGCGCATACATTCAGGCCCGCCTGCCAGAGCAGACCGTCTTCGAAGGAGCGGCTACCGGTGATCCCTTGGCCGTGGAGGACTACAGCGATGCGTTGAAGACAGCCATCGCTTATTTCGCCGATCAACCCAACGGGCGCTTTCGATTCGTGACCAAGTACACCAATGTCGATTCGCTGCTAGACGTGAAGCACAATCGACACACTCGCTTTCGCTTCAGCTTGAACACGGAACAGATCATCAGCCAATTTGAACACGGCACGCCCGGATTGAGGGACCGCATCCGAGGGGCACAGAAGGTGCAGTCTGCGGGCTATCCAGTGGGGTTCCTGGTGGCTCCCATCTTCATCTACATCGGCTGGCAGGATGATTACCGGCGGCTGCTCATAGATCTGGCCAAGCAGATGGACGGTGATAACACTGACGTTACCTTTGAGTTGATCACCCATCGATACACCGCTAGAGCGAAAAGCAACATTCTTGACCGCAATCCTGAGAGCCGCCTGCCGATGCAGGATGAGCAGCGCAGGTACAAGTATGGCCAATTTGGCTACGGCAAGTACGTCTACCCAGAGGACACCTATAAGGCGATTAAGGAGTTCTTTTATGCGTCAATCCCCGAGCTATTCCCCCATGGGGCGATCGACTACTTAGTCTGAGACGCCAAACAGATGGCAACAAGCGGAGCTTACAGGTGGGCATTTCGCTCGCAGGCACTCGGCGTCAGGATGAACATTTGGGCAAGATAAAACGAAAGCAAGCAGGGAAACCGGATCTAGTGTTAGAATAGAGTCGAAGCAGGTCAGATCTGGCCTGCCAGATTTTGTTTTACTAGCGGGGGATCCCCCAGAACTATCAGTTTCTAAGGAGGCCAACAAACAATGACGGTTAGAATCGGCATCAACGGTTTTGGACGCATCGGACGCCAGGTACTGCGCATCGCTGCAGAACGCCAGGGGTTGACGGTGGTCGCCATCAACGACTTGATGAACAGAGAGAGCATGGCTCACCTGCTCAAGTACGACTCGGCCTATGGTCGTTTTCCCGGAGAAGTCAAGGTTTCTGACCAGGGCCTAGAGGTTAACGGCAAGGATATCCCGGTTACCAGCATCAAAGATCCGAAGGAAATTCCTTGGGGCGAATACGGCGTGGATGTGGTAGTGGAAGGCACCGGTCTGTTTACCGACGCCACCAAGGCAGCCGGGCATCTGCAGGGTGGAGCTAAGAAAGTGATCATTTCTGCTCCTGCCAAGAACGAAGATATCACCATAGTCATGGGCGTAAACCATGAACAATACGATCCCACTAATCACCATATTGTCTCCAACGCCTCTTGCACCACCAACTGTCTGGCACCTGTGGCCAAAGTTCTAGATGAGAACTATGGCATCGTCCGTGGTTTGATGACCACCGTGCATGCGTACACCAATGACCAGAACATCCTGGACCGCGCCCATAAGGACATGCGGCGAGCACGGGCGGGCGCCGTGTCCATGATTCCCACCACCACAGGGGCAGCCCGGGCAGTATCATTGGTGTTGCCGCAGCTGGAGGGCAAGCTGAATGGGTTTGCCATTCGAGTTCCCACCCCGGTAGTATCTGTGGTGGACCTGGTGGTCGAACTTGACCGAGATGTCACCGCCGCCGAAGTGAACGCCGCCATGGCGAAAGCGGCTGCCGGCCCGATGAAGGGTGTCTTGGACGTGAGTGACGAGTTGTTGGTGTCGGTCGATTACGTGCAGAACCCCCACTCTTCGATAGTGGATGCGCCGCTGACCATGGTAGTCGGCGAACGGATGCTGAAGGTAGTCTCCTGGTACGATAACGAGTGGGGCTACTCCAACCGAGTGGTGGATCTGG
>CAYVCY010000185.1:0-3354 GCA_964450265.1 uncultured Clostridia bacterium
TAGCTTGATTGAACATCCCCTTGATTGCCGTCCCTAACGGACCTATTGCCATCATGACAACGATTGCAATCCCCGCCAGAATCAGTCCATACTCCACCATGCCTTGACCGGACTCGTCCTTCCACAGACGGTTGAACAAGTTTGTCATCTCTCTTTCACCTCCCCTACCGCGGAATGAAGAACTCGGTAAGCAACTAACCTCTGGTTTTCTCTGAAGAATCCCTCCCGGCGGAGGTGCCGATGATGGCTTGTCCACCCGTCTGGTGTCACAGCTGGGGCAGAGTCGCCGATGCAGACCGCACATTGCGGGCCGCTCGCCCTCCACTTCGTTCAGGGATCTTCTGCTGCAGTTATTGATGACGATTTTCGTAGGTGTTTGTCTCTCTCTGTCGATATTGTAGGGGATAACAAGAACCGGCGCATGCTGCGCCGGTCTCATTTTGGTACAAGTATCCAGTCCCAATTCAGTCGCTCACCGGTAGGGCCACGGTCCCAATCGAGGCAGGACTGTTTGTCAGCAATTGGGCTACTGCCTGCAACGCCGCCAGCGGGGTGAGGCGATCCGTCAGATCCAAGAACAGCAGCAGCTGGCCGTCCGCCTGAGAGAAGTTCACCTGGTCGTGGTTGACACCAGTGCGAACATGAAGCGGGGGATAACTACGCTGCAGCCGCTGCACGATGGGCATCGCTTGCTCTCCGTCATCTTCAGCCAGGATCCAGATCTCGCCCACCTCAATCTGCGGGCTGACTCTGAGCAACTGGCACAGCAGCCGCAAAAAGGGATCTAAGAACTTTTCGCCATGCCGCACCTGCAGCAACAGGCCCACCTTTACCGGCTGTTGTTTCTCTTCTATGTATAAGGTCCATGCGGTCCAGATTCCAAGCAGCGCCAATCCAAGCAGCAAGAGCAGTGCCATGAGCCCACCTCTCTTTCATATTTGCTTCATCCTATGAACTGCTGAACCAAAGGGTGCCTCGTCGCCGACTGCACTACGGCATGTGTCTCGCTGCAGGAACGTGTTACAATGGGTCTAAGAATCGGGCGGGAGGGGATCGCATGCAGGACGTATGGCAGTCCTTTGTTGATGGGTGGGCGATGCTGAAGCGCAACTGGATTTTGCTCTGGTTTCCGCTACTGGTGGGGCTGGGCATAGCTATGATGCTGGCCATCGTACTGGTGGGAATGGTGCTGGGCACGGGTCTGCCTGCTAACCTATCGGACTTGGATCGGCTGGAATGGTCGCAGGCCGGCGGCTTGATCAGGACTTTTTCCATCTTTGGCGTGTTAGCTTTTCTGGCAGTAACCGCGGTAATTGCTGGCCAAAGCAATATGTATGCCCAGGCGTCTGGCGGAGAACAGGCGACGACCGACCAGTTTTTTGACGGTATTCGCCGAATGTTTTGGCGCTTTGTGGGCGGCAACCTGCTGCTGACGGCAGGGGGCTTCATCTTCGCGGTGATCTTCTTCGGCCGTCTGCTGCAGCCATTGCTGTTTCATCTGCAGTCGGGCACCGGTCTAGGCATGAGCGATTTGCTCACCTGGGCGATATCGACGACGCCTTCAGCCATCGCTGGCTGGGTCTTCTTCCTGATCGCTGGGGTGCTGCTCTCCATGTGGACCAAGCTGATCGCTGTAGACGATCTAGGGTCGGTGGCAGCCATCGTGGGCAGTGTGCGCCTGGTGTTCAGTCGTCTCGGACCTTTCCTGGGCTTGAGCGTGATCGGGTGGCTAGCGTCTGGGGTAATTCAACGCATCAGTGACAGCGGCGGAGCAGCCCTGCTGGTATCCACTGTGCTCAGCATGATCTGGAGCACCTATCATCAATTGGTGCTGTTTGTCTTCTATAGAAGGATTACCAGTGCCCCGCCAACGCAGCCGGAAGAGCCTGCGGATTTCACGCTGATTCAGCCCTAAGACCGCATGGCTAAAACCGTTGACACATGGGAAAAATGACCCTATAATGAATCGCGTACTCTTATCAAGAGAGGTGGAGGGACGGGCCCGATGAAACCCAGCAACCAGCGCCTTTCAGCGCCAGGTGCTAACTCCTGCAGAACATAGTTCTGGGAGATAGGAGCAGAAGGGTTCCGTATGCCGCTTCTTCACCGGGAGCGGTTTTTGTGATGGCCGAAAGGTCCTACATGGGGAGGGATGAATCTGTGTTAGCCAAGAAACACTACTTCTTTACGTCCGAATCGGTGACCGAAGGGCATCCCGATAAGGTCGCCGATCAGATCTCGGACACCATTTTGGATGCCATTCTCAACCAGGATGCGGGTGCCCGGGTCGCCTGTGAGACCACCGTCACCACTGGTATGGTGTTGGTGGTCGGCGAGATCACTACCGAATGCTATGTGGACATCCCCAAGCTGGTGCGCCAAACGATCAAGGACATCGGCTACACCCGGGCCAAGTACGGTTTTGACGGCGATACTTGCGCCGTGCTCACTTCTATTGACGAACAATCGCCGGACATTGCTCAAGGAGTGGACGATGCCCTGGAACACAAGCATGGGCAGCACCAGGACCCGGACGCATTGACCGGTGCTGGCGATCAGGGGATGATGTTCGGCTTTGCCTGCAACGAGACGGAAGAGTACATGCCGCTGCCGATCACGCTAGCCCACAAATTAGCCCGACGCCTGGCGGAGGCGCGGCGGAGCCGCATCCTGCCCTATTTGCGCCCAGATGGCAAGACACAAGTGACGGTGGAGTACGATGGGCACACGCCGCTACGCGTGGACACCATCGTCATCTCTACCCAGCACAAGCCAACGGTGGAATTGGGGCAGATCCGGGCCGATGTGATCGAGAAAGTGATCAAACCGGTAGTCCCGGATCACCTGCTGGACGAGCAAACCCGCATCTTTGTCAATCCCACCGGTCGATTTGTGATCGGCGGACCGCAAGGAGACTCCGGCCTCACCGGACGCAAGATCATCGTGGATACCTACGGCGGGATGGCTCGCCACGGGGGCGGTGCCTTCTCTGGAAAGGATCCGACTAAGGTTGACCGTTCGGCCGCCTATGCTGCTCGCTATGTGGCCAAGAACGTGGTGGCCGCCGGCTTGGCCGACCGCTGCGAAGTCCAGTTGGCCTATGCCATCGGGGTAGCTCAACCGGTGAGCATCATGGCCGAAACCTTCGGCAGCGGCAAGGTGAGCGATGAACGCATCGTGGAGTTGATTCGCCGCCACTTCGACCTGCGCCCGGCGGCGATCATCAGGGACTTAGATTTAAGGCGACCGATCTATCGTCAGACGGCTACCTACGGCCATTTTGGCAGGAACGATCTCAAAAAGGATTGCTGGCAACGGTTCACCGCCGAGTATGGCGCTTACTCATTCTATCCC
>CAYVCY010000186.1:0-3341 GCA_964450265.1 uncultured Clostridia bacterium
CATCTACCTCCACCCGGGGTGTGCCGTAGTTGCTCAGCCGGTCTGACCAGCGGATGACGTGGGTAGGGCATTTTTCGATGCACAGTCCGCAACCTTTGCACAACTCCACGAACACCGTCCAGGTGCCACGGGGAGCATGATATCTTTCACCGGTGAACTGCAGCGATCTCTCGCTCATGATCTCGCCCCCTCGTGCAGCTTTTCTTGTGCCAACTGTAGCCCTTTTTGGAACGCAGCCATATTCATCTCGCGCAGCCTTGGATCCTGCTTAAATTTCGCTCCCAGTTTGCGTTCGATGGCCCGCTGCACCACCTCCACGGACAGGACATTGCTGGCTCCGATGATTGCTCCCAGGATGATGATGTTGAATACCCTGGGCTGTAGCTCATTCTTGGCGATTTCTGCCGCCGGGATGCCGATGATCCTGCCTGGTCGCAAGGCGGTGTCCTGCGGCGGTTGATCAGGCTGGTCCGGCTGACTGCCCACCATCAGCGCAAACGCCTCCGGTGTGACTGTATCCCAAGCCTGAATGCCTATAGCCTGATCATTCAGGTGTGGCACCTCCAGGGCAGAGCACTCGTAGATGTACAGCGTCTGAGGATGTATGTAACGTTTGGTGCGATCGATCGCTCGCTGTGACAGCGGCACCAGGATGTCAGCCTGAGCGAACTTGGGCGAGCCGATGGGTTGATCGGAGATTTGCACGAAGGCGATGGACACGCCTCCCCTCTGTTCCACGCCGAAGTTGGGGATGTAGATGGACTCTTTCCCATCCATGTATGCAGCTTCCGCCATTACCTCGCCCACTACCTGTATGCCCTGTCCACCTTCGCCCGCCAAAGCAATTCGCCATAACTTTTCAGTCATCTCTGCCCACCTCTTTCCTTGGCAGGGTCCTTCAGTTCGCCCAAGGGGAAGTACTTGGTCATTTCATCGTCTATGAAGCTCCAAGTCTGCTTTGCGTTCATTCTCCAGTTGGTGGGACAGCCGGAGAGTGCTTCGACGAAGCCGAATCCCGTGCCCTGCAGTTGATTCTCCAGCGCTTTCTTCACATAGGTCTTCAGCCGGCGGTAGTTGGAGACACTGCCGCGGGCGATATATGCGCCGTCCCCGGTTATCGCTGCCGCCATCTCCGGGCCGAGGGTGGGCTGGCCGGTCTGCTCCACATCCCTGCCGTAAGGGGTGGTGCCGGTGCGTTGTCCCGGCAACGTGGTTGGCGCCATCTGCCCGCCGGTCATTGCATAAACGGTATTGTTGGCTAACAGCACCGTGATGCGCTCGTTGCGCATCGCCGCATTGACCAGGTGCTGCGAGCCGATAGCATAACCGCCGCCATCGCCCATGTAGGCTACCACTATCAGTTCTGGGTTAGCCCGTTTGGCACCCACCATCACCGGAATGGTACGGCCATGATGGGTTTGAATGCTGTCCACATTGAAGAAATCCCAGGCCAGCAGGGAGCAGCCGATGTCACAGCCGAACACCACCCGGTCCCAAATCTCCAGTTCGTCGATGGCGTCGCCGAGCGCTTTTAAGAAGATGCCGTGCCCGCATCCCGGGCAGAAGCGGTGAGGCTTGGTTTCGCGCCTCCAGACGCGAGGCATCGCTTCGTTCTGCGAATGAATAATCTCCATCAGCTTGCCCTCCTTCACTGGTTCAGCAGCGCTTGGCTCTTACGTACCACCTCATCGGAGGTGATTCCGACACCGGGCTTCAGTAAACCATGCATCGGACTGGAGGTGTGGCCGTAGAGAGCATCTCGCACCATCGACTGCAACTGCCCGTAAGCTGACTCCACCACCAGCATCTGTTTACACCCCGCTACCGCTTTGCGCAGTGCCACTTCGGGGAAGGGGCGTAAAGTGATCGGCCGGAAATAGGACACTCTGTGGCCTGCCGAGCGCAACTGAATATACGCCGCTAGGGTTGCTCTAGACACCACCCCGTGGGCGATGATCAAGAGGTCAGCGTCGGCTTCACCTTGGTGGTCCCACTCCACCACCTCTTTAGCCATCTGGTTCCAATCTGCTGTATGTTGTTCCAGCAGGTCATATAGCTCTTCTTCGATGTTATAGGTGTTGCGGTGATGGGCTACTTCCCTGTCCTGTCCGGGGATCCCCGATTTCCCTACCATTGGCTCGGTAGGGGTGAGTTTGATCCCCCGTTGCTCAGGGTTATACAGCGTCAACGCTTCCCGCATTTTTGCCTGATAGCCGTCGCCCAACACGAAGGTGGGAAAGCGGTAAGTCCAGGCATTATTGAAGGCTTTAATGCCGTAGTCGAACACCTCCTGGTGGGTGGCAGTGGAGTACACCAGGCGGTGTCCTTCGCCATTACCACCAAAACAGGTGAGCCGCGTCTCCTGCTGGGAGTAGATCACCGTGCCGGTGGAGGGACCGCCTCGCTGCTGTATGAACCAGACGGCTGGAATGCGCATCGCCTCGGCCATGCTGATCGGCTCTTGCATCAGCACGTTGCCAGGGCCGGCGGTGCCGGAGAACGCCTTCTTTCCGGCCATCACCCCACCCACGGTAGTGAAACCAGCCGACAGCTCATCCTCTGTCTGTAGGAAACCGGTGTTGAACTTGGGTGCTAAGCGGGTCCAGTAATGCATAATTTCATTCTGTGGCGTGATGGGGTAGCCGTACATGATCTCTGCACCTGCCGCCAAGGCAGACCAAGCCACCACTTCATTGCCGGTCATGAACATTCTTTGTTCCTTGGGGACTATTTGGGCCATGGAATCGCCTCCTTGTAGTTTGTTGACTGCTCTTGCTCGATTGCTCACCAAAAGGCGTCCGGGAGATAGCGATCTAGGGGCCAGACCGGGTTTCCCAGCATGTCCTTGGACCCTATCTCGGCGGCCAGAGATCGCAGCGCGCAGGTGGCGACCATCGGAATATTCAATCGGTGGGCAGCCCCAAAGACCAGCTTGGCACCCTCTTGGATCAATTCCACATCGGTCTCGTCTCCTAGATGGGTATTGTTGATCAGTCCGGTGACGCCAGAAAAGCGTTTGGCTTCCTCGACGATCCCATCTACCGTACTGGTCAGAGGGCGGGTAGAATTCACCACCAGATTCAGCTGCAACAACGGGTGACTTAGCGCACCGTCGATCAGATTGAGCGCGCTGCTGCCGTAAGGGCCGTAGCCTATATCCAAAATAACGGTCCCCGGGTGACGCAGCGCCGACTTTGCCTGTGGATGCAGGACCATCCCTGCCTCGCCAAGTCCGAAGGCCTCTTCGGTGGACCAGGTGATCACTATCAGGCCCATGGCTGTCAATGTGGCCTTCAACGGGCGCAGGGTGTAGGTGGGCTCGACCAAATCCAAGTCCACCA
>CAYVCY010000187.1:0-3334 GCA_964450265.1 uncultured Clostridia bacterium
TAGCAACATCCGGATATGTTGCGGGCAATAAAGTGATTGTTGCGTAAGCAACTATCAGCTTGTACCTTACGATGGCGGAGACTGCCTGCTCCCTTCGTTGACTACTCCGATTTGTCGGTATAGAATTGTCATGGTTTATCTTCAACATTATCCACTAGCAACATCCGCAGATGTTGCGGGCAATAAAGCGATCGTTGCTTTAGCAACTATCGGCTTGTACCGAATGTCAATTAGATCTCTTTTCTAATCAATCAAGCACCTCAGAGAAAAAGGAGTGTCAGCGCACTATGCAATCCCATGCTGAATTGGCGCACCGTCTGCAGCAATTGAAGCAGGAGCGCAATGCAATCATTCTCTCTCACTACTATCAGCGGGAAGAGATTCAGGACGTGGCCGACTTTGTTGGGGATTCCTTTCAGCTCAGTCAGCAAGCAGCGGCCACCGATGCCGACGTGATCGTCTTCTGCGGGGTCCACTTTATGGCTGAGAGTGCGGCTATTCTATCTCCCCAGAAGATTGTGCTGCTGCCGGAGCCACGGGCCGGCTGTCCGATGGCCGACATGATCGACGTGGACGGCTTGCGTGCCTTCAAGGCCAAACATCCTGGGGCGGCCGTGGTCAGTTATGTGAACACAACTGCCGCCGTAAAAGCGGAAAGCGATATCTGCTGCACCTCATCCAATGCAGTGCGGGTAGTCGAATCCTTGGATGCCGAGCAGGTTATCTTTACGCCAGATCGCAACTTGGGCCGCTACATCGCTGCTCAGACGGGTAAGGAGATCATCTGCTGGCAGGGTTACTGCAACACCCACGACCACCTCACCCTAGAGAAGCTGCAGAAGACAAAGGACGAGCACCCGGAAGCTCTGGTGGTCGTGCATCCAGAATGTCGCCCAGAGATCACCGCGGTGGCCGATTGCGTCTCCAGCACTGCCGGCATGCTCAAGTTTGTCAGCGAATCGCCGACCCAGGAGTTTATCATCGGCACCGAGGGTGGACTTCTGCATCAGATGCGCAAGAAAAACCCTGAAAAGCGTTTTTACCTGGCCTCGCCGGATCTGATCTGCCCCAACATGAAGGCCAACACGCTCAGCAAGACTGTGTGTTCGCTGGAAACTATGCAGCCTCAGATCACAGTGCCGGAAGATATCCGTAAGAAGGCCGTCTTGGCGCTAGATCGGATGCTAGCCATCAAGTAAGCTCGAACAGCCATCGGCAACAACTGAAGATATGATCACAGCATAGTCCCACCTAATTCTTGGTGGGACTATTTCACCAGTATAAGCTGAGTCAGGGAATCGTAATGACGGAGGCGATGTCGCCACCGATCGCCAGTCAACGAACAGCCGCTGCACCACATCCAAATTAAGAACCGGCAGGAACCTGGCAGTTTTCTAGCGAATAGTTTACGGGTAGAACAAATTGTCAATGATCTACAACAAGCCATCAGTGAATCGGTGTCCATGTCATTCCAAGCGCGAGCGAGGAATCTTGAGGTGCGGGGCGACTGAAAGTGCAACTGTCCATTTTTGAACCATGAGAGGGGATGAGCTAATGAACTGGCAGAGTCCATTGGTCGAAAGACTGGTAGTCAGCGCGCTGGAAGAGGATATCTTCACCGGCGACATTACCAGCATGTCCATCATTCCAGCAGATCGGCAGGCTACAGGGCGGGTGTGGACCAAGGTTGACGGCGTGGTAGCCGGGTTGCCGCTGCTGCCTTTGGTGTTTGCCCATGCTGGAGGAGGGGTGGAGGTGACCTTGCTGGTTAAGGATGGGCAGGCTGTCACGGCTGGTACCACATTGGCCGAAATTAGCGGTTCCGCCCGTACCATCCTCATGGGCGAGCGAGTAGCGCTGAACCTGCTGCAGCATCTCTCGGGCGTAGCCTCCCGTGCGTCCCGCTTAGCAGAACTGATCAAGTTCTATACCAGCATCATCGTGGATACCCGCAAGACGATTCCTGGGATGCGCTTGCTGCAGAAATATGCCGTGAGGATGGGCGGAGCAGCTAACCACCGCTTTGGTCTTTACGATGCGGTGCTCATTAAGGATAATCACATCGCTGTCGCCGGTGGCATCAAAGAAGCGGTCACGGCGGCCCGCCGCCACCTCGGCCACACCGTGAAAATTGAAGTGGAAGTGGAAACCTTAGAACAGGTGACTGCTGCCCTGGAAAGCCATGCCGATATTATCATGTTGGACAACATGACCCCGGACCAGATGAAACAGGCGGTAGATCTGGTCGACGGCAAAGCACTCACCGAGGCTTCCGGAGGTGTCACCGAAGAGAATATCGTGCAGGTAGCCAAGACCGGTGTCGACTATATCTCCATCGGAGCCATCACTCACAGCGTCAAGGCTTTGGATATCGGATTGGACATCGAGGTCTAGCTGACCAGGACGGCCGATCAGGATCGGTACAAGCTGATAGTTGCTTGCGCAACCAATCAAGGCGAATTTTTCAGCAGAAAGAATGGCCATCGCCAAGAACATCTGCGGATGTTGCTGATATATGGCTGCTGCCGGGGACACTCTGGCGGCAGCCTTTCCGCATGTTCGCCATCGAGCATGTTAGTCTTAAAGAGGGAAGGGGCGAGAGCCGTGTTATTGACCATCAATCAGGGAAACACTCGCACCAAAGGGATGACCTTTGGTTGCGATGCAATAGAACATCACGTGGCTGACACCAGTGCCCAGGTCGAACACTATCTGCAGTGGTTGGTCACGTTTCCGCGCCCTCGGCGCATCCTGCTGTCTTCGGTGGTGCCTGCCGCAGCCGCTGCGCTGAGGCAAGCTGCCGAGCGGGCCTTTGGGCTGGCGGTGGAACAGGTGGAAACACGCACCGATTTGGGCATCCGCTTCACCACGGTGGACTATCATCATTTGGGAGCCGATCTGTTCGTCAACGCTGTGGCCAGCCACCACTGCTACGGCGGCAACCTGCTCAATGTCGACCTGGGCAGCGCCTCCACCTTCTGCGTAATCAAGGACGGTCTTTATCTGGGCACCAGCATCGCTCCGGGCATGGAGCTCTCCCTCCGAGCCATGATCAGCGGCACCGCTCTGCTGGAGAATTTTGCGCTCAAGAAGATGGATCGGGTGATTCACGACAATACCATCGCCTGCCTGCAGTCGGGCATCTATTTCGGATATTTCGAACTGGTGCGCGGCATGATCCAGCAGGTGCAAGCCGAGCACGGCCCGCTTACCGTGGTGCTCACCGGCGGAATCGGCAGCTTCCTACACGATGAGCTTGCGCCCTACGTGCACCATTTCCGTCCTCATCTTACCCTGGAGGGCCTGCGCCTGATCGCCGAGCTGACCAGTTGAC
>CAYVCY010000188.1:0-3268 GCA_964450265.1 uncultured Clostridia bacterium
GTTCTTTTTGTTTCGCTTGCCGAGCGAAACAAAAAGAACCGTCCCTGCTGTTTCGTTCTATGGCCAGAGACTGCTGGCTGCTGTAACGGGATCGTGCTGCCAGCGCACCAGCTGTCCGTCGCGCTCGGTATAATTGGTCAGTTTCTCATCCGCCCAGTAGGATTGGGATGAACGGCCCATGGTCTGTACTGGCATCCGATCGCTTAAGCTATACAGCAGCGCTCGGTTCTCATATTTCCCATCCAACCGCTGAGTAAAGTTGATCACCACAAAGTCACCACTAATGCTGAGCGAGGTAATCAAGCATCCGTCTCCGCTGAGGGTGAATAGATGGTCTACTTGCGTCTTGTTAGGATCGAAGCTGATGATGCGGCATGTCTGGCCATTACGAATAGCCAGGTAGGACGTCCCCGTCTCCAGATCATAGCTGACTGCCCCTAAGGCTGCACCAGTCTCCAGCAGCTCATCGGTGGCTAGCAGATGTTCGGCTACCCCGTCCTGCTCCCGATAGAGATAGCCATTGCGCTCGTAGAGCTGCACATCGCCCAATTCCTCCACCTGCTCCACCAAGAAGCTCTTGCCGGCTGGCTGCAGATGTATGCGCAGACTGCGCACCTGATACCAAGGCTGGGCGGTATAGGCGACGAACTGCAGCGCATCGACATACTGTTTGCCATCCTCGTTACCTTGAGCAAGCAAGTCGTAACCGACGGGATGAGGGTTGGATAGGGTCAGCAATTCTGCCGGGACACTCATCAACCGCCTCGCCGTGTCATCGTCTCGATTGCTGACCGCGTCCAGCCACTTAGCGGCTACCTCCATAGCCGTTAGGCCCTCATTCGCCAGAGAGACCCGGCAGAGCCGCATAGATGACTTCTCACCCTCCCCCTTTAGCAGATAGAGGCTTTCAGCATCGCTGCCCCATACCGGATTGTAGTAATCGTAGTGACCGGTCAGGTTCAGTGTCTCTTTGGGCTGAGCTCTTGCTAGCCATTCGTTCTCATCTATCAATGGGACGGCATAGTTGGCAGTGATCTGCTTCCTATCCTCAAAGTCATGCAGGTTGGCCACATAGACATCGCTGACTTGTTCCACCACACGCTTGCCGTCCTCCAGCTGGCGTGACGTCTCGGACGTGCCCACATAGACCAAGTAGCTGCCATCTGGAGAGATGCGAGGAAATCTGCCTTCACCCAGCTGCCTCTCCTGGCCGGCCTTCAGGCCGACAAAGGGCCAAACGGATTGACTCTGCAAAGCTCGCATCCACAGCTGCCCTTCCCGCTCAAACACCAACAGGCTGCCGTCGGGCGACAGGGAAGGGTAGCCGCCGTCGGTGAGCTTCTCCACACCAGCGTCAGCCAAGCTCACCTCTACCACCGCCAACTCCCGCAGTCGATGGCCGTGCTCCATCCACTCGATTTCTCGCCGGGCCATAATCAGACTTTGGTCGTCGCTGGACCAGATTGGAGTCTCATAGTAAACAGTCGCATCATCGCCCTCAATCAGTGTGGTGCACTCGCCTGTGACCAGATGATAGAGATAGACCCCGGTGCTTAGGGTATAAGCCAGTTGGTCACCAGCGTGATTGACGGCTACCCAGCTTACACCAGGCTGCTCCAAGATGCTGGTCAACCCCTCCCCAGATATCACCGCGGTAGTATCGTAGCGGTAGATTCCCCGTTCCGAAACCGGTAGATACAGTGTATCGCCATCGACAGCTGGTATCCCGTAGTTGCCGGAAATGAGATCGATGAAGGGAAACTGTTCCACTATCTGCAGCTCAGCCGCCAGTACCGCATGGGGTCCCAGCTGCAGCAAATCAGTTGAGCCGATCAGCAAAGCAATCATCGCGGCCACGGCAATCAACGCCATCCAGGGGCTGCTTCGCTTAGCTTTGGGTGCTGCGCGCAGTTGGGTGCGCAAGCTCTTTTCCAAACTTCGGTTTACCGGCAGCTTGCGGCGCATCGTCTCCAACTGCTGTTCCAAGGCGCGGTACTCCTTATTCAGTCGATCAGACATCGTTCCACCATCTCCTTTACTTTGCCTAGCAGGCGATATACTCTCACCTTAACCGTTCCTTCTTTCAAGTTCAGACTCCCCCCCCGCTCCCCGTAAGTCAGACCGGCGAAGTAGCGCAGGCTGATCAGTTCCCGCTGCCGCTCATCCAACTGTTCCAACGCTGCCTGCAGGCAATCCAGTTCTGGGGTGCGGGCGTAGGGATCACCGCCGTTCGCCGACAATCGTTCCACAGCCTCTTGATCAGGGATTTCCCTCTTTTTAGTGCGATAGAAGTCGGTGACCGTATGACGAGCGATGGTAAACAACCAGGCTCGGGCATCTTTGCGCACCGTCGACCAGCGACGATGCGCCTTGGTGAATACCTCACTGACCAAGTCGTCAGCATCCCATTGGTTGCCTACCCGAGAATAGACAAATCGATATACATCATCAAAACACTGATCATATAGCTCTAAGAAACCGGACAATATTATCACTTCCTCATGAGGCTCACCTTTACAGACGAACTAGAGCAACGGTAAGTAACACGCCTATCCTAGGTTTTTGGGTCGGTTCCGAAAAAACCACCTAACGACACTAGCCTCCGTTAGTGCAATGGAGACAATCGGGCCCGGCATCCCTTGGTGATAGCTGGGCCTGCGGAATAACCGCTGACCAGCGAGGGTGGCTAGGAATATGGCGGGCGGATAGAGAATTAAGTCCTCAGTGCAAGGTTCATCGAAGGAGTTGAGAACAATGACACGCTTGGTCGCCCTAACCGGGGCAGGCATTTCTGTAGCATCAGGCTTACCCACCTACACCGACGAGAGCCGGAAGAAGTTTGCTGGTGGGCAAGCCGTTGAGCAGATGTATGAGCTTTATTGGAATGACTTGGCGGGGTGGTTGGACGCAAAACCTAACGCCGCCCACCTGGCTTTGGCCGCGCATGGGATAAAGGTGGTCACCCAGAACATCGACGACCTGCATCGGAAGGCCGGCTCAACGGAGATGATCGAACTGCACGGCAACCTTAGGGAATTCTACTGCCCGCTTTGCGGCCACCAGCTGAAAGCAGCGCCCCGGCGGGAAGAGTATATGACCTGCCCGAACGATCGGGAGAGGCTGCGCCCCAACATCGTCTTCTATGGGGAGTCTGTGCATGGATTAGACGAAGCAATGGAATGGGTGGTATCAGCAGACCATCTGCTGGTGATTGGCACCAGCCTGCTAGTTTCTCCGGCCGCTAACCTGGCAAGTCTGGCCCAGTTCC
>CAYVCY010000189.1:0-3262 GCA_964450265.1 uncultured Clostridia bacterium
TGGGATCGTCCGGTTGAAAGAAACTGAATGCTTTCCAGCAGATTAGTCTTTCCTTGAGCATTCTTGCCGATGAGAATATTGAGGCCGCTGTGCAAGCTCAGGTCACATCGCCTGAAATTACGCCAATCCTCAATCACTAGCCTCTTGATTCGCATATCGCTTATACCAAATTGTACGAGCAGCCATTGATGATCAAGCTATCTCCCCGGTACAACTTTCTCCCTCTTCTGTCCTCTTCCACACCGTTGACTACAACCTTCTGGGTGATCAAAAAGTCCTTAGCTTGTCCGCCAGAAGATATCAGATCTATCTTCTTCAACATTTGCGACAACGTAATATATTCACCTGAAATCTCTACTGATTGCAGAAATGACACCCCCCTAGAAATGGGACGTAATAGAGAATACAACTCTTTACTGCAAATTCATCCCTAGTAATACCCTACTAACTAAGCCTGACCGGCATCAAGAGGGCCACATAGTTGTCCTGACCCAGCGGCCTCATTACCCCTGGACCATAGCTGCCGTGAAAATCCAAGACTACCTCTTCGCTCTCAGCACTTCTGAGAAGTTCTATCAAAGCCTTGATGTTATACATGATCTGCAGATCGTCACCTTCTTTCTTGATATCCAATTGTTCATAATGACGACCTATATCCATGGATTGGGCTGATACCGCTATTTTATCTCCATCGATAGATAGTTTGACCGAACCATCCAATCCTTCCTTACTGACTAATGCTGCGCGCTCAACTGATGAAATCAGCTGATCCGCCTTGAGTACCACTCTGGTCTGATGAACCTTAGGCATGAATTGGTCGGTATTTGGAAACTGCCCTTCTAGTAAACGGCTGGTGAGGATCACCCCGTTGAACTCAAAGGTGATGAAATTCCGGCCTATGGAGACCCTCAGTTCATTTTCCTCGTCTGATAACAGGCGTATCAACTCCCGCAATGCCTTTCCGGGTACAACTGCTTCCAGATCATCGCCGCCGTGATCCAAATCAGCCCAACGGCTAGCTAAGCGATAGCCATCCAGCGCCTTCATTCTCAGCCGATCATCCTTAAAGGACCAGTGAGAACCGGTCAGAATAGGCCTCAATTCCTCGCGTGATATGGCAAAATAAACCTGTCTAACCATGTTCTTTACTATATCCTGCGAGATTATGTAGTGCTGTTCCGGTTCAAAGGCCGCGGTCTCAGGAAATTCATCCACAGCGAGAGTGAGAATTTCCAGCTGCATCGGTGGATTGATCAATTGTATGGAATTTCTCTCGCCCACTACTTTGAGGGTAATCTCTCCCTCGGGGCTACGGCGCACCGCTTCAATTAATAAACGAGCTGGCACCACTGCTTCGCCTGGCTCAAAAACCTGGCAAGTGATAGTAGTGCTGATGCTGACCTCTAAGTCATTCCCGGTCAATCGAACTTCGTCTGCTGATGCTTCTAACAGAATGCCGGCCAATGAAGGAACTATCGTTCGACTCGAGACAGCTCTGTTTACTATCTGTAAGTTTTCTAGGAACAACCCCCAGTTGACTTGTATAAACAAAATTTATCCCTCCTAATTGGCATAATAGCGGATCACCCAGCATAAGATAATAAATTTAATAGTAGTAGTCTTATAGGCTGTGACTTTGTGGATAAGTCAATCAAACACCCTCTGGTGCGACAAAAACTCCTGTTGAAGCATTGGGGAGTAAATGAACTATCTATACACAAAATTAACATCAGCGTAGGGGAAATGCCAAGAGGGCTGGTTTTTGTGGATAAGGCTGTAGTTTATCCACAAAAATACCCACAAGAGATCAGTGCTGGCGAAGATTTTCTTTCAGGGTCTTTATTGTCTCAGCTAACTGAGGGCTGTTGGTAATATCTTTTTCTATCTTGTCGCAAGCGTGCAGCACCGTGGTATGATCTCTGCCCCCAAACTCGTCTCCTATCTTAGGAAGAGAACGGTCTGTCAACTTCCGAGACAGATACATGGCTATTTGTCTGGGAAAGGCGACCGCTTTGGTTCTTTTCTTAGCCTTCATATCCTCCGTACGCATATTGAAGTGCTGCGCTACCGTCACTTGAATCTCTTCAATAGTCACCTGCTTGTTTCTTTCGGCAGGAAGAACATCTTTTAGTACCTCATCCACTAAGTCGGTACTGATGGTTTTACTGGCAAAAGAAGCGTAGGCATTGATTCTAATCAGAGCCCCTTCCAGTTCCCTAATGTTGCTGTTGATCCGGTTGGCTAGGTAAAGCAGCACATCGTTGGAGACCTTTAAATTCTCAGATTCCGATTTCTTGCGCAAAATTGCAGCCCGGGTCTCTAGGTCAGGCTGTTGAATGTCTGTGATCAAGCCCCACTCAAAACGGGATCGCAGCCGGTCTTCCAGGGTAGATATCTCCCTAGGAGGGCGATCGCTGCTGAGAATGATCTGCTTGCTTGCCTCATGCAAAGCGTTAAATGTATGGAAAAACTCCTCCTGAGTGGATTCTTTACCGGCTAGAAACTGAATATCGTCCACCATGAGGATGTCTACATTGCGATAGCGGTTTCTGAACTCCTCTGTACGCTTGTATTGGATGGAGTTGATAAAGTCGTTGGTGAATTTCTCGCACGAAATGTAGACTACCTTCAACTGAGGATGGTATTGTGCCGCAAAATGTCCGATAGCATGCATCAAGTGGGTCTTTCCTAATCCCACGCCTCCATAGATAAAAAGCGGATTGTAAGCTCTAGCCGGTGCCTCTGCTACGGCTAATGAAGCGGCATGGGCGAAACGGTTACTTTCGCCGATCACAAAGGAACCAAAGGTGTACTTTGGATTGAGAGAGGAGACAGCAACCTCTTCCCCATTCTTTTCAGATGGAAGTTCTATGTCTTCGATGGAAGCAGTAAGATCCTCTTGAGAGAGAACAAACCTTACGTCCATGGGCTGCGACGATACCTTATTCAAGCATTCGAGGATCAGGTTGCCGTAGTTGTTTTCTAGCCAATCTCGATTGAAGACATTTGCAGCACGGAGAAAGAGTATATTCTGCTGCAAAGCCACCGGTTCTGCAGAGAGCACCCAAGTCTCAAAGCTGGGCCGACTGAGCTGCCGTTCAATCTCTGCCAAAGTCTTCTTCCAAATCTCTTGCGCTTGACTTTTTCCAGCCATTATGTTTCCTCCTTAAGATGATGGAGCCAGCTGATGCGTGTTGGGTCACTAATCTTTATCTTAATAGTCAGCCTGACCGCTTGCATAATTGAGTTACCTACAGTTGCT
>CAYVCY010000190.1:0-3253 GCA_964450265.1 uncultured Clostridia bacterium
CCGTCAGGGGCGACACGTTACAGCCCCGGGCAAACGAGCCCTTTAGGGCGAGTGCGGCCCGGGGTTAAGGGGCGCCAAACCGAACCATACCCGGGTTATAACGCCTTATCGCCAAAACGCAAGCCAATATGTCCAACACCGGCAAAATTTTCTGCATAGTAGCCAGCAACGGCGTTTCATTGTTAAATTTCCGTGGGGCTTTTATCCGCGAACTAGTATCTTTAGGTCATCGGGTGGTCTGCGTTTCCATAGAGCCTGCATCCGAGCTGTCCGCCCAGCTGGCGGCTCTCGGCGCGGAGTACCGCCAGGTTTGCGGCGACCGCACCGGCATAGGCTTGCTTAGCGGGTTAAAGATGATCCGCGGCTACCGGCGGCTTTTCCGCGAGTTGCGTCCAGATCACTGTTTTCTTTATATGAGCAAGCCCATCGCCTTTGGCGGCATAGCCGCCATACGCTGCAAGCTTCCGCACATCCATATTTTAGTCAATGGCCTAGAAAACGCCTATTACCGCCATGGTCTAAAAGATGCCCTGGTACGTTTTGTTATGTCCGCATTCTACAAACATGTAAGCAGACAGGCCGATAATGTCTTCTTTCAGAATCCAGACGACCGCAATTATTTTCTCGAGCACAGACTGCTGCCCAGGGACAACAGCAGCCTGGTAAACGGCTCCGGCGTGGATATGCAACACTTCGCCAAAGCCGAGTTGCCCAAGGACCCCATAATCCTAATGGTGGCTCGACTGCTTTGGAGCAAAGGCATCAGGGAGTTCCTCAAGGCAGTGCGCACAGTCAAGCTTCAACACCCGGAGCTTAAGGTGCTGCTGGTGGGCGGCTTGGACGACAATGACGAGGCCCTCAGCCAGGCCGAACTGCAGAGCTTCATCAAGGAATTCGACATAGAATACTGCGGCTACGCCGAAGATGTGCGACCCTACCTGCGACGCTGCTCGATCTTTGTGCTGCCATCATATCATGAGGGACTGCCACGTAGCGTCCTCGAAGCTATGGCGGTTGGAAGGCCAATCATCAGCACCGACGTGCCAGGCTGCCGCGAAACCGTCATCGAAGGCGAAAACGGCTTCCTGGTACCCGCCAAAGACGCCGCCGCCTTGGCGGAAAAAATGCTGCTTTTAGTGGAAAACCCCGAACTGCGGCAAAAAATGGCAGAGAGTTCTTTTCAGATTTGCCTCGAGCGCTTCGAGGTAGGCAAAGTAAATCAAAGCATGCTGAAAAAAATCTTCGTAGAACCACAGAACTAACATTTTCTCCGGCCTACTTGTCATATACCATCATCCCATTGCACTAACCCCGAACAACTCTCCCTCTCCTCTAGAATGATACCCTATCTACTGATCCTGGCACTAGCCTGGTTCCTGGCCAGCCTTATTGAAAAATATCAGGCGACTGACCCAAAGCTAGCTTTGAAATACAAATATCTGCTTATCGCAGCACTGACCGCATTTGTTGGACTGCGTTATAATGTAGGCTCCGACTATAGTGCTTATGTGTGGGACTATGAGCGATTTCTAGCTAGCTCCTACTCACAAATTATTACCTCCAAAGACCCCAGCTTAAAGCTCCTGGCAAAGCTAGGCAGTCTTATTTATGATTCTCCCACAACTATGTTTATGCTTGCCGCCATTATTTTCACTCTGATTTATATAAATTCACTGTATGAAAACTCTATCCATTTCAGCCTGGCAATTCTGCTTTTCTTTGTATGCGGGACATATCTCGACTCTTGCGGCGGGGTCAGACAGGCTCTGGCTGCTGCCATAATCTTCAGTGGTTTTAAATATGTAAAAGAGCGTCAACTGCTAAAATATTTTCTCATAATTCTACTGGCCTGCAGTTTTCATTCCAGCGCCATAGTAATGTTGCCGTTATACCTGATTCTTTCCTGTCCCAGCCAATTAAACAAGGTGTTTTGGCTGGCAATCATAACCATAACCATTTTGATTGCATATTCCGGCTTGTTTAGTATTGCAGAAAGCATCACAGGCAAGGCAATAAATCTCAATAACACTTACGTCAGTGGAGGAGTAAACCTTTTTCGCGTGGCAGTGGCAGTGGCTCCCTGTGCTTTGATACCGTTTTTACGCAAGGAGTCTTCCGAACAATTAACCCCCTACATAAATTTAGTCATACTCAATGCCATGCTTATGTGTGTAACTGCCCACAGCATTTATTTGGCCAGAGTAGGCATTTACACAACGGCATTTTTGCCTCTGGCTTTACCCCCCCTGCTCTATAATTTACAGTTGGGCAAGAACTCGATACGAGGCATCAGGCTTACCATGCTGGCCTGTTATACTTTTTTTTGGATTTACGGCATTTATAACAGTGCCAGACTATACCCCTACCAAACCGTCTTCAGTGTTACGCCTTAAGCCGCATGCCCCGCATTTCCATTATTATGTCAGTCTATAATGCCGAGCGCAGCCTGGCGGCGGCCATAGACAGCATCCTGGCGCAAACCTGCCAAGACTGGGAGTTTGTCATCTGCGATGACGCCTCCACTGACCAATCATGGCAAATTTTGCAAAAATACCGCGCCTCGCAACCGGATAAATTTGTGCTGCTGCAAAATCAGGAGAACCGTCGCCTGGCCTACTCCTTGAACCGCTGCCTGCAATTAGCCAAGGGTGACTATATAGCTCGCATGGACGCCGATGACCTGTCCCACCCCGAACGTCTGGAAAAACAACTGGCCTTTCTGCAAGCCAATCCCGAATTTGTCCTTTGCGGCACCGCCATGCAGCGTTTTGCCGATGACGGCAGCCTCGGCGCCATAGACCCCTGCTGCCCCTACCCGGACTACTACGAGCCGCACCGCAGCAATGTCTTTAATCATGCCACCATACTCACACATAAATGGGTTTATGAGCAGCTAGGCGGCTACACGGTAAGCCCTAGAACCGTGCGTGGGCAGGACCGCGACCTCTGGTTCCGCTTCCTGAAGGCTGGACTGCGCGGAGCCAATATGCCTGACGCATTATACTTGGTGCGCGAGGACCTGGCGGCCATCCGACGTCGCACCCTGCGCGACTATTGGATTTCCTATCAAAACAGCATCTATGGCTACCGTCTTCTAGGCTATCCCTGGCACTGGTATCTGAAACCAACCCTCAATCTGCTCAAGGGCCTATTGCCCTACCAGGCCGTGTTGGCTTATAGAAAAATGCAGGCCAAAAAACAAAATAAACATCCGATTTAAAAATAGACAAAATGAACAAAAAAGCCCCGTCAG
>CAYVCY010000191.1:0-3233 GCA_964450265.1 uncultured Clostridia bacterium
CAAACAGGATTGTCATGCCTCCGATGGCAAGCTACACAGGAACCGAAGAAGGTTACGTCACGCCCGAAACGAGCGAGTACTACCGTAGCCGGGCCGCAGGCGGTGTAGGCCTCATCGTTGTTGAGCACACTTACGTCCTGCCATCGGGCCGGCGGCACCAGCGGCAGCTGGGGTTGGTGTCCGATGCTCACGTGGGTTTACTGCGACTGCTGGTGGATGAGATTCACCGCCGCGGCGCCGGCGCTGTGATCCAGCTGACTCATGCAGGCGCGCGGGCCACTGCTGACGTGATCGGCCAAACGCCGATCGCCCCTTCTGCCGTCACGGCATCTCCCAGCGAGCCGACCCCAGTCGCCATGGACGCCCAACAGATAGATCAGGTGATCGAAGCCTTTGCGGCATGCGCCCGCCGGGCGGCGGATGCGGGGTTTGATGGCGTGGAGCTGCACGGCGCGCACGGGTATCTGCTTAACCAGTTCATGTCGCCGGTGACCAACACGCGCGCGGACGAGTATGCCAACGGCCCTGAGGGAAGGCTGCTGTTGCCCGTCCGCATCATACGCGCGGTAAGGGAAGAGGTGGGGCCAGAGCTCACTGTCATGTACCGCCTGGGCGCGGACGATGGGCTGCCCGGCGGGATCACTCCTGAAGACGCTCGGGAAATCGCGCCGCGTCTGGTGGACGCAGGCGTGGACGTGATACACATATCCGGCGGGCTCAGAGGGTATCAGCCGTTTGAATGGAAGGGCGAAGGCTTCTTCGCCGACATCAGCAGCCGAGTGAAGGCTGCCTGCGGAGCGCCTGTGATCGTGACCGGCGGCATCAAGAGCCCGGCCGCGGCGGATTCCATAATACGTGAGTCGAAAGCCGACCTGGTCGGCATAGGGCGGGCCCTGCTCAAAGACCCGGATTGGGCCGTGAGCGTCCGGCTTGCGCTGGGCGAGCCGGGAACCGGCGATGTTGCCATACGGTAGTCCGAGAGTAGGGAGGGAGGTAAGTCAGCGTTCCGCTCGAGTATACCACATCGAATTCCTAGCAGAGCCGGACATCTCATATGGATGCCGGAAGCTCCGGGGAGCTGCCGAGCAGGGGAAACAAAGGCTCAGCGACTGACAATCGCCGCAATCACGGCCAAGAAGAAGCAACATGAGGTGACTCGGTTTTGCGACACATAGCTCGTCTTGTAGCAATATCGCGCGACTACTGGCGCTGGATGGTGGTAGCGCTCATCGCAATGCTGGGGGTGACCGCCACGAGTCTCGCAGGCCCCTGGCTCATAAGAGTCCTTATCGGCGCAATTGAACAGACTCTCGGCCACGGGACGGTAGCGACTGATCAGGTGGTCAGCATATCCGTTCTTCTGCTTCTCGCATATGCCCTCAGGCCCGCGCTTCGAGCCCTGCAGGTCTGGGCTACCCACGTTGCAGGATGGGGCTGTGTGGCCGCGGCTCGCAAGGAGATCTATGAGCATCTGCAAAGACTGTCCCCGAAGTACTACTCGCACGCCCAAACAGGGCAGATCATGTCCAGGGCCGTCAATGACACCGCCTGTTTTGAGTCCCTGATCGCCCATGTGATCCCGGAAGCCATCGTCAGCCTTCTCACAGTCGCCGGAGTCTTTGTTGTGCTCTTTGCGATCAACCCGAGGCTAGCTCTACACACCCTGATGCCCATTCCCCTCATCATACTCGGTTTCGTCGCGTACAACCGATACGTCCGTCCCCTCTTTCGCCATGCCCAGGCGAAGCTGGGCGACTTAAGCGCGGTCTTGCAGGATAATCTCAGCGGAATGCGGGAGATCCAGGTGTTCACGCAAGAGGAGCGCGAGATGGAGTCTGTGGGCAAGCGCATCATGGTTCATTCTTCGGCTATCACGAAGGCTGTGTCGACGAGCGCATGTTTCCATGGCGTGATCGACTTCTTCGCAGGCCTGGGAACGGTCTCGGTTGTGCTGTTCGGGGGCTTGATGGCGGTCAAGGCACAGATGTCCATCGCCGACATCACAGGATTTCTTCTGTATGTGAGCCTCTTCTACGAGCCTATCATGGGGCTTAACCGGCTCAACGAATCCCTTCAGCAGGCCCTGGCCGCCTCCGATCGCTATTTCGAAGTGCTCGACACACAGCCCGACATAGATGATGCCCCGGGCGCCATGGAGTTCGGGAAGGTTGAGGGTCATATCACCTACGAGGATGTCTCCTTCAACTATGACGACACCCCCGTTCTGAAGAACATAAACCTGGAGATCAGGCCGGGCGAGATGGTTGCTCTCGTGGGCCCCACAGGTGTGGGAAAGACGACAATGGCCAACCTGATCCCAAGGTTCTATGATCCCGCCGAAGGGCATGTTCTCGTAGATGGGGTAGACATCCGCTCTGTCGCAATCTCATCTCTTCGTCGCAATGTGGGCATGGTGCTGCAGGACGTGTTCTTGTTCAACGGGACAGTCGCTGAGAACATTGCCTACGGTAGTCCCGGCGCTACTCTGGAACAGATCATCGATGCCGCAATAGCGGCAGGGGCTGATGAGTTCATCCGAGAGATGCCCGATGGATACGATACCCACATAGGAGAGCGCGGCGTAAGGCTCTCAGGCGGGCAGAAACAGAGGCTTGCCATAGCAAGAGCCCTCCTCTACGATGCGCCGATTCTGATTCTGGATGAGGCCACATCATCGGTAGACACCGAAACAGAAGCCAAGATCGCAGCTGCGCTCGAAAGGCTCATTGGAGGCAGGACGACAATAGTCATCGCCCACCGTCTCTCAACCATTCGCCATGCCGACAGGATCATCGTGCTGGATGAAGGCGAGATAGTGGAAGAAGGGACCCATGAGGAGTTGATGGGGCTAGACGGCCTGTACGCCAAGTTGGTCACGGTTGATGGCGAATAGCATGCTCCGCACCGAAGTGAAGAAGGTTCTGGTTAGCGATTGCTCGCTTAGCGCCCCCCGTATCAGTTGACCGGGCAGTGCGCGAAACTTGACGAAAAGCTACTCTTGCTTTGGCGTACGCACCCTTAGCTTCCCGGAGCATAAGAAGGTATAATGAGAGCCAGAAAGCCGCATGGAATGAGGCCTTGGCACCTCGAGGGGGAAGGCAAATGGATCGCAAGGGTGTTCTCACCAAACTTCTAGCCGTTGTGGGCACAGTACTTGTGTGGATTCCTATCCTGTTTACTGTGCTAACATCCATAGTTGGAACGATATCTAGCGGCATGTTCCGATTCGACTA
>CAYVCY010000192.1:0-3228 GCA_964450265.1 uncultured Clostridia bacterium
GTCACATCGCAAGTTAGTCCTGCTTTTCCCACTTTGTCTAGATACATTGCGACAGGCGAAAGTTATACTAAAGGTACTAACTGTCCCTTCACCATAGACACTAGTCGCGAAATCAGAATTGGGGTGAGCAGGTTGTTCTTTCGTCTGGGAGTGATGAACGTGCGCCGACAGCTCGGTCGAAGCGCTTTGGTCGTGCTGACCATGGCACTGGCGGCCATGAGTTTGACCTATTCCCTGTCCTATCAGCACATCACCCCTCCCCGGGTGGCTCAGTTCCTATACAACTTTGCCGGGGGGGAGGTGTTGGTGGCACCCCTGCGCTGGGCAGGCCAGCAGGTGAGCGATGTGACCGCTGAGACAAGCTACCACTTTGCCCGTCTGCATGCTAGCGGTGTCAGCTGGCTGGAATGGTTCTATCCAGAGCTATACAGCGAGGGCTTCTGGGCCATAGAAGGGGCATCGGTAGGCGAAGTACTCAGCCAAGGGGATCTGCAACGGTTACGGCAATTCCCGGGCATCGAGGAAGTGAACGTTACCCCATTGTTGCCTGCGGTGCTCCAGACCAAAGATGATCACGGCATCATCTATCATCCGTTGCTGCTCACGCCCGAGAATCCGCGCTTGCAGCAGATGATCTATGTCCGGTATCCCAGCGACTTCAAACAGTTCCCCGCTGATGGTGGTATAGTGCTCAATAGTGCAATGCAATTGTCCCGCACCGCCCAGAGATATCTGCCGGGGCAAGCGGTGCAGCTATGGTTGCCACAATTAGGCGCTTCGGGCGGAGATGGCCAGGTTCTGCAGATCGACTATGCAGCGGCCACCGAGGCGGAGCTGCCGTTTGTCAGTTATGCTCAGGTACCCACCCGGTCGGTGTCCTGGCACCAGGAGCCGGTCGGTGTAATGATAGAGGAAGGCAAGTTTCGCGCCAATATGGCTTGGGTGGATCAACAGTCCTGGTCCCAACTGCTGCAACAAACAGGGGTGGATGGCCAGCTGCCACCGGCGAATGTTGCCCTACGGCTGGCTGATCCCCAGCAACTGGACGACCTGCTGGTCCAGTTAGGCCAAGAATTCCCCCACCTTACCTTTATCAACATGGGCCAAGTGGAAGACAGGATCTTCAAGACCGGCAAGATGGAGTTGTTCGCCCAGGCACCCCCGAGGGTATACAGCACGGCGGAGCGGGTGAGCCTGGTAGTACCCGCATCTTTCAACCGCATCTTGGGGTTGCTATTCCTGCTGATTGCCGGCTTCCTGCTGGGCGGACACATGCTCACCAACGCAGCCGCTCGGCATCAGGAGATCGGCACTCTGCGCGCGCTGGGTGCGCGCCGCCGAGACATCATGACCTTAGGCATCAGCGAAGTGGCCACCACCACCCTGATTGGAGTGACCTGTGGCTTCTTGCTGTTACGCCTCTACGGAGCGATGATGGAACTGCGGGGCGGCGTATCGTTGCTGACAGTGCTCTGGCTGATGCTCAGCGAATATCTGCTGGTGCTGGCCCTGGCGCTCCTAGCCTCGCTAGCCTTCGCCTGCTTCCCTATTTGGCGCCTGGCATCTCTCACCCCGATGGAGGTGCTGCGCAATGAATAGAGCCATTCCCTTCTTGATTGGCAGGCGGTTGTGGCGATTCAAGTTTGTGCATCTGGTAATCGCCGCCTTTGTGGCGACAGTGCTGGTGGCGATCATGCTATTTCAGGGCTACTTGCTGTCGTTGACAGGCGAATTCAGCGGGCAACTCAGCTATCCGCAGATCCCGGCTGCTTACTTGGCGAAAATACCGCAAGGCGCAAGTCAGCCCTATGTCACCAGCGGGTCGCTGCAGCTACAGCTGTTTACGTGGCCGGTGTTCGCACCTGGCGGGCGGGTGGAGATGGCTGGGGTGGGCAGTAGCCGCTTACCGGAGTGGCCTGTTCCAGAACCAGGGGATATTTGGCTGCCCACCAGTCTGCGCGGAAGCATCTTCAATGAACAGGTGGACGAAGAAATTACCTTGACCAGATTCGATGGCCGAAACTGGTCAACGGCCACAGCCAAGGTGGCTGGCTATTACCAAGATGGCGCATACCTGAATCCCCTGCTGGCTAATATGCAATGGGTTAGCGAATGGGTTCCGCAGATGCCCGAAAGCACGGTGCTGGCCTACAACGAGCACGCTGGGGCACAGCTGCAGCGGTGGTTCAACAGCTTTCAGCAAGCGCGGCAAGCGGAACTGCTCACCGAACACAACATCGTGCAAGGCGCCGACAGCCTGGTGCGTTCGTTGTATTCCGGTGGCAATACCGCTGTGCTGATGGGTGCAATTTTCCTAGCCCTAGGCTTTGGCGTGATGGCTCTGTTGGTCTTCCTGGACAGCCGTCAGGAGCTGGCCATACTCAAGTCCATGGGCACCAGACCGCGGGAGGCAGGACTGTTCTTCTGGATCGAGTTTGGCATCTCCGCTGGGGTGGGAGTGTTGCTGGGCTGGCTGGCCATGCGCTGGCTGGAGCCCCGTCTCGGGTTGCAGATAGTGAACAATTTTACTGTCTTCCGAATTGGCTTTTTGATAGTCGCCGGTTCATATCTGCTGGCCATGCTGGCCCCGGCCCGGCTGGCCAATCGGGCGCAAGTGAACGACCTGCTCTACCGCCGCCCGGTGTTGCTCTGGTCCGAATCGGTGAGCGAGGCCCAAGGTGCCCAGATGGCCCTGAGCGACCTCACTGCTCGGGGTTGGACCTGCATCAGGCTGGAGCAGGATGACGGCAATTTCCCAGGGATCATCCTGCGCACCGCTGGCTCTAGAGTCAAAGAGGGTGAAACCCTAGCTTGGCAGAGCACCATGTTTGGGCTGGGCGAGAAACGCTACCTCGCCCCCCACGACGGCACCCTGCAGGTGGCCGACAGCCAGCGCGGAGCGCTGGCCATCTCCCGCGACTGAGTGAAACAGAAAGCTCCGTCTCCGGTGATCCGGAATCACTCGGGACGGAGCTGCTCGATTCACCTGGAGTTAAGAAGGCAAGAGCCTGCGCAAATTAGCGCAGGCTCTTGCCTTTTGCGAAAAACCCGCCCATGTATAATCTTCGGCGCGCAGTGGGGGGGAGTGCTTCGCTGCGCACACTCTATCTGGACAGGTTCCCAGCCGGCCCGCTCTCCTCTTCAGGCCGTTGCCTGCATAGGCAGGCATCTATTCTCCCGCATCTACCCCATCGCGCCCGAGGGCCAGCCGTCTCTATGGCTTGCTGG
>CAYVCY010000193.1:0-3211 GCA_964450265.1 uncultured Clostridia bacterium
TGAGAAAGACGAAGGCCACCTCGCCCTTCTCGGCTACGCTCTCTGCAAAATCCCGACCGTCCTCAGGGGTACCTCCGGTATCCACTACCAGCCACCGATCGTTCTTCATCTTCACCGCAGTAGCATTGACCATCCCCAAAGCACCGGTATAGACCCACAGGTCATGCATGATTATCGCCCCCTCGTGGAATCACTTGCCTTTTATTTTCATCACTGGACGAAACAATTCCTGCTTACACTGCGGCAACAGAGCATAGAAAAAGAGGATCACGACCACTATGCGATCGCGATCCTCTTCCTTGAAGAAAGATTAGCTCTGCTTAAGCCCTGGCTGATATTTTTGCAGCGCCTGATTGATCTGATTCAGCCCCGCTTGCTCCGTCTGATACCAACCCTTTTCAGCAGCAGCGTTAAACATGGCCGACTGCAGCTCATGCTCCTGCATGAGAATGCTGAGCATGTCGCTGCGCAATCCATTATTGCCGGCAGTCTCGTTGGCAGCAATATTGTAACTGTTGGTCAGATCTTTCTGGCAGGTGAGGGCGTCCTTCAGGATGACTTCATCGCTCAAATTCACTTTGGGCATCTATCTCAGTCCTCCCTACTTTTCGACGCCGCTCAGATGTTTCAGCAGCGTCTGGTAATGATCCTCGTGCATGCGAGCGCCGGCTTCGCATAGGCGCTGCACTTCCGAATCATCGGCCTGAGCAGCGTATGCCTTCAGCTTAGCGATGGCCAACTGCTCATGAGCCAACTGATCTTCGATCATGGTTAGCTCTTTACTGGTCAACTGGGGGTGATTCAACTCAGGCAAGTCGCACGCCTCCTTGTTGCTTTTTGCAGTAGCTATTTTGCCCTGTTCCAGCGGCGACATACGTTACAAAGCGAGCATCACGCTTACTGCAGTCTGCTTTTCTGGCAGGTGCTTCCGATTGAAAGCGATGCTGCCCTAAAACGGCAGCCTATAAAGCAGAATTGAGAACAGCACCATACAAAACAGTGCCATGGGGTAAGTAGCGCCGTAGCCGGCGGCCGCTTCATTGCTGCCAGATGAATCAATAGCAGCTCCTAGCCCTGGCGTGGAGGTCATACCCCCACAGATCGCACCAGCCAACAGTATCCAGTTGATCTTGAGTACATAACGACCAATGAGGAAACCAGACAGCAGCGCAAATGTTGCACAGGCCATGCCGACCAAGACCAGATATATACCTGGTCCTGATAGGGCGCCCACTGCCTTATGCCCGTAACTGAGGCCGACGTAAGCCAGGAAAAGGGCTAACGCCATCTGTCTGATGGCTTCCAGCACACGCTCATTCATGCGAAAATTGAGTGACCCAATCCGCCCTAAACTGCCAAGGAACAGAGCCGCTATCAGCACGCCGCCGGTCGATTCCAGACTGATCCGCCCCAAAGGGCCTAACGGGATTCCCACCTGACCCAGGAGATATCCTGCCATGCAAGTTAGCGCAAAAGCAGCCAGATCAAAGCCTACAACCCTGTCTTCCTCCACCCCTGGATTGTCTGCATGCAATTCTTTTCGTAAGGCAGCCTGCTCAGCCTGCACATCAATGTTGAACAGGCGCGGAAAGAGGTGCATGGCCATGATCACCGCAACCACTCCGAACGGATAGCTGATAGCATAGCCCACCCCGACGCTTGCCTGTGCAGTAAGTGCCGCTCCTGAAGACGGGTCAGCGAACAAGCGCGTAACCGCCTCCAACGATGCGCCTAGCCCCGGCGAACTGGTCAGCGAACCGGTGTATACGCCGGAGATGGCATACGGGTCTTGACCGGGCAGCCAACGGGCAAAAAGATACGTCGTCGCTGCACCAACGAAAGTGATCGCCAAGCCCAGCAACAGAAACCGTAACCCGTAATGTCGAAAGACCTTGGCGACGTCCCTGGCAGCCAGCAAGCCCACCGATCCGACAAAGAGGACCAAAAAGAGGTTGAAGTAGCTCCTGTCCACTAAACCCGTCTTCAGTACGCGCAATGCCGCGGCTGGTATACCGGTGAGGTCGTTGCCTAGGTCATACTGTGGCTGCCAGGCTGCTGCGTAACGGTCAAATACCAGCCAACCAATAGCCATCCCGGTAAAGAGGGTACCAGAGACACCCAGCCTAAACCGACCAATGCTGACCTTGCCTAACAACATACCGGTGAAGACAGTTGCAAAGAGCAAAAAAAGCGGATTGAGCAATACATTCATGAGGTCATCTCCTATGCGTAAACTAACCAAACGGGCTGCATTAAATTGCTTCCTGTTTAGGTATTGATTTGCGGCGCTGGACTCAACTATTGAATGCTTTCAGCAGGCGCAAGCCATACAAGGATAGATTAGGAACCACCTGCTGCAACTGCTCGGACAAGCTGGCGAACTGCTCGGCCATATCCCCAGTGGCTATCACCCTTGCCATCCCTATCTCTCGCCTGATGCGCCGCAACATGCCCTCAAACATGTCAACGTGGCCAAAAACCAAGCCCGATTGCAGCGCATGAACCATGGTCCGCCCGATCGCACCGGCAGGTGCAGTCAGCTCGACTCGTGGAACACGGGCCGTACTACCCACCAGCGCTTCTTGCGACACCGTCAACCCAGGCACCATGGCGCCGCCCAAGTACTCGCCTTTGGCTGAAACCACATCAAACACTGTCGCCGTGCCAAAATCGACCACAATCACTGGACCGCCACCGTAAAGATGATAGGCCGCCACGGCGTTGGCGATGCGGTCACCGCTGAGTTCTGTGGGAGGTTCAAAGCGAATCTTTAGCCGGGTTTTAATTCCCGGGCCGACAAGCAAGGAACGATGAGCAAATAGTAACCCACAGACTTGCTGCAGTTGGGGCAAAGTCTGCGGAGAGGTCGTGGCAATGATGCTCGCCGCAACCTGCTCCGGCCTGAAACCATGACGCGCCAAGGCCGCCTCCAACAGCAAAATGTATTCATCAACTGTTCTGGCGAAATTGCTCGCAAAACGCCAAGTTGCCAGCAATTGTTGTCCAGAGAATATCCCAAAGGCGATTTCAGTGTTTCCAATGTCCACCGCCAACAGCATAGTCGATACCTCCCTGCCTACACACTTTACTGAAGCGAACATCACCTTGACGACAGCTAGTAGAACGTAATATAATATAAATTGTCTCGCAGGGGTGTAGCTCAATTGGTAGAGTAGCGGTCTCCAAAACCGTTGGTTGCGGGTTCGATTCC
>CAYVCY010000194.1:0-3162 GCA_964450265.1 uncultured Clostridia bacterium
ATAGGTGAAGCTAAGGTTGCTCACCGTCATCTGCTGCAGGCAGTCTGCGGGGGCAGTAGGCTGCACCGGGGCCAGTTCGCCGGCTAGATGCAGCTTAGAATGTGCCACCAGGTCGTCGTGGGTGCTGCCAGGCAACAACTCGAGCATGCGGTCAAAGGAGACGGCAGTCTGCTTGAACCTGGCCAAGAAGTAGCCGAAGAACTCGGACGCGCCGGTGACCCAGTCGAGGTAGTAGACGAACATGGCAAAGTCACCGACGGAGAAGGTCCCCTGCTGCATGGCCTGGCTGGCCAGGATGAGGATCACTCCGGTGCCAATCCAGACGGCGTTATGGGTGACTGAATCGAGCAACAGGTTGAAGCCTCTGTCCTTTAGCACCAGGCGGCGGCGCTGCTCGTTCAGCTGTTCTAGATGCTGCATGGTCTGCTGTTCGGCTCGGGCCACCTGCACCGCCTGCACCAAGCCAAACACTTCGCCGATGAAACCGGTGACCTGCGTGGTGGCCTCGCGACTGGCCTCCCGATAGGCTTCCAGCTTGTGGGTGGCGCGATTGAAGACGACGAGCACCACCAGGATGGGCAGAAAGACAAACAAGGTGATGCCGGGGCTGATGCTGAGCATAACCATCAGGGCTAACAAGCAGGAGGCAGTGAGCCCCAGCAGATCCACCGTCCAGCTGATAATATCCTCAGCGGCTTCGGCATCGTCGCGGAAGTAACTGAGCGCTTCGCCGGGTGTGCAGGGAATTGCCTGCGCTCCGGGACGCCGCAGGATACCCTGCAGCAGGTTGTGGCGCAGCAGGCCGCTCATGGTAAAGCGGTGCCGTGAGTCGGTAAGTGCACCAAGAAAGATGCAAACGATGCGTGCCAAGGCAGCTCCTGCCAGCAGGCCAATGATGGTCCAAATGTTTAGCCCCGCGGCCTGGTCTGTAAGTGAATCGAAGAATGCCCTGGTGATCAGGCCCGGAATGATGGGCAGCATGTGGATGGCCGACCAGGCCAGGGCGTTGGCCAGATAGAGCCAGGGGCGGTAACAGATCAGCCGCCAGATAGGTTTTAGAGCCCTCATTCCAGCACCTCCTTTAGTCCGGTTTGCAGCAGGTGATTAAACCGTGAGTCCGGCTGGCTGAGCAGCTGCTGCCGCGGGCCGTGTTCCACGATATTCCCCTGCTCCAGGATGAGGATGTCGTCTGCCCGCTCGACTGTATCCAGCCGGTGAGCGATAATTACGCCGGTGCGCCCCTGCAACAGCTTGCTGATAGCGCGCTCGATCAACTGCTCGGTGGCCGGATCGAGCCGTGACGACGCTTCGTCCAATATGACCAGCGCCGGGCCGGCCAGGAAACAGCGGGCAAAAGCCAACAGCTGCGCCTCGCCGGCCGAATAGCTATTGCCCCCGCTGCCAAGCACGGTGTCGAGTCCCTGCGGCAGCGAGCGCAGCCAGCGGCCAAGGCCGAGCTCCTCGAGCACGGCGATAATCCGCTGGTCGGGAATCTCAGGGTTGAAGAAGGTGAGGTTGTCACGCACGCTGGCCTGAAAGAGTTGCACGTCCTGCGTGACCATGGTCACCCGCTGCCGCAGATGGCTTAGCTTGGGCTGGCGCGAATCGACGCCGCCCAGCTTTACTACCCCACCGGTAGGGTCATAAAGCCGCAGCAACAAGCGGGCCAGGGTGGTCTTGCCGCTGCCGGTGCGCCCTAAGAGGCCGAGCACCCGGCCTGGTTGCAGAGTGAAAGAGATGTCGCGCAGCACCGTGTGATCATCTTCATAGCCAAAGGTAACGCCGCCAAACTCGACCCCCAGGGGGCCGGAGGGCAGCGCGGCGCCCGGTCCGTCCTGCACCTTTGAATGCACACCCAGCAGGCCGCTGATGCGGTTGATGCTGGCGCTGGCCCGCTGCAGCTCTTGCAATTGGTTACGAATTTGTTCGATGGGGCGGCGCAGCAGCTCAGTATAATGCACGATCAGGTAGACGGTACCGATGCTGATCGCATTCTTCTGCCACAGATAGGCGCTGAGCCCAAAGGCGATGGCATTGCCCAGGGTAAAGGTAACAATGGTGGCCTGCCAGATGGCGGCCCCGGCAATATAGGCTTTGCGCGTCACCGGCAGCCACTGGCGCAGCTGCTGGTAGAAACGATGCATGACATAACCGACGGCTCCATTGGCGCGGATATCCTCTGTGCCTAAGAGGTGCTCGCCCAGAAAACCGAAGAAGATGCCGCTGTGCTGCCGATCCTTGGTCCAATAGGGCACGGCGATATTGCGCAGACGGCTGAGCAGCAGCACGGCGATCAGCACAAACGCACCCAGGCAGAGGCCGACCAACTTGTCTTCGCGAAACAAGAGCACCATGACGCCGATGAGCAGCAAGACGTTGGACATGATGCCCATCACCAGCTGCGAGAAGAATTGTGAGAGGCGGGTGATATCGCCATCCAACCGCTCAATCATCTCGCCGGGGGTGTGGCTCTTGTGAAAGGACATATCCAGCGAAAGGCAATGGGCAGCCAGGTGGTTGCGCAGCAGGTTGGTGGCCGTCCAGCCCACATCTTCACCCACATAACGCGAATAGGCGGTGATCGCCTGCGCCAGCACGGCCACCAGCATGAACAGGCCGGCGGTGGCGATTAGGTTGGTTTCGGGGCGGCTGCCGCCGACTGAGTCGATGAAGACCCTGAGAATTTGCGGCTTGATCAGCTGCATGCCCAAGCTGGCCAAGATCAGGCAGGCCAGGAAGGCCACCCGTTTCCACTGGGGCCGCAGATAGTCCCGCAATAAACCTAAGTATTGTTTTAATGGGATGCGCATTACCTCTCACTCCCTTCTGCTGGTTGCATTATATATCGGGCCTCAAATTGATTCAGTGGAAAGAACGGTTACAAGAAAACCGACACGCGGGAGCCCCTCGCGCCGGCGATCCCATAATATGGTGAGCCAGCGAGTGATCCCCTCTTCAACAATGCAAGGAAACACCCTCACTTCTGGCGAAGGTTAGCGAACAGACGGGGCTCTGTGCCAGCGACCACTACGGGGTGCTGGTGGATATTCAGATGCCATACGAACGGTCTTAGCTCAAGAAGCCTGGGCTTTGTTGGATCACTCTGTATCCGGGTGGTACGCGGGGACAGTCCCCGCGTACCACTCCCTTCGGCAAATGTAA
>CAYVCY010000195.1:0-3094 GCA_964450265.1 uncultured Clostridia bacterium
GGTGGGGTCGGCCAAGCGAAAACGATAGATGCTCTGTTTCACGTCGCCGACCATGAACAGTTGGTTCTGCTCGCCGGCCGGGTCGGTGACTAACTGCAAAATCGCTTCCTGCACTCCGTTGATGTCCTGATATTCATCCACCAAGATCTCAGTGTAGCGTTGCCTCAGTTCCCAGGCGACGTCGGACGGTCGGTCATTATCCTTGAGCACGGCCAACGCCAGATGCTCCAAGTCGCAAAAGTCAACTAAGCCCTTTGCCTGCTTGGCCTGAGCATAGCGGGCTCTGAACTGCTGTACCAGCTGGCACAGCAATGAGATGTCGGGGATCACCGCATCCAGCCCGGCCAGCAGATCCGCCTGGTCTTGGGCCAACAGCTGTTCGCTCAGATTTTGTATAATCCCTTTGGCAGCGTTTCGGGCATCTTTAGCCTGTTCGCGCAGCTCTTTGTCGCCGCCTCGCTTGCCGGGCAGGCGCCCAAAATGGATGCCTTCCACCAAGGCCTTTAGTCCATCCCAATCATCGGCTGCGGCACCGTCTTGCGCCAGCTCCACCTGCACGAGCTCGTCACTGACCAGCTCCAAATACTGTAGCGGGCCATCCGGCTGGTTGATGATACCTTGGGCCGCTTGTAGTGCTGCGCGGGCCTGCCCCAGCCGCCGCCGCACCAGATTGCCCAGCGCAGTCAGCCAGTCTGAGCGAGCTTGCTCATCGGACATCAATTGGGGCAGCTGCTGCAACCACCCGGTCGGGTTCGGGTGGCTGCCAGCAAACTTGTCCAGCTGCAGGATGATCGCTTGCAGTTGGCTGTCGTCATGGGTGCCACCGTAAGCATCCACTAAGTTCAGGAATTCCTCGTCTCCTGCTTGGTATAGCTCCTCAAACAGCTTCTCCAACACATCGGTGCGCAGCAGCTCCGCCTCAGTGACATCGGCGACCCGAAACGCCGGATCCAATTCCAAGCGGTGGAAGTGTTGGCGCAGCAAGTCCAGACAGAAAGAGTGCAGGGTGGCGATGGAAGCACGGCCGAGCAAGGCTAGCTGTCGAGCCAGCCGCCCGTCATGCGGGTGCGCCGCCAACTGCGCTTCTATGGCTGCCCCGATGCGTTCTCGCATCTCGGCTGCCGCCGCATTGGTGAAGGTGACCACCAACAGCTGGTCCACGTTCAGGGGATTGGCCGTGTCGGTGATGCGCTGGATAATCCGCTCCACCAACACCGCCGTCTTGCCCGCACCGGCCCCGGCCGCTACCAGCAGGTGCTGACCGCGGGCGCTGATCGCTAGTTGTTGTTCCTTAGTCCACTGAGTGGTGCTCACTTCAGAACACCTCCATCTGGTTTGTTCGGTTCCGAGGGTTCGCCTGGTCCGGATGCCGGCTGCAGCCGTTGTATGATCTCCTCCCGGGCCAGCTTGTGCAACCAGCGGTAGCCGTTCTCCGGCAGCAACGGGTCGAACTGGCAGACCGAGGAGTAAGGGCAGAAGCGGCAGGCCGTCTGCTGAGCCAGTCGATACGGGGCTATGGCGATGTTCCCGGCCAAGATCTCTTCCCCGGCGGCGACGAACTTGGTCTCCAAGTGTTGCCGCATTGCGTCCAGCTCTTCCTTGCTCCAGACGCTATCGCTTTGACGCAGTGTTCCATTCTTGTTGATGGACACCGGTATCAATGACGAGCGTCCGCTGATCGTGTCGTCCATCAGTGAGATGGCTTCCACATCGTCTAGCAGCCAGCCCGACATGCGATAAGCCTCCAAACCTCGGGTTTCGGCCTCCCCCTGCGGTAGCGGGGCATCTGCCCGCAGCAGTGGATCGTGGATGCGGAAGTAGAGCGCCCCCGCTTCCTCGGTACCCTCCGGCAACAGCTCTGCTGCACACTGCTTGGCTACGTGCAGGTAGGTCAACAGTTGTAGCTTTAGCCCGTAGTAGACTTCTACCGGTGTCAGCTTGGAGGAGCCAGACTTATAGTCGATCACCCGCAGATAGGACTGGCCATGCTCTCCCCTAGCCAGGTCCAGGCGGTCGATGCGCCCCGCCAGTTCCAGCCGAGTGCCATCGGACAGGGTGAAGGAGAGGCCGGGGATGCTGCCGCCAGGGCCGAAAGCCAGCTCCATGGCGATCGGTCGGAACTGACCGTGGCTGGCATGCCGACCTAAGATGCGTGCCGATCGCTCCACCGTGCGCTGCAGCTTCTTGGCGATATGACGGAACCGGGACGAGCTGTCCAGAATATGGTTCTGTAATTCCGGCGCCAGGTCGTCCACTATCGCTTGGGTGAGCGTGCTGTACTGTTGATCAGTCAGCTGTCCCCAGTCCAACTGCCGCTGCTGCAGCTCCTCTACGAACCGATCCATGGCATCATGGAAGAAGGTGCCCAGATCCGGGGCGGCCAGTCGATGGATGCTCCGCTCTTTCAGGCGTAAGCCATAGGTGGTGAAGAAGGCAAAGGGACAGGCGTTATATTTCTCGATGCGGCTGACGCTGGCCCGTAAGGTGTGGCCATATAGGCGGCGCACCGTCTTCGGGACCAGGCTGCGCTCGCTGTTTTTCCGTTCCATGCTAGCCAAGAGCTGCAGCAGCTGCGGACGTTGCGTTGACGAGAATAACAGGTAGCTATAGACATCCCACCAGATAGCGGCGACCGGCCGCTCTTGGCGAGCCTCCCGCAGCATCGCCGCCACTTGGCGTAAAGCGGTTAACGGACGGGATAGGTAAGGCAGCATCGTCTGGCTATCCGTGCCCTCTGGCATCAGAGGGTGCTCCCGCACCGGTAACAATGGAAACATCTCCCTCACCCGCTTGATCACGCCGGAAGGTAGCAGGGTGGCCCCTTCTTCGTCGGCCAAGGGATAGCTCAGCCACAATCGTTGGCTGGCACGGGTGAGAGCCAGATAGACTAGGTACTGCTCGTCGAATAGTCGCCGTTCCGGCGATGGCCCCAGCTCCAGCTGACAATCGGCTAGCACCTGCCGTTCGTAATCGGTGAACAGGCCGTCGCTGCCCACCCGCGCCGGCAGCACGCCCTCGGTGATGCCTAACACCAGCGCCGCCTTCACTTCTGGGTGGCGAGAGCGGCCCAGGCTGGTGATCACCACCTGGTCCA
>CAYVCY010000196.1:0-3036 GCA_964450265.1 uncultured Clostridia bacterium
GAGGATTGCCTTGATCATCACGGCAGCTAAATCCTTGCCGATGCCGAACTGGATAAATGCCAGCGCCCCCAGGCCGCCGATGGTGGTCAGGCTGCTGGAAGAGATCTCTGGAATGGCTTTGGAGAGGGCTTGCGCCGCCGCTTCCACAGCCGGGAAGCGTTCCCGTTCCTCGGTGAATCGGTGACAGAGGATGATCGCATAATCGACGGCCAGGGCCAACTGCAACAGCACTCCCACTGAATTGGAGATGAAGGAGATCTTGCCGAGCAGAAAATTCGTTCCTGAATGGATCAGAGCCGCCGCCCCGAAGGTGAGCAGCAGCACAGGCACTTCCGCGTAGGAGCGGGAGGTGAAGGTGAGCACGAGCACGATCACGATCGCGGCCAGCACGCCGATCAAGGTCATGTCCTTTGTCAATTGTGCCACCGGGTCTACACCGACCGCCGTAGAGATAGACGCGTCATAAGGTGCCACCAGGATGCGGATGTCCTCTATCGCTCTCAAGGTCGCCGTGTCCGTCTCTTCACCGCCAAAAAGAACCACAAACAGCGCGGCTGAGTTGCGGTAATAGCTCTCTGTACCATCAAACATCAGCGAAGACACCCCGGCTACTTCGCCGATCGCAGCAGCCACCTCCTGGGCATGTTCCAGGGAGATATTCGAGATCATGATCTCTGCCATACCGAAGGTGGTAAACTGCTCATTCATCAGGGTGATTCCTTGGCGGGTTTTGCTTTCCTCAGCCAGATAGTAGGTAATGTCATCCTCAACCTGAGTCCAATGCATGGAGAATAGGCTGAAGACTATCACGATGATGTAAGTGAAGAAGATCAGATTGCGCCGATCGACTATCGCTGCCGCTACTCGCTCAAATAATGTCAATCGTCTTCATTCCCTTCCTTGGCTGATCCGGCCTTGCTCATGTCTATTTGTCAGTTCTCTTCTGCTTCTTTTCGCTGAATTCCTGCCATAGAGTCCATTAAGTCGCTTCATTAGATCAGCTGCTGCAAAACGCCGCCAGACGACTGGGAATCCCGGAATTGCCTGTGGTCATAGACAGGCCGCAGCGCTGATGCGCTGCGGCCGCAGTCGATGCCTAACCGGCTGTCTCATGATTGCTCCTAGAAATCGCAGTTGCCGACCGTCCTGGGGCTGGCGATCACGTCGCGGATGTTTTGCACCCCGGTGATGTACATGATCAGCCGTTCAAAGCCTAGTCCGAACCCGGAATGCTTTACGCCGCCATACTTACGCAACTCCAAGTACCACCAGTAGGGTTCCAGCGGCATATCGAGTTCTTCTAAGCGCCGCACCAATTCCTCATAGCGCTCTTCGCGCTGGCTGCCGCCAACCAACTCACCCACTCCGGGTACCAGGAGGTCCATAGCTGCTACCGTCTTCCCGTCAAGGTTTTGCCGCATGTAGAACGCCTTGATCTCTTTCGGATAGTCGGTGACGAACAAAGGTCTGCCAAACACCTTCTCGGTCAGGTAACGCTCGTGCTCGGTCTGCAGGTCGATACCCCAGGAGACCGGAAACTCGAAATCCTGTTCTGCCTTCAGCAGCAGCTCGATTGCTTCGGTATAGGTGATGCGTCCAAACTCGGAGCTGCGCACATTCTCCAATCGCTCAAGCAGCCCCTTGTCCACAAATTGATTGAAAAAGGCCATCTCTTCCGGCAGTTGCTCCAATACGTAATTGAGGACGTACTTCAGCATGTCCTCAACCACCTGCATGTTATCCTGCAGGTCGGCGAAGGCAATTTCCGGTTCCAGCATCCAGAATTCGGCGGCGTGTCTGGCAGTGTTTGAGTTCTCTGCCCTGAAAGTAGGGCCGAAGGTGTAAACATCGCGGAAAGCCAAAGCGAAGATTTCGGCTTCCAGCTGTCCGCTCACCGTCAGGTGTGTCTCCTTCTCAAAGAAGTCCTGAGTGAAGTCCACCTCGCCCTGTTCGTTGATCGGCACATTCATCAGGTCTAGGGTGGTCACCTTGAACATGTTTCCGGCACCCTCCGCGTCACTGCCGGTGATGATCGGCGTGTGCACGTAGATGTAGCCACGCTCTTGGAAAAACCGATGCAGAGCGTAAGCGGCTACCGAGCGAACCCGAAAGACAGCGGAAAACAGGGTGGATCGGGGGCGCAGATGGGCTATCTCCCTCAGGTACTCCAGGGTGTGCCGTTTCTTCTGCAGCGGATAATCGGAGGTGGAAGGTGCCTCCACGGTGATCGCGCTGGCCTGGATTTCTACCGGCTGTTTGGCATTGGGTGTTGCCACCAGTGTGCCCCTCACCGTCAGCGCGGTGGCGATGGGCAGCTTGGCGATCTCATGGAAATTGACTAGTTCGGAGCTGAAGACCACCTGTATGTTGGTGAAAAAGGTGCCGTCATTCAGCTCGATGAAGCCTACGGCGTTGGAGGCGCGCAGGGTGCGTATCCACCCCCGCACGGCAACCGACTGATTTAGCCAGTCCTCACTTCGTCGGTAGAGTTGTTTCACGTCCACGAATTCCATCTCAATTCCTCCCTGGATAATAGAATAAGGCCCTTCGTCCATAACTTGGGACGAAGGGCCGTTTTCCGCGGTGCCACCCAATTTACCCAGGGGCTTTCATCCCCAGGTCAACTCTGATGCGATAACGGTGCAACCGTCTGCGCCTACTGACTGCAAGCGTTCGGGCAGAGACTCGGGGGCGTTATTCGCCTGTGGTCTTGGCACCGGGTTCCACCATTCCGGCTCTCTGAGGCTGTACCAGCAGGTTACTGTTCCCGTCATCGTCTATGTGTTTAATCATACTATCCCAAACGGGAGGCTCATGTCAATGTCTGCACAGAATTCCCCTGTGGATCAAGATGGCGTCCGGGTTTTATTTCCGCCCCTTGCCAATATGGGCAGGAATCGTGGCTGTTTCTGTGAAACTATTGGTTAGAACAGGGAGGAGGGGGTTTTCATGGCTGGCTGCTTGGTAATCTTATCGGCGGCAGGACCGGGGTTGGACCTCAGCGGAAGAGAAGGGGTGCATGTCTTCCCTGTCTGC
>CAYVCY010000197.1:0-3022 GCA_964450265.1 uncultured Clostridia bacterium
AAGGGGGTTTTTCAGTGGTTTCGGACTGTCCCCGCGTGTCATCCTTCGATAAATGCATTTCCCCTGGCTGTCTATGTGTTCCTTTAACTCCTCATTGGCGATATCATCGTAGTTGACCAGATCAAAGAAGTAAGGTAGTGGGTATTCCTCATTCAGGTCATCGTACAACCTTCTCACTATTGTTCTATCAATACCCGAGCCCTTAAGCGCTAAGTCAACATCGGAGCCATTCTTGTAGTTGCCCATAGCCCTGCTACCGAATATGATAGCTTCTTCTATCTCGGCATACTTACTGACGGCCTCCAGCATGTATCTAAGATCCCTATCCAATAGTCCATACATCCCTATACCTCCCCAGCCAACTTGTCGGATAACTTGTTCAACAAGGGAGAATAGACCTGAACAATGTCCCGAACCATCTTCTTCGCCAAGTCTTGATCATACGTATGGACAGATAGGTTTCTATCTGCAAGAGCGTCAATCCAGATATGCCCGTCCTCAATTAATCCCATTTGAGAGGCCTGCTTTATGGTCTCCCTGGGGCTTCTCACGCTAAATCCCTGAGCTTCCAGGTAATCCTTCATCACTTTCCAAGACAGTTCAAAGGCCACTTCAAAGAGCTGTATAATGCCCGCCCGCTCCAACTCCGTTTCAATGGGTTGGCCGACGTACTGGTTTAGTAGCCTATAGGCCCGAACAAAATTGACAAATCTTTGCCTCCACCTTACATCTTTTAACTGATCCATCTAGCGGGCTCCTTTCGTACCAGACATACCTTGTACCTAATACGTTCTTCAAACAAGTGAATTCGACATTGCTGTGTTAGAGTCCTTGTCCCTCAGAGAAGAGGGCCTCGGGCGCAGTGACACGTGGGGACTGTCCCCACGTGTCACTGGGTGCCTAGATGCTCATGTAGGAAGGCCGCAACTTGCGGATAGCAGTGCAGCTTGTTGGCCAGGCGCACTATGCCGTGTCCCTCGTCCTCGTAGCGCAAGTAGCTGACCGGGTGCTGGCGCTGCCGCAGGCTGGCCACAATCTGCTCGGCCTCGCCCACCGGCACACGGGGGTCGTTGGCACCATGAATGACCATCAGCGGACATTTGATTCGATCCACATAATGAATCGGCGAAATGCGGCGCAACAGATCGCGATGCTGCTCCAAGCTGCCATACTCGCTGGCGCGGTGAGCGCGGCGATAGGCACTGGTGTTCTCCATGAAGGTTTCGAAGTTGGCAATGCCCACGATGTCCACCGCTGCTGCCCAAAGCTCTGGATAATGGGTGATGCTGGCCAGGGTCATGAAGCCGCCATAGCTTGCCCCCATGACGGATACGCGCCCGGCGTCGGCGATACCTTCCTCCACCAGGAATTCCACCAAGGCGGCAACATCATGCACGCTGTCCATCCGGCGCTCCACGTCATCCAGATGGTGATAATCGGAGCCATAACCGGTACTCCCCCGTACATTCGGTGCCACCACTGCAAAGCCTTGGTTGACCAGGAATTGCACCACCGGATTGAATGCAGGCCGTTCTTGGCCTTCCGGTCCCCCATGAACGCGCACCACTGTGGGAAGCGGCTCCGTCGGCTTAGCCCCAGGCGGCCGAAACAGCCAGAAGGGCACCTGCAGCCCGTCAAAAGAACGGAAACGCACCAGCTCGGGCTCAACAAACCCATCAGCTGCGATTGCTTCGCCTCTGCTGAAGGTCACCTGCCGCACCTCACCCTGATCCACATCCAGCACCCAAATGTCCGCTGGCCGAGCACCGCTGCTGAAGGCAAAGGCCAAGCGGTGACCGCTGGGTGACCAATTCATCGGCACAGCGCCGTTGATCACTCCGCGGGGCATCGCAGGAAGCGCCACAAGAGAGCCGTCAGGGCCGTCCCAGAGATCCTTCACCTTCAGGACAGAATAGCCGTCTTCATTGACGGTAAGGGCCAGATAGCGCCCATCCGCAGACAGCGCTACACGCTCCAGGTCCCAATTCTCCTGATGAACTGTCCGGAGCCGCCGCTCCTCTAGGCTGTAGAAGGCCAAATAGATGAACTGGCTATCTCGGTCGGTCAGCAGATAGAAGCCAGTGCTATCGTTGTTCCACACAGGGCGCACATAGGTGGCGGGCACATTGCTTGCGTCTTCCATAATTGGTCTGCTTGCACCGGAAAGCAGGTCCAACATCCACAGCGCATTGTCCGATTGCGCCTTCAACTTGTTGTATAACAGGTGACGCCCATCCGGCGAGAGTGCGGCAGGTATATTGTAGTGATCCTCATTTTGCAGCAACAGCTCCTGATTTCCACTGTCAAGGCTCAGACGGTAGATGTCAAAGTGGCCGTATTTGCGGCTGTTGCTGGCGAACACCATCTGCCCATTCTCGGTCATTCCGCCGAACTGATGCACTGCAGCCGGGTTGTTGGTCAGGTTACGGGCCTCTTGCCCGTCCAACGGCAGCTGAAAGATCTGGTTATGTTCGTTCCCTCCTGCGTCCATGGCGAAAGCCAGGCCCAGCCCTGCTGGCAGGCGGTAGAGCGCGGCAACTCGCTGATCGTAACTGGTCAACTGCTCCGTCCGTCCCCCGCTGGCCGCCACCTTCCACACCTGCGGCACCCCGCTGATATCCGTCAGGAAAGCCAAGTGGTCATCATCCACCCAAACCGGGTGCGTCGCGCTCTTAATGTTCATGTAATCCTCAACCCGATATCTCATCCTTGCTGTTACCCACCTTTCCTTGCGCACTTGCGGCTTGTTTATTCACCCGTTTGGGGGTTCGCCTTATTGGATACGAATTCCTGCGAAGATGCCGTCGATCACTTCTTTCGCGCAGCAAGCTTCTTTGCTCGAGGGCCTTGCACCCAACACCACAGCAAGAACAGCACCCCCGGTCACCTGTCTGACCGTTGATGCTGTCCCCATGACCGCTTCAGCGCCATTTCGCCAACTCCAACCATACCCATATCTTAGCCATGCACAAGCTTCGTCCCAAACACCATCACTAACGCGAGTGACACGTGGGGACAGTCC
>CAYVCY010000198.1:0-3022 GCA_964450265.1 uncultured Clostridia bacterium
CTGCGCAGAAGCATTCAGGCAGCAAGTTTATGTGGAGGTGTTTTTGTTGATGAAGGTATACATATCGGTGGATATGGAAGGTGGCACAGGCGTCGCTAGTGCCAAGCACATGAGCGATGCGGGCTATGTGCGCATGTGCAAATTGCTCACCCAGGACGTGAATGCGGCTATCGCTGGTGCGTACGAAGCGGGGGCAACGGAAGTTCTGGTGAACGATGCCCATGGCAGCATGACCAACATTCTGATTGAGGACTTGGATGAGCGTGCTTCTTTGATCAGCGGCAGCAACAAACAGTTGCTGCAGATGGAAGGGTTGGACGAGACCTACGATGCCGTGTTTTTCATCGGTTATCACGCCCACGAAGGTAACCAGGATGCAGTGATGAATCACACCATCTATGGCGGGGCGGTAACTGAAATCAAACGCAACGGCACCGTTGTGGGAGAGACGGCGATCAACGCCGGGATCGCTGGCCATTATGGCGTGCCGGTGGCATTGGTGGTAGGCGACCACATTCTCTGCCAAGAGGCCAAGGACTTCCTGGGGAACATAGAAACGGTGGCGGTGAAAGAAGCCATCGATCGCTTTGCTGCCAAGTTGCTGTCGCCTAAACGCTCACAGGCGCTGATCAAAGAGGCTGCCCAGCGGGCGCTGCAGCGTTTGCAGGAGATGAAACCTCACCAGGTTGCCGGTCCGGTGGAGTTCCAAATTACCACCAAGCTGACCAGCATGGCTCATATGTGCACCCTGTTTCCGACGGTGGAGCGGCGCGGCCCAAAGGTAATCGCTGTGCAATCCGACTGCTATCTGTCTGCATACAAACAGCTGATGGGCTGCTTGATTATCTCAGGAGCTACGGCACGGGGATGGCTGTAATAGAGATTTGGGCTAAGATACTGAGTTAGAGATACAATGGTGAGCGCTAAGCTAAGGAGGGTGACCCACTTGCAGCAGACATTGGAAGCGGTGGTGGAGAAGAATCGGGCATTGACGGCACTGGGGCAAGTAGCTACGTACATCCCCGAGCTGGCCAACAGCAATCCCCATGCTTTGGGGGTGGCCGTAGCTACGGTGGATGGCCGCGTGTTTCGGGCGGGGGACCATCATCCGCGGTTCACCTTGCAGAGCGTCTCTAAGGTCTTTGCCTTGATGCTGGCATTGCAGGATAACGGGTTTGACGGGGTGTTCAGCCGCATCGGTATGGAACCGACCGGAGATGCTTTCAATTCACTGATCAGGCTGGAGAACTTCGCCTCCCTGCGCCCGTTGAATCCGTTGATCAACGCCGGCGCTATCGCCACCACCGCCCTGATTGCCGGGGAAAGCGTTGATCAGCGCTTTCAGCGCCTGTTCAGCTACATCGAAGCGCTGGTCGGCCCCGGGCATCTTAGTGTGAACGAGCGAGTGTACGTTTCAGAGCGGGAGACTGGTGACCGCAACCGGGCTATCGCCTATTTCCTGCGGGATATCCATGCGCTGAACGGAAGTGTCACGGAGGTGTTGGACCTTTATTTCCGGCAGTGTTCTATCGAGATTGATGTGTTGGGCTTGGCTATTCTAGCCAGAAGATTGGCTTTAGGCCCTGACGCGGATCCAGCCGTTCCTGAGTCGGTGCTGCGGATAGTTCGCACGTTCATGTATACCTGTGGAATGTACGATGCTTCCGGCGAATTTGCGGTCAAAGTCGGCTTACCAGCCAAGAGTGGGGTGTCTGGCGCGATCATGGCAGTAGCGCCTGGCCGCATGGGTATCGGTGTGATCGCGCCAGCCCTGGACAAGAAGGGCAACAGCCTGGCTGGCGTGCAACTATTGACCGATCTCTCCGAAATTTACAGCCTGGCCATCTTCGGTCAGAGTTGATCAATTTCTCATAATTGGAACTTTTGAAAAGAGCTTGCATCTCCCCCTGAGATGACATAAAATTGACAGCGTGCGATTTTTCTGTGAGGGGGGGAGCCAGCATGCAGGCAGTCATAGTCAGTTTGAATAGTCCGGAACAGGCAGATGTGCTGTTTCCTCATCTGAAGCAGGCTTTTGGCTCTGTCTTTGGGTATAACCGGGGTCGACGTCGCAGTGGAGGCCTGCCGAATATAGTTGAGGCGAGGCTGAAACGGCTATATCCGCAGTACTTGCTGAGGCGTGCAGTCCTGCTGATCGTGGCGCAGACGACGTCAGCCATGGAGGTTGTGGACGAGGTACTTGGCATGGTAGCTCGGATGGAGGATCCCGCCGGTGCTACTGTGGAGTTGCTCAGCCTCTCTATAGACTCACCGGATAATAAGGTAGGCAGCGCCGGCAATTAGGTCGGCGTTTTCTCCTGCTTTTTCTTCCTCATGGCTTATGATATAATTACTTTCGCAATATCGTGGCGAAAGGTAGGCGTGTAACTAATGAAACATATTCGGACGATTCATGCCGGCAACCTACCCAAGGTTACCGTTCAGATGGGATGTAAGGAGTGTCGGACCTCCTGTCAGTCGGCCTGTAAAACTTCTTGTACCGTCGGCAATCAGGTCTGCGAACGTCCCTCTCGCTAAACGTTCGCAAAACCATCGTGATCATTGACCCTGGCGCGCTAGGGTCAATGTTTTTTTGAACCGAAGTAGAATAGATGCCGGGAGGATTAGCATGCATACATTCGCGGTCAATGGAGAGCGGTTTGTCTTCGATGAGAACACCAATAGTTTGCACCAAGTGGATCAGATGATCTGGGATATCTTAGCGGAAGGAAGCCTCAACCCTGAGGCTGTGGTGGCAACGCTGGGCGATCGCTACCCGGCAGTTGAGCTGGGGCAGGCCTTGGAGGAATTGCAGCAACTGAAACAGGAAGGCTTGTTGTTTGCCGACTCGCCCGAGCCGATTAGTCCAGCGCTGACTGAAAAACCGCTGGTGAAGGCGCTCTGCCTACACTTAGCCCATGACTGCAACCTGCGCTGTGCCTATTGCTTCGCTGGAACCGGCCCTTTCGGCGGTTCCCGAGAGTTGATGTCCGTGGAGGTTGGTAGGGCGGCGCTGGACTTC
>CAYVCY010000199.1:0-2985 GCA_964450265.1 uncultured Clostridia bacterium
AGCGCTTTTTTTGGCGGTTTCAAACAGATCTCGCACCCGAGATGCGCCAACCCCAACGAACATCTCCACGAAGTCGGAACCGGAGATACTGAAAAACGGCACCCCGGCTTCGCCGGCCACAGCGCGGGCAAAATAGGTCTTTCCGGTACCCGGTGGACCCACCAGCAACACGCCGGTAGGAATGCGAGCCCCAATTTCGATAAAACGCTTCGGCTCCATCAAGAAATCGACGATCTCCTGCAGCTCTTCTTTCACCTCGTCATAACCGGCCACGTCGGAGAAATCAATTTTCTTTTTCACTTCGCTGTGCAGCTTAGCCCGGCTGCGACCAAAGCTCATCACCTTGTTGCCGCCCGCCTGGGACTGCTGCATGAGGAAGAACCAAAGCCCACCGAAGATGGCGAACATGATTCCGTAAGTGACCAGTGTGGTCCACCAAGGAGGCGACGGTGGATCATGATAGTCAAATCCCGGCACCTTATCGCGCAGCAGTTCGACTACCGTTACGTCTGTAGGCGGCACGGTAGTGCGGAACTGGGTTCCATTTTGCAGTGTGCCGACAACCTGGTTGCCGACCATATCGGCCTCCACCACCCGGCCTGCTTGCGCCTCCGCATAGAAGGTGGCATAATTTAGCTCTTCAACTGCCTGATTATTGCTCTGAAATAGCTGATACAGCGAGAGAGCAATCATGATTAGCAGCAGATAGAGACTAGCAGTACGAATATTCTTACTCAAGCCCCAACGCAGCCCCTCTCCCAAAAACTTGTCTCACCAGCCGGACGATGCCCTAAGTCAGTGAATGAAAACCTCGGCTAAAGACGCAGCATCGCTGATTTATGCCGGTGCTCTTGTCAGCCCACTGTCCGATTGGGGAATTACAGTACAGTTCATTGTATCAAATTGGTGTTTTGCCCACAAGCTCAACTGACTGAGCTTGGATATGCCTAGCGATAGGATTCGGGACGTAAGACTCCCACGTCCGGCAAGTTGCGGTAGCGCTCGGCAAAATCCAATCCGTACCCGACCACGAACTGATCTTCAATCTGAAACCCTACATAATCGGGACGAATATCCACCTGCCGACGGCTCGGTTTGTCCAAGAGGGTGCAAATGCGTAGGGACTTGGGGCTACGGGAGCGCAGGTTCTCGGTCAAGTATTTCAAAGTGAGCCCTGTGTCTATAATATCCTCGATCACCAAAACATTACGTCCTTCCACACTTTCATCCAAGTCTTTCAAGAACCGCACTACCCCCGAGGTGTGGGTAGAGGTGCCGTAACTGGAAACTGAGATGCTATCCAAGGAAACGTTGGCGGTAATGTGCCGCAGCAGGTCTGCGGTGAAGATGATTGCACCTTTAAGCACACAGATAGCCAGCAGATCCTGTCCATGGTAGTCATCAGATATACGCCGGCCCAACTCCGCCACCTTGGCGGCTATGGCCTCCCGGCTGATCAGGATGCTCTCTAGATCCTTGTGCATGCGTTAGACTCCCTTCTGCTTGATGAGTATATTCTAAGCAAACGACCTCTCTAGTACAAGCGATTACCCGAAAAGGCTGGGCTAACCGCATCCCGGCTACCCAGACCAGTTGGTCGCCGCAGAAAACCAGGGGAATTTGTCGGCGGCGATAGCGCGGGACCTTGGCGTCGACGAAGAAGTCTTGCAGCTTCTTGCTGCCCTCTGCACCGAACGGCCAAAACTGATCGCCAGGCAACCAGCTGCGCACCAGCAACTCCCTCTGTTGAAAGGCGCGCAAATCGCAATAGGCGCGGTCAGACGATCCAAAGTCGGCTGGTAGTGCCGCGCGAGACAACAAACTGGCGCTGACTTCGCCCAGACCCTGCGGCAAGGCCACCCGCCCAGGTAGATCGAGCTGCACACAAAATCCTGCCTGGTTATCCTCGTCCCTGGAGATCGCCAGGTGCTGATAGCTGATGCGACAGATAAGTCCCCGCGGCCAGTTGCAGGCAGCACCGACCGGTTGATGGAGCAGTCTGATCGCATCCTCTACATGAGCGTACTCCAGATCCCCGGCTGCGCCAGTGATCTCTTGCCAAGCTAAACGCAATACTCGCCTTTGCAGGGCGAGCGGCAGTTGTCGCAAGCCAGCAAGGGACAAAGCCAAAGTGGCTGGCAGCCGCGAGCACCGTACCGACTGATAAGCGTCGCTTGCTTGCAGACGCAGTAGCTGATCCTCAGCGCGTAGCAGATCGGCGCTGCGGGCCAAGGCCGCCTCGATGTCTCCATTCATTCCAGCCAACCGGGGCATCGTCTCCCAGCGCAGACGGTTGCGCTGATACTGGGCCTCGACATTGCTGTGGTCTATACGAAAGCTCTGGCCACAATGCCGCAGGTAGCGCATGATCTGCAGCTGGCTTTCCCCAAGCAGCGGTCGCACCAAGGGGCAGGGGCCGATCTGCTCGCGCAGGCCCATGCTGGATAGCCCACCGCTACCAGCTCCACGCAACAGGTGAGCTAGCACAGTTTCGGCCTGATCCCCTTGATGATGGGCCAACAAGATGGCTTGGGCCTGTTCGGCGGCCGCCACCTGCTGCAGGAAGCGATAGCGCTCTTCGCGGCTGACCTCCTGGGAAGAGCCACCTTGTTCGGTCAATAAGCGGGGGATATCCACCGTATGTATGCGCACAGGGAAACCCAACTGCTGGGCTAATTGTCGCACAAAATTGGCATCAGCAAGAGCGGCAGCTCCGCGAAAACCATGGTTTAAGTGAGCTACGATCAGCGACCAGCCGTACCGGGGAGCCAGGCTGTGCAGAAGGCGCAGCAAGCAGACTGAATCAGGCCCTGCAGAGACGGCCACTACCAAGCGGTCGTCTGGCTGCAGCAGCTTGTTGTCTAGAATAATACGTTCCACCCGCTCCACTAATGACACCTGACTCACTCCCCCCACGCGGTGGGTTTTTGGGACCCGTCCCCAAAAACCCATTACGTTCTTGATCAATAAAAGGTTTCCCAACCC
>CAYVCY010000200.1:0-2865 GCA_964450265.1 uncultured Clostridia bacterium
TTCAGGATAAAGGGTTGACGCCCGATGTTGCCATCGAGCAGCCGGAGGACGCCCAAGCAGATGTTCAGCTGGCCGAGGCAGCGAAGTTCGTGCAAGAGAACCTGTTGGGCGATTAACTCAGCTGGCTGCTTACCGAGCAGCCAACCGAGCTGGCTTAATACAGCTCAGTGCTCTGTCAGCAAATAGAATTCGGTTTGGAGTGTAACGGATATGAATCACCAGCTCTTAATCCCGCTTGCCTATCTTGCGGGAAGCTTTCCGTCGGCCTATGTGGCTGGCCGGTTGGTTGCCGGCATCGACATCACTCAGCACGGCAGCGGCAATGTGGGAGGCACCAATACTTTGCGCGTGTTGGGGCCTGGGCCAGGAGTTGCAGTGGCGTTGGCGGATGTATTAAAGGCCCTGCTGCCCACCTTATGGGCGAGACATCTTTTCGGTGGAAATTTATGGCCGACCCTCCTGGTAGCGTTAGCCACCGTATTGGGACACAATTTCTCCATTTGGTTGCGTTTTCGCGGGGGCAAGGGAATTGCCACTACCATCGGGGCATCGATCGCACTTTTCCCGAGCAGCATTGCCATACTGTTGGGGGTTGCCATCCTGCTCGTCTTGATTACCCGTTATGTGTCATTGGGTTCGCTCGCGTTGGTGCTGCTGTTGCCTGGGCTGCTCTGGTATCGGGGGGCAACTTCGGCGGAGATTTGGTTTGCGATCATCCTGGCGGTGTTGGGAGTCCTGCGGCATAAGGGCAACATCGAACGCCTGCTGAACGGCACCGAAAGCAAGATCGGCAGCAAGAAAAAGCAGCACGATTGAGTTACCGCAGGGAAGCAGGAATCGGCATCTATCTGGATGAGCAGGAGGTTGACGCGTGCAGTCACGAGCTTTGGCAAGAAGGATGCAGCGCATCCTGATACTCGACAAAACCCTCAGTAAAGGGATCTTCTTACTGGCTTGGCCGGTTATGGCGGAGATGTTCCTACAGACACTAGCGCAAATTATCGACATGGCTATGGTGGGTAGGTTGGGGCAGGCTGCCATTGCAGCCGTCGGCCTCAGTTTCCGACCTTTGTTTGTGGGACAAGCCATCTTCTTAGGGCTAGGCGTGGCCACGACGGCCATGGTTTCCAGATTCATCGGAGCAGGAGAGCAGGAAAATGCTGCCCTGACTGCAGCACAAGCGTTGTTGACCACCTCTATGCTGGCCTTGGCCCTGGCCGCCTTCGGTTGGTTTTTTGCCGAACAGATCACTCTGTTCATGGGCGCTGAAGGCGATGTGATTCACCTTGGCAAGAGCTATCTACTAGGCTTCAGTCCCGGTCTATTTTTCTTGATGCTGGGCACGATCATGACCTCGTCGCTGCGGGCCGCCGGAGACACCAGGACTTCCTTCTACGCCGGCTTGATCTCCAACTTGGTCAATGTGGTGGGCAACTATATCCTGATCTTTGGACATTTTGGATTTCCCGAGTGGGGCGTCTTCGGGGCGGCTGTCGCCACCAGTACCTCCCGGATGGTGTTTGCCACTATATTGTTTGTGACCCTATTGCGCGGTAAGGGCGGACTGCATCTGGAAAGAAAAGGATTCACTTTTTTTGATTGGGACTTGATTAAGCGTCTGTTTAGAATCGGAATTCCGGCTGCTTTGGAGAGGTTTGTGCAGAGTCTATCGATGATGTTGCATTTAAAGATCCTGGCCACCTTGGGCACCACTGCTGTTGCCGTTTCCACTCTGGGTAGCAACGTGGAGCAGCTATCCTTCATGCCCAGCATCGGTTTTTCGGTGGCTGCGTCAACTCTAGTCGGACAGCGCCTGGGAGCGAGGCTGCCGCAGGAGGCGGAAAGAAATGGTTTGGAAGCAGTGCGCCTAAGCTCTTATTTCATGGGGTTGATGGGGCTGCTGTTCGTTTTGTTTCCAGAACCCTTTGTGCGCATCTATACGGATGATCCTCAATTGATCGGTCCGGCCAAGGAGTTGCTCAGGGTGATCGGATTCACCCAGTTGCCGCAGGCCATCGCCAACACTCTTAGCGGCATGTTGCGAGGCGCCGGCGCTACGCAAGTGGTGCTGCGAAGCAGCATGGTCGGCAACGTCGTGTTGCGTTTAGGATTGTCATATCTATTTGTGGTCGTATTTGGCTGGGGGTTATGGAGTGCTTTCCTCGCAGTCCTGATCGACTGGGCAGCGCGGGGGCTATATATGGCTAGCGTGGTCCGACAAGGCAAGTGGAAGGAAACAAAGGTGTAGCCAGCTTACTGAGGGCCCAGCCAAGCAACAGGGGAGGGGGGCTGTCGCGACAGCCTCTTCCCCTGTTGCTTGTACTTGGTTTTTCGCCTTGCTATACTAAAGTAATACTGGTCGACCAGTTAGATTTCATTACAAGGAGGACTCTATGAAGAAGATAAAGCTGACATCCGGGGGGTTTACCTTTGTGGCTAGGCTGGAAGAAGGGAAAAGCCCAAAGACCTGTGAATGGCTGCTGAAGCGCCTCCCGTGGACAATCGAAATGATTCACGTATCCTGGAGCGGCAGCGCCTGCTTTGCTCGCCTAGGGGACCAGGCCTATTCGGTTCCACTGGAAAATCCGATCCGCATCCCTTCAAAAGGCGAGATCATAGTCTACCCGGGCAATATCAAGACGCTGCAGATGGGTGGCGAGTTCTTTTTGGCGTGGGGGCCCTGCAGCATAGCGACCCAGCTTGGAAATCTGATGGGTAACCCGGTGCTGACCATCGAGGAAGGCCTGGAGAGGCTTGAGGAATTTGGCAGGCTGGTACATATCGGTGGCGCCCAGACGATGATTGTCGAGCTGGCATGATGATCAACGAGGCCCGACTGCAAGCCCGTTTGGAACAGCTTGCATC
>CAYVCY010000201.1:0-2824 GCA_964450265.1 uncultured Clostridia bacterium
ATAATCATCATCGTAGTACGTTGCTGCGGATGCTGTTTGGGCCCCTGAGATAAGAAGCAAGACGACCGCTAGGGTAGACAACAACTTTCTTAGCATGTATGTTAGCCTCCTTAACGCGTGTTACTGTAGTGTTGATATTCCACTTTCCGATATCTCGGCCATAATCTGTTGTTTTTAAACTTGAGTGTAGTGATATCGCACAAGGAACCGGGGTTCCATTCGATAATAGCCATAAGCTTAATCATCTCCCCGTCAGGACTGATGAAAAGCACCAGGGTATCTCCTGGATCTTGCCGTTTGATCAGTGGCTTTAGGCTATAACGTAAAGTACCTGCCCTTAGGGGATCATTGCTGAGGGGACCGGTCAGTCCATTGGTAGCATCAAGAATCGTCTTCTCGTCGTCAAACATTAGCCAATCGTTAGGGATTTCATCCCGATAGGCCATCTCCCTAATTTCCCACATGGAAACAGATACTCGCGCACCACCTAATTCGTACAGCACCAGTTCCTCGCTTTCTGCAAGGTTCATACAGAGTGAGGTGGTACTTAGGCCAAGTACTAAAGCCACTGCTATTAGCGCGATTAGTAATAAGCGATACTTCCTCATTCGCTCCCTCCTGATAATTGAAGGCATAGAAGGGTTGGTATGCTCAGGTTCCATTCGAAGCCCCCTTTCACACTGGTGCAGTGTTAGAGTTTTCTGTTCAATTCTGTTTTTTCGCAACTCTCTGCTACCAAATAGCTTCGATTCCAATCCATGGAACTCCTTCCCAAAGGCAAGAATTCCCTAGAAATTCTTAAACAGAGTGCAGAAAAGAGCACAGCCGGCGACTTGCCTGCTGTGCTCTTTTCGCTATTTGAACCGAGAAGCGTTATGGCGCTCTTGCCGCGCAATGAACCGGTGTATCCGTCAACCCGGCAGAGACCTGGAGAAGTAGAGTCGGCAAAACAGCCGCTGCTTTCATCTTGATTGATGTTAGGATTCCCGGCTCCTCGGCTCGTATCTGACTGCTCTAGTCGAGTGTCGCCGTCCGGATGCATTTGCCTCCCTTTTCCGATTCAACCACGATAGTCACTTCACTGCCGGGCTGACCGCATATGATCCATTCCACCCACTGCTCCGAAGATAGCTCTTTGCCGGCGCGGAAGGAACCGTTGGAGAAGAAACTGTTCCGGCCGGCTCTGCCTTCCAGATGCCCTAGATCCAGCTTCTGTTTTGTCTTTACGTCCACCCCTGGCGGCGTGGCTAGTCTGGCGATCACCGGCTGCGCCGTCTTGTTGTTCAATGCTGCCTGAGTGAGGAAGGTGGGCAGATAGCCTACATTCTGCACTAAGCTAGAGACTTTCCATGTGTTGGCGTCCACCTTGGCCGCGGTAACTGCACTCAGGGCAACTTTAGGCAACGTCTTGGCATGGCGGAAACAGAAGCTAGCATTCTTGCTGCACTCAGCCGGCAGATAGGCCGGAGGACAGTTTTGAACCAGCTGCTTGATCTTAAATCCACCGATCTCCACCGGACCTAGCTGGGGATGCTCAAAGTGAGTCCAAGGGACAAACCCCTCGCCACCCAGCTCGCGATCGATCCAGGCTAAGATCTTGGCGAAGTCCTCCGATTGCTGCTGATCCGTCTTTTCCTTGCGGGGCCAGACATGCACTCCGGCGCGGCTGGCCAAGTCCCATAGCTCCACCGTATAGGCGGGGATGCCCAGGTGCTGATAAAGCCAGTCGTCAAAGGCGCCGGAAGAGAAATTGACGCTGTCTTGCAAGAACTCATCAAAGATGTTGCAGCAGGGATAACCGGTCTCTTCGGTAGCCATAGCGCCGATCGTCTTGAACATAGCCACATCCCGTTTAGGGGCCTGCTTTTCAGGCATTGTTCCCGGCGGACGCAGGATCACCCCGCCGGTGGTATGGAAGGTAACCGCGCTGCCGATATTCTTATGACTGAGCACAAAGTCAGCCACTGCCCGGGTTTCCGGTTCCGACAGAGGATAAGCGCCAGCCCCCGCTTGCCGGGACTCCAATCCCCATTCACAAGGATAGTTCCGGTTAAAGTCAAGGCCCCATTTGTGCGTGGCAGTGGGGAAGGGGATACCACTCTGATGCTCCTCGATATAGCCTTCGGTATACAGGCGGTAGTATTCGCCTCCGTCCTCATCGGGCAGGCGCTTCTCCATGCGCCGGGGATCGTCGGCTGCCACTTTCCACTCTCCCAGAGGGGATTTTACCCGCATCAACAGGATCTCGCCGTTGCCATCGATATCGGCGGCATACAATCCCGGTTGCGGCTGACTGAAGGGATAGTGGCGAGGGGCCGAACGCAATGTCTCCGGGGAAGTAAGATAAGCCTCTGCACCATCCGGGGAGACGCGAGGCAAAATATAGAAGGTGTAGTTATCCAGCAACTGCTGCATCTTTGGATCGCTCTGGTAACCGGTCAGCAGCTGCACGATTGTGTACAGAGCAACCATCGAGCCGGTCACCTCGCCGGCATGGTGATTGCCGTCGGCATAATAGGCAGGCTTATCTGCGGCCGCCCCGGTGGCGCGATTGGTCAGTTCCATCAGCCATAGTTCACGGCCCTCTGGACTCTGGCCGATCGAGTAGAGCTTAGCCAGGTCGGGATAGGCTGAGGCCAGTTGCTGCAAGGCAGCGCTTAGCTCAGCATAAGTGTAATACTTGTCAAAAGCGAGTTCCAACTTGGTCATCCGCCAAACCTTCTTTCCCAAACCATATTTAGATGATTATAAAGCTTCATGCATAACTATGCAACGTGTCGGACAGCGATATTGAATCAGGAGGGACGGAGCTTTTTGATTCACT
>CAYVCY010000202.1:0-2819 GCA_964450265.1 uncultured Clostridia bacterium
TACTCACTGGAGGGAACAACGCTGCAGTTGGCAGAAGCGATGGCCGTCGCGGTGGGGGCAGACATTCATCAGGTTCAGCCGGAGAAATCCATACCCAAACAGGGGTTCGGCAAGTACTTTTTGGGCGGAATGCAGGCGGTCTTCCGTAGCACGCCGGAACTGAAGCATGACGGCATCGACCCGAGCGGCTATGAACTCGTGATTATCGGAGGGCCCACCTGGGCTAGGCACGTAGCATCGCCGTTGCGTTCTTGGCTAAGCAAGGCCAATCTGCACGGTCAAAGGGTGGCCATCTTCTGCAGCTGTCGCGGTGATGCCGGCAACACGTTGCAGGAGATGCGCCAACTGCTGGAGCAGGCGCGGCTAATCGGTGAATACACATTCACGCTAAACTCCAAACAGGATAACTTGGCACAACTAAAGCGAGACGCGGCTTCCTGGGTCAAGGGATTGATCTGAGATGGTTACGACCCTAAAGCTGGACGGAGAGACTGAGCAACTTGCTTGGTCTCGTTGTGACGAACCTCCCTCAGTCGATCGCTCTTCTGTCTCACTATCTGAAGTAATCTCATCTTTTGAGACCCCTAACTCTACGTCCGATAATGTATCTTATGTGAACTAAGGTCAAGTTTACGCAACAAGAGAGGGCTACAGAGGGTGCGCGCCCGATTGCCTCATAGAGCCACCTCGAATTTCTTGGCAAAGCCTGCAGCACCAAACAGACCCCTGGTGTTTGCGGACTCGCTCCCTCCAGCCAGCTACTCTTGCCGCTCAAGCTACAAGCTGGCTACCCTAGCGCCTCATCCGCTAGCCTTTTGATGCGCCATCGAGCAGCACCGGCTATCATCTATTGCACTTCAGCGCCATCCCGCAAGAAAAAGCGCCCGCATGCATAACCATGCGGGCTTACCTGTCTCCTTCGCCCATACGCTTCTCTGCACTATGAGACTCCAGGTGTAACTCCCCTCGGGTCCCGAAGAAAACGCCTTAGAAGGGCTGCTACAGCAAACATAATATGGCAACACAGTGCCGTCGCCCAGAGATAGCAAAAGCGGACGTCCCAGGGCGCAGAGCACCCGTTCAGCAGCCAGTTTTCAGCACTAGCCATACAACAATAGTCATAGACGGCAAGGGCTCCATAGCACCTTAACCGTAGCACTGGGTACTTGGGCAAGAAGAAATCTCCCAATAGCTGAGGCTCACTTGTGCCTTGACTGTGGCTCATTCCTGCCGCAACACTGGACTAGCGCTCTCCAGAGCCGCAGTATGCACTGCGCAGGCAGGCGTTCCACAAGGAAGGCAAAATAGAGGGTGAGACAGGCCCGTCGTCTCAATGAGAACATGCTTGGGGTTTTGAGACAGAGGAACAGCAGTGAGCTGCATGCGGCCGGTAGCTACGCATCTCATTTGATATGTTTGCGTTGATCTACTGCAGCAAAACCGCATGAGTTTTTCAACGGACAGCGGTTGCCTGACACCTGCAACCCTCCCCCACTCCCAACAGTTGAGCCAAAGGGCAGGCTACTCCCCCTGCACCAGTCGCTCTATCGCCTCTTCCAAGGTGGCCACAAAGAACACATCACTCCCCTGATTGCTTTCATAGATGAAGTCCTTCAGGGGCTTGCTATGGTAGTGCGTGAAGTCCCCGACAATAGCGAGCTTCATGTGATAGTTGATGCACTTCTGCAGCACTTCCCCGGCCAACCCGCTGCTTAGTCTGAAGAAGTCCTCGTTAATGGCCTCCTGCGACACCACCATCCGGTGGCACTCCGTCTCATACCAGACTGTTGCGATCAGGTCTAAGGCTGACTGGACATCAGTGATCACCAGCTGATCGCTATCCACCACTGCGACCATGACGCCGTTCTTGTTCACTGTAGTGATTCTCATGCTAGCGTCTCCCCTTCCTGTGACCTGCTTCTACTGCAGTACACATCAATCACCGCGTCTATCAAAGAGTACAGCCGCGCATACCCAGTGTCAAGCACACTTCGCTTGACGCCTGCCAGCCGCGAACGCTGCTAGTAGGGCGTTAAGTCTAGAACCATATGGTGTGCTTTACGGAAACCCGCGATTCAAAATGGATTTGGACTTAACGCCTTTGAAGTTATTGCCGGAGCACCAGTTGTCTATCAGTGTGATAATTGTGACCACTTTGATCATACTGTATGGACTATGCTCTTAAGGCGACCGAGGCACGCCGAAACTACTCGTATGTGTTGGAAGAGGCGGTGAGAACCCGTCCGCAAGTGATTCGCAAACTCCGTGATACAGTCTACTGGATTTCCGCCAAACATCTGGAGACGATGCTAGCCCCCTGCCGCCTAACTCTGCGGGTAAGACAAGAACCAGACGGCAGTTGCTACGGTGCTTTCGATGAACTGGACATCATGGATAGCGGCAAGAACTTGAATGACTTGAAGCATAACCTGACTATGGCGTTACAGGAGTATGCTCAGTCCTACATGACTGACTTCCAGCTCTACTACAACTCGCTCAATCGCCACCAACACCTGCTGCAGTATTCACAGGCATACTTCAACACTATTAAGAATGGCGGTCGCTGGAACGAGGACGGCCGTGGTCGGCGAAGATTCGAGACAGCTAGACTAAAGGGCGCGTCACCCGGCGCGCCCTTGCCATTTTAACTGATTTCGACCGCGTCCATGACGACTCGCGATCGCTGCTACCACAACCTCCCCAGCGGAATGGATAACCCAGAGAGCTCGGGATGCTCAATCACGTCATCTTCCGCCAGCCGGTAAACAAGCCACTGCAAACCGGTATCAAGGCAGTAGATGCGATGATACCCATCGGGC
>CAYVCY010000203.1:0-2797 GCA_964450265.1 uncultured Clostridia bacterium
CCCTGTCCAGGTGACAGATAAAACAAAGAAAACGTTTGCTCCTTAGGGTAATCTCCCTGAGGAGCTTTCTCTTGGGGAATCTTAGTGAGTGTTGGGGAGAGTTGTTGATCAAAATAGCAAGGAATCTTGGGTCTGCTTGGCAAAATCACTAGTGTGGGTCGAAATCGGATGATGAGCTTGGGGGGGGGCGTATTGTCTTGGATGAGCTGTACTTAAACAACCAACTGGGACTTGATTGCCTGGAGATGACTCCAGAAGCTGCCCTTTATGCGGTTCCCGGGGTGGCGGTGACGATTGCCAACACGCCCATCGAGTTCCCGCCGGGGCAGCACGCTCATGAGCAGTATGAGTTTGTGGCCTCCTTAAGCGAGGACATGTCGGCTTGCTTGGATGGAGCGGGAATAGTGATGCAGAAGCAACAGATGATGCCCATTAACCCGTGGCAGAGACATGGAGTGAAGCAGACTACCCAGGTCGCAAGGTTCATCTCAATCATGTGTGAACGGCCCTTCCTGCAAGAACTGTCTATCCAGGCCTTTGGTCAAGCGGAGGTGATCTTTCAGAATATCGGATTTTCCATCACCAACAAGGTACGGCTATTATTGGGGCAGCTGGTAGACGAGAGCATTTCCCAGCTGCCTGGTCATCAGGTGATGCGGCACAGCTTGGTGACGATGCTGTTGCTGGAAGTAATTCGGCACTCAGAAAACAATGTCAGAGGGGTTGTGGAAGTGAACCCAGAGCAAGCTGCCCTCAACAGGGCTGCCAGCTATCTGCAGCAGCAATTTGCCCGTCCGATCACCGTGGAGAGTGCTGCTTTGATGGCAGGCCTGAGTCCCTCTCACTTCATCCGCGCTTTCAAGAGGCACACAGGCAAGACTCCTCACTCTTACTTAAGGGATATTCGCATTGAGCAGGCTAGCGCCAGGCTAAGGGACAAGTCTCAGCGCATCACCGAAGTGGCTTTGGCCTGTGGCTTTGCCAACTCAAGTCACTTCAGCACCGTGTTCAAACGCGTCATGGGCATATCGCCCAGTGATTATCGCCGCACCTTGCTTTGAGTCTTGGTGTGAGTGTCGGGTCCCTATGGCTAACGGACACTGAGCTGATCATTTCTGTGCGACGCTTGCAGGTGAAGGGGCCTACCTAAGGATAGATGATTTGCGTAAAAGGAGCAGCCTACCTGAGGAGGCGGGGCTGCTCCTTTAGTTATGCTGTCGTTGCTTGAGGGATTACGATCAGGGGTGGGTAGTCTGGTACTATTCCCCAGAGACAATTGGTATAATGAGCTTAACTGTGAACTTAGCTCAATTTGAAACAGATGGGAGGAATCAAGGGAATGGCCAAGTACATAGCGGAACCCTTTAAGATCAAGATGGTGGAACCCCTGAAGCTGACTACCCGTACAGAGCGGGAGCGGTATTTGCGCGAAGCAGACTATAACCTGTTTTCCATAAAGAGTGACCACGTCTACATCGACATGCTCACCGACAGCGGCACCGGTGCCATGAGCGACAGTCAATGGGCCGGGATCCTGCGGGGCGACGAAAGCTATGCCGGCTCTCGCAGCTACTATCGGTTGCTGGATGCGGTGGGAGATATCTTCGGCTATCGGTATGCTCAGCCGGTGCATCAAGGGCGGGCTGCCGAAAAGGTGTTACTGCCATGCTTGCTGAAGGAGGGTCAATATTCCGTCTCCAATATGCACTTCGACACCACTCGGGGCCACGTCGGCCTGTGCAAAGGTATCGTCAAGGACATCGTAGTGCCGGAGGCGAGGGATACCGAGAGCTACGCACCATTTAAGGGCAATATGGATGTTCCTGCTCTAAGGGCGTTTATCGAGGAAGTAGGTGCCGAACAGATAGGCGTGGTGATTTTGACCATCACCAACAACACCGCTGGGGGGCAGCCTGTCTCCATGCAGAACATCCGGGAGACAGCTCAGGTGGCAGATGAATATGGGATTCCGATGATTATCGATGCCGCCCGCTTCGCCGAAAATGCCTATTTCATCAAGACTCGCGAGCCTGGTTACGAGGATACGTCCATCATTGAGATCACTCGCGAAGCCTTCGGCTATGCCTGTGCTTTTACCATGTCGGCCAAGAAGGACGCCATTGTGAATATGGGCGGATTGATTGGCATTCGGGATGATCAGGAGCTATTCCAGCAGGTGAAGGGGTTGGTGGTTCCTTATGAAGGATTTGTGACCTATGGCGGGTTGGCCGGACGAGACCTGGAGGCGCTGGCTATCGGGCTATATGAGGGAACCGATGCGGACTTCTTGCGCTATCGCATCGGCCAGGTGGAGTACTTGGGTGAGTTGCTGCGGGAGGCGGCTGTGCCGTTCCAGTACCCGGTGGGGGGACACGCGGTATTCATCGATGCCAAACGGTTATTACCACATATTCCTTACTACCAGTTCCCCGGCCAGGCATTGGCTTTGGAACTGTATCTGGAAGCCGGTATCCGTGGCTGTGATATCGGATCGTATATGTTGGACCCGGATCCGGTCACCGGTGAGCAGCCGCAGAGTGAGCTGGAGTTCACCCGCCTATGTCTGCCGCGGCGGGTGTATACGCAAGCTCACCTGGATGTGGTGGCCGAGGCGCTGGCCAATATCCAGCAGCGAGCGGAGCAGATCAAGGGATATGAGATCGTCTGGCAGCCTCGGGTATTGCGCCACTTCACCGCCAAGCTACGGCCGCTAAGTTGATCTGCGTCAGCGGCCGGGGGGGCTCTCTCCCTCCGTCATGGCTCACGCCATGCCACCTCCCTCGTCAGAGGGAGGCAA
>CAYVCY010000204.1:0-2794 GCA_964450265.1 uncultured Clostridia bacterium
GCTCAAGCACTAGAGGGGGTGGCGTTGGTGCCGCTAGTCGGCCTCGCTCTGGGCGGGGGTTCCGCCCGAGGCATAGCCCATATTGGCATTCTGCAGGCGTTATGCGAACTGGAAATACCTGTGCACTATCTGGCTGGGACTAGCAGCGGCAGCATCATTGGAGCATTGTTCGCTGCGGGATATAGCCCAGCTGAAATGCGCGAGCTGGCCGGCAGCACCAGTTGGCGCGATGTGGGCCAACTCTTGGTTCCCAGGCGCAGCCTCTTAGGGAACGAGCGGATGGAGCACAAGCTGCGAGAGTTGACTGATGACAAACAGTTTGACCAGCTGAGCACGCCGTTTGCTGCAATAAGCACGGATCTCTACTCATCCGCGAAGGTGGTCATGAGCGAGGGGAATGTGGCATTTGCCGTGCGCGCCAGCTGTTCTATTCCTGGCATCTTCGAACCAGTTGAGTGGCAAGAGAAGCTCTTGGTGGACGGGGGGCTGGTGGAGAACGTGCCGGTGAAGACGGTGAAGGAAATGGGGGCCGAGCGGGTGATTGCCGTCGACCTGTATGCATCTGCTGCCACCAACCTGCGGGTAGACGGGATCATGGGGGTGCTCACCCGCTCTTATGAGATCATGCAGAGACAGCTCAGCCATAGCGAGTTTTATCAGGCCGATGTATCCATCGCTCCCGAAATGGATGGGGAAAGCCTGATAGACTTGGGGCAAGCAGATCGCTATATAGAGCGGGGTTACCAGGCCGCCATGGCCCACCGCCAGCAGCTACTGCAGCTGTTATGAGACAGCGGGACGTGTACCTCGTATCATTCGATACTCGAAGGGTAGAGTGTGAAATAAGGCGAAGCGGGGGATCCTTCCCTCCGCCTCGCCTTATTCGTCCTCAGTCTAGTAAGCCCGCCCAAACCAGAGAGTATGCTTAGCCTCTGCGCCGCAGGCGGCGCAGACTTGCTTCTCCATCGGTGGGTCGAGCGGGATGTTCCGCGAGGTGAATTTGGTCTTCTCCTTCACTTCTGCCTCACACTCCTCGCTGCCGCACCATCCCAAGAGCGCCCAACCCGGCAGCTCCCCGGCTGCTTCGCTCTGGGCAATATGCTCTTCCAGATCAGCTATGGTATCCAGATGCAGATGTGAGTGGGCCTCGCGGAAGGCGAGCGCCTGCTGATACATGTTGCTTTGAATTTCCTCCAGCAGCAGCTGCACTTGCTGCACTGTCTGATCCAGCTTGACGGCGCTCTTCTCACCGGTGTCGCGTCGCACCAGCACGCATTGCTCATTCTGTACATCCCGCGGTCCTAGCTCCAGTCGCAGCGGAACACCACGCATCTCCCATTCGTTGAATTTCCAGCCTGGTGTCTCCTCGCGCAGATCCGCCTGCACCCGGATGCCGGCTGCCTTCAGGGCTTCCAATAGCGGGTTGAACTTGGCCATCACTTGGTCCCGCAGCTTCGGCGGGCCGACCGGGATCATAATCACTTGCACCGGTGCCATCCTTGGCGGCAGAGCCAGCCCCCGGTCGTCACCGTGGGTCATGATCAGGGCCCCAATTAAGCGGGTGGAGACGCCCCAGGAGGTGGTGTAGACGTATTTCTGCTGGTTATCCCGGTCCAAATACTTGATGTCGAAGCCGACAGCGAAGTTCTGACCCAGGTAGTGTGACGTTCCGGCCTGTAGAGCCTTTCCGTCTTTCATCATCGCCTCGATGGAATAGGTGTCCACCGCCCCGGCAAACCGCTCAGAAGGCGTTTTACGGCCTTTCACCACCGGCATTGCCAGTTCGGTCTCTGCGAACTCGGCATAGATGTCCAGAATGCTCATCGTCTCTGACCGCGCCTCTTCCTCTGTAGCGTGGGCGGTATGCCCTTCCTGCCAGAGGAACTCAGATGTGCGCAGGAACGGCAGGGTTCTTTTCTCCCAGCGGATCACGTTGGCCCACTGGTTGATCAGCAGCGGCAGATCCCGGTAGCTCTGGATCCATTGGCTGTACATGTGGCCGATCATCGTCTCGGAGGTGGGACGGATGGCCAATCGTTCCTCCAGTTTCTCTCCGCCGGCTTCCGTCACCCAAGGCAGCTCCGGATTGAAGCCCTCAATGTGCTCCTTCTCCTTCTGGAAGAAACTCTCCGGAATCAACAGCGGGAAATAGGCGTTGCGGTGCCCGGTTTCTTTGAAGCGGCGATCCAGACCAGCCTGGATCCGTTCCCATAGTTCCCACCCGTCTGGCTTAAACACGATGCATCCCCGCACCGGGGCATAGTCCATCAAGTCCGCCTTCTGAATGGTGTCCAGGTACCAGCGGGAAAAGTCCTCGGATTGGGGGCTGATCGCCTGCACAAAGTCCTTCTTTTCAGCCATTTCATTCACTCCTCAATAATGTGATCACAAAACCCCGTCCCTGATGTAGGGACGGGGCTCTTGCCCGTGGTGCCACCCTGATTGGTCGATAAAAATTGACCCACTCTCGCTTCCCGTTATCGGGGGAATCCGGATAGCTCGTCGCCATCAGCTCTGGGGTGGGAAAGCGCTACCTCCGGTGTCGACCTCGCAGCAGGCGATCGACTCTCTGGAAATATTCGGAAAGGCTTAGTCCCCTTCATCGCTATTTGCAGAAAGCCTATCACGTCCGGTAGCGAAAGTCAAATTGTGTGTGAGGAGAGAGACCGATAATTTCCCATGATATACGATTGTGGCCTCCCTAGGAGTGTAGGTGATGTTTGTGGCCATCAACCTGATCACCTCTGCCAGCGCCATCGTGGAAGAGCGCCAGAAGGGCACTTGGCAGCGCATT
>CAYVCY010000205.1:0-2761 GCA_964450265.1 uncultured Clostridia bacterium
GCTGATTAGGCCGCGGCCGCACCCGGAAACCATCGGCTTACAGGATGTGATGATCTGCGAGCCGCTGGAGCTGGAATACCTGGGGGCAACTATCCAGGGCATGGGGCACTCTGTTCAGATCATCGACATGATCTTGGAACGGCGGCCGCTGTCCCATTTCCTGCGGCAGTATAACCCGGAATATGTGGGCATCACCGCCTATATCTCCCACATCAATGTGGTCAAGCAGTATGCAGCTGAGGTCAAGGCCGTGGTGCCGCACTGCCAGGTCGTCGTCGGCGGGGTGCATGCCGAAGTCGTGCCGGAAGATTTCAGCGATCCGAACATCGACTACATCGTTCGGGCTAACGGACTGGCCACTATGGCAGCGATCTTAAATCAAGAGCCGGATATCCCTGGCGTCTGGCGCCAGGGTGCTGCTGCCTGTGCCAAAGAGACCAGTTTCCGCTATCCCCACCCCGACAGATCGCTGGTCGCCCGCTACCGCAGCCGCTATTACTACATGTTCCACAACCCCTGTGCACTGCTGAAGACGAGCTATGGCTGTCCTTATCAGTGCAAGTTCTGCTTTTGCCGCAGCATCACCGACGGCCAGTACTTTGTCAGGGAGATGGCGGACATCATCAGCGAGCTGCAGGTCATTCCCGAGCGGGAAATCTACATCGTGGATGACAACTTCCTGGTCAGCCGGCAACGGGTACTGGAGTTTTGTCAGCAACTGGAGGACCACGGCCTGGACAAGCGGTTCCTGATCTACGGGCGGGCCGATTTCATCGCCGCCAATGCCGATGTGATCGAGCGCTTCGCCGCCTGCGGTCTGGGGGCCGTGATTGTCGGCCTGGAATCGGGAAACGAGGCCGAACTGAAGGCCTATAACAAACACAGCTCGGTACAGCTCAACGAGCAGGCCGTGGCTGTGCTCCAGCGTTATGGCGTGGAATGCTACGGCACCTTCATATTGGGCATAGAATGGGGGAGGCAGGACTTTCAGCAGCTGCACCGCTGGATCAAGCGGCTAGGCCTCAAGTTCATCAACTTGCAGCCGTTTACCCCTCTCCCCGGGACTGCCATGTACGATCTCTATCAGGATCGCCTGATCATCCAGCGCAATCAGGCAGAGAAGTGGGATCTGGCCCATCTGAGCGTCCAGCCCAGCCAGATGAGCGTCCGCCGCTACTATTGGAATATTATCCTGCTCTATTACCGGGTGACCATGCATCCGCGGAATGTTTATCAGATGCTGCGTCAGTACGGCCTTTGGCAGAATATCAAGCTGTCGCTGGGCGCAGGCAAGATTACTTGGCAGTACTTGCAGAAGATGTTTAGGGGGTGAGGTGGCAGCATGAGGCGCAAGCAGATTTTGTTCATTCAACCAACGCCCTACGACAGCCACGGCCAGTTGATCAAAAAGCAGAAGCTCTACTTCGTCGGTCTGGCGATGCCGCTGTTGGTGGCCCTCACCCCCGCCGCATATGACTGCCAGGTGGTCTTAGAAACCATTGAGGAAGTCGATTTCGACAGCACGGCAGATATCGTGGCTATCAGCAGCATGGGGCATGCGGTGATTAGAACTCTGGACATCGCCAAGGAGTTCAAGCGGCGGGGGAAAACGGTGATCTTAGGAGGCTACATGGTCAGCCTGATGCCAGAGGAAGCCGCCAAATATTGCGACGCCGCGGTGATCGGCGACGCTGAAGACGTGTGGCAACAGCTGTTGGCCGACTACGAGCAAGGGACTTTGAAGAAGGTGTATCATCAGCCACTGCAGAGCCTGAATCCCCCTGTGCCACGCTATGAGATCCTGTTGGACAAGCCCATCGGCGACTTCCTACCGGTGCAGGCCGGCCGGGGTTGCCCCAATGCCTGCAGCTTCTGTTCGGTCTATTGCCTCTATAAGAGACAATATCTGCGGCGCCCGATAGCGGATGTGCTGCGGGATATCAGGAAGGTTAGGTCGCTGGGGTTCAAGAAGTTCCTGCTGTTGGATGACAACATTCTGTCAGACAAGGACTACTTGAAAGAGCTGTGTGCGCAGATTGCCCAGCTGGGTATGCAGTGGCTGTCCCAATGTTCAATTCAGATCGGGGAAGACGAGGAACTGCTGCGGATTGTGGCTGCCAGCGGCTGCATCGCCCTCAGCTTTGGGCTGGAGAGTATCTCTTACACCAGCCTGCAGGGCATGAACAAGGCCTGGGCCAGGCCCGAGGAATACAGCCGCCTGCTGCAGAACGTGCGGGCAGCCGGCATCGACCTTTCCAGCGAGATGGTGGTGGGGGCAGATGGAGATACCCTGGAGAGCATCAAGGCCACCGCAGACTTCATCAGGCAAAACAAGATTGTCGTACCCCGGTTCTATATCCTCACTCCGATTCCCGGTACCGAGTATTACGATCAGATGAAAGCGGCCAATCGCATTCATAACCAGAACATCTATTCCTATAACGGGGCAGAGGCGGTGCACATCCCCAAGAACATGACCCCCACAGAGCTTACCCAGGCCTATTGGGATCTGTATGACGCGGTGTTCACCATCGGCAGCATCGTGTCCCGCACCCTGCTGCACCGGGATTTCCTCCGACGCCCGCTCACTTACCTGTTCTACCTGGGTATCAACCTCTATTACCGACACCAGATCAAGCAGAGAATAACGCCGAACATCATCTAGCAAGACAGGATTGCCTATTGGTTCCATCCGGTGCATTTGCCGCAGGGGATAATATGCAACGCGAGAGAGCCTTCAGAAACCTGAAGGCTCTCTCGC
>CAYVCY010000206.1:0-2755 GCA_964450265.1 uncultured Clostridia bacterium
TGTTTCGCTGTCTTTTTTTCATGAAACTAATAGTGCACCGCTTACGTCATATAGTATAGAGAATGAGCTGCGAAAGTAGTATGATCATATAGCACGCACTTATTTTACTAAGCTAGACGGAGGATATGTATAGATATGTTACCAGCTAAAAAGGCTATAGCCATTGTAGTTTTTGTCGCCTCCATGCTTACCGGATGGGTTGTGCCGGAGGCAGTGTTGCCTGCGATGGCACCGGATGACGTGCCGCCGCCTCCGGTGGTGATCGCCGAGCCTGGCATTCCACCGGTGGAACCCGAAGAACCGGAACAGCCGCCGACGCCGCCCAGCGGCAAGGTTTGTTACCTCACCTTCGACGACGGTCCTGATGGCACGATCACGCCGGCGATGCTGGATATTCTTAAGGAATACGACGTGCAGGCCACTTTCTTCGTGTTGGGCAATAAGGTGGATCAATTCCCGGCAATGGTCAGACGGATGAGGGACGAGGGCCATGCCATCGGCAACCACACCTATTCCCACAATTATGCTCATAAGTCCGATGCCAAAGCCTTCGCTGATGACCTGGAGCGGGCCAATCGCGCCTTGATGCGGGCCATCGGCGAGCCGTCGATGATCATCCGGGTGCCCGGAGGTTCAGTGCCTGGCGATTTCGTGAGCAAGGTATGGCCCCATTTAAAGGCTCTGGGCTACGATTATTACGATTGGAACGTGGATTCCCAGGACGCCGTGAACCGCACCCAGACCGCCAGCCAGATGGCCCAGAAAGTGGTCAGCGATGTCTCTCGCCACAAGACGGCCATGGTGCTGATGCATAACATCAACACCCCAACTTCCTTGGCCGCTCTGCCAGCGATCATCGAGGGTATCCAGGCTATGGGTTACGAGTTCCGGGCGATCGATTCGACCACCAGATCGGTGAAATTCGGCGGGAATTGATTGTGCGAAACAGCAGGGACGGTTCTTTTTGATTCGCCGAATCAAAAAGAACCGTCCCTGCTGTTTCGCTGCTTCTATAGCATCTCCGCTACCTGCTGCACATCTTTGTCCCCGCGGCCAGAGAGACTGATCACGATCGTCTCATCATTGCCCAGGGTAGGAGCCAACTGCATGGCATAGGCTACCGCGTGGGCGCTCTCCAGCGCCGGGATGATCCCTTCCAGGCGTGATAGGGTGCAAAATGCCTCCAAAGCGGTTTGGTCATCCACCGTCACGTATTTTGCCCGTCCGCTGTCATGGTAGAAGCTGTGCTCTGGCCCGACGCCGGGATAGTCCAGGCCGGCGGCTATAGAATGCACCGGCAGCGGCTGGCCTTGCTCGTCCTGCAAGGTGTAACAGCGGAAACCGTGAATCACGCCGGGGCTGCCGGCGGAGAGGGAGGCGGCGTGCTCGCCGCTGGCCAAGCCTTTGCCGCCTGGTTCCACACCGATCATCTGCACGCTGCTATCTTCGTAGAAAGGGGCAAACAGGCCGATGGCGTTCGAGCCGCCCCCGACGCAGGCGATCAGATAGTCGGGCAGCTTGCCGGTTTGCTGCAACATCTGGCTTCTAGCTTCGCGCCCGATCACCGATTGGAATTCCCGCACCATCAAGGGATAGGGATGAGGCCCGACCGCGGAACCCAACAGGTAGAAGCTATCCTCGGCGTGCAGGGCATAGTCCTGCAGAGCCGCGTCCACCGCATCCTTCAATGTGGCAGTGCCTGCGGTGACGCTGACCACCGTCGCGCCTAGCAGCTGCATTCGGAACACATTCAGCGCTTGTCGTCTGGTATCCTCCGCCCCCATAAACACTACGCACTCCAGCCCCAGCCGCGCGCAGACGGTGGCGGTGGCCACTCCGTGTTGACCGGCGCCGGTTTCGGCGATGATCCGCTGCTTGCCCATGCGCTTGGCCAGCAGCGCCTGGCCGATAGCGTTGTTGATCTTATGAGCACCGGTGTGGTTTAGGTCCTCGCGTTTCAGATAGATGCGTGCGCCGCCCAAGCCTTCAGAAAGGCGAGCTGCATAGGTCAACTGATTAGGACGGCCTACATACTCCTGCAGGTAATGTTGGAACTCCCTCTGGAAGTCCGGGTCGTGTCGATAGTGCATAAACGCGTCGGCAACCGCCTGCAGCGGTTGCTCCAACTCTGGCGGCACAAAGCGTCCGCCAAATTCACCAAAAAAGCCATCACTCGTTGGTTGGTACATTGCGATTCCCCCTTAAATTTCCGTTTGGAGGTAAACAAAAAGGCCATTCACCCCCGGTAAGGGGCGAAAGGCCTTGTTTCGCGGTACCACCCTTATTGACCCGCAAAATGCGCGAGCCATCTCTTTATGGACACGGCTGACAATGCGCTCCGCACGTCTGCGTATGTCCTGTGCCGATAACGGCGGCCTGCCGATGGTGCCTACCAGCGTCAAAGCGCCTTCGGGCCATGTCTCCTGGGGCCATTCATCCGATTTCCTGCTGCACCGGCATCACACCAAAGCCCGGCTCGCTGAGCAGCCACCGATCGCTTACTCGTCCCAATCATCGACGGAGTCTTTGTTTAATTAGAGCTTATGTTAGCACCGATGAAATGAGGTTGTCAAGAGAAATTTTCTGCCAATTTTGCACCGTTGTCCGCTTGCGCGTAGCGACACCACCGCCGTCTCCGGGCTTACTTACATTCGCCGGTTACAGCCGTGGGATAGTGGGACAGTGGGAGAGAGCGGGATAGTGGGACTGGGGGACAGGTGCTCTGCACCGTTCCGAAGAGCGGTACAGGAGCACC
>CAYVCY010000207.1:0-2753 GCA_964450265.1 uncultured Clostridia bacterium
CTTTGCCCATTGCAGGAATAGACTTTGTTAATCTAGAATCAAAGTAGGGGGCATTTATGCAGGAAATGGCTGGCTGCTGACGAATAGAGACGGAGCGGCCATATTCCATCTATCGATACATAGTGATATTTGTTAAGATATAGATAACACGATCAGGGAATCTACATATTTTGACTATGCTCCGGGGGTGACGGCAGTGACGCGTGTACAGATTATCCACGGCCCCAACTTGAATATGTTAGGAAGGCGGGAGCGTGGCGTGTATGGTAGCACGTCACTACTCGAGATCGACCATCTGATCCATTGCGAAGCTGAGCGCCTAGGGCTGGAGGTGTGCATCAACCAGTCCAACAGCGAAGGAGAGATCATCGATCTGATCCACCAGGCCGCTGTTGATATCGATTGCCTGATCATCAATCCAGGGGCCTACACCCACTACAGCTACGCCATCCGGGACGCCATCGCAGCCGCCGGACTGCCCACCATCGAAGTGCACCTCACCAACGTCCATGCCCGGGAAGAGTGGCGTCACCATTCGGTGATTTCACCAGTGACGGTGGGGCAGATCGTCGGTTTTGGTTATCACGGGTATCTGCTGGCGCTGGCGGAGGCGAAGTATCTGACCGGCAGTCAGGCGTTGGCTAGCCCGCATGGGAATCCGCCTTCTTGAGTGTCGGAGGCAGGGGGGCGCTCGGAACGACATTGGCAGGGTGGCGGGACGATGGGGCTGACTGGGGGACAGGAGGACAATGGGATAGGCGTGGGACAGTCGGACAGGCGTGGGACAGTCGGACAGGCGTGGGACAGTGGGACAGGTACTCTGTCCCGTTCCGAAGAGCGGTACAGAGTACCCGTCCCACTGTCCCACGGAGAACCCGTCCCCCAGTCCCACACGAAGGATATAAAGGTTTGGAGGAGGGGTTCATTTGTCCAAGCGAATCGTTGCCTTGCGTCAGCTGATGGTTGAAGCGGGCGTGGACGGGATGTTGATTACCAAGCGGGAAAATAGGGTGTACCTGAGCGGATTTCTAGGGTCTTCGGCCTACCTGGTTGTGGGAATGCAGTCTGCCATGCTGTTGACCGATTTTCGCTACGTGCAACAGGCCGAGCAGCAAGCTCCCCATTGCACGATCGTGAAGCATGAGCCGATTTGGATGGATAGTCTGCCTCAGGTGTTGGCTGAGGCGGGCATCTCTCGCCTGGGGTTCGAGCAGGACATCCTCACCTATTCCCAATACCAGGGCTTGCAGGAGCGGATTGATGCGGAGCTATTTCCCACCGACGGCTTGGCCGGGAGATTGCGCCAAGTGAAGGATGAACACGAGCTGGCTCTGATGCAACAGGCGACGGTGATCGCGGAAGCAGCTTTCGCCGATATTTTGGCCAGTATCGAGGTCGGCCGCAGTGAAGCCGCCATCGCCTTCGATCTGGAGATAGCGATGCGCCGCCGCGGTGCAGAAGGAGTGGCCTTTCCGATCATCGCTGCCTCTGGACCTAGATCTGCCCTTCCTCACGGGGCGCCGACAGAGCGCTTGCTGCAACAGGGCGATTTCCTCACCTTGGATTTCGGCGCAGTGGTGGGCGGCTATCGCTCGGATATGACCAGAACAGTGGTTATCGGTGAACCCAGTCAGCGACAGTTAGAGATCTATCACCTCGTGCAGTCCGCGCAATTGACGGCACAACAGGCGGTCCGCCCAGGTCTGGTGGGCAAGGAGGTTGACCAGATCGCTAGAGATCTGATCAGCGCCGCCGGATATGGCCAGTATTTCGGTCATGGACTGGGCCATGGCGTGGGCTTGGAGATTCACGAGGGGCCGTCGGTCGGTACCAGGGGAGAAACGGTGCTGCAGCCAGGAATGGTGGTGACCATCGAGCCAGGCATCTATGTCCCTGAATTTGGAGGCGTGCGCATCGAGGATATGCTGGTGGTTACCGAAGGTGGCTATCGCAACTTCAACCAAAGCAGCAAGGAATTGATCGTTATTTAGGCGGTCGCTGATCACACGGGTTTGCATATTTCACCGTTTTGTGCTAACTGTTAATCTACGAGGATGCGATTGCACAGACTAAGAATAGGCATCCGCATCCAGCTTTCGCAAGTGACGAGGAGGTATTTGGTTTGATTTCGACCAGTGATTTTCGAACTGGGTTGACCGTTGAATTGGACGGCGCTGTCTTCGCTATTGTGGACTTTCAGCATGTGAAGCCGGGCAAAGGTGCCGCTTTTGTGCGGGTGAAGATGAAAAACGTGGAGACGGGCGCGGTGCAGGAGCGCACCTTCCGGGCTGGCGAGAAGATGAATCGCGCCCACGTGGAGCGCAAAGAGATGCAGTATCTCTACGATGCCGGCGATTTCTACTCTTTCATGGACACCGAAACATACGAGCAGATCAACATTGCCCACGACACCATCGGGGACGACATTAAGTTTCTCAAGGAAAACGAGAATATCACCGTGGTGATGTATCAAGGCCGGATCATCGGCATCGACCTGCCCTATTATGTGGAGCTGGTGATAGCCGATACTGCGCCGGGCGTGAAGGGCGATACGGCGGCCGGCGGCAGCAAGCCAGCCACGATGGAAACTGGATTGGTGGTCAACGTGCCCTTCTTCATCAATGTGGGGGACAAGATCCGCATCGATACCCGCACCCGCGAATACCTGGATAGGGTTTAGCGTTGTTGTTGGCGAGGGCAGGTTTCCCGCGCCGAGATCAGATTGCAGTTGCATGGGTGGGGAGATGCTTTCC
>CAYVCY010000208.1:0-2697 GCA_964450265.1 uncultured Clostridia bacterium
GCGAAGACATGATCGTCGACCACTGAAGTCAGATAGCCGACCCGGTATTTCGGGCAATAGGCCTTTGCATTCGTAAGGTTTTGGAAATCAAAGGAGGTCAAGGTGACCTTTTCATAGGCATGGAACCTCTCCAGCATATCTATAGTCTCTTTTTCAATGTTAGACTGTTTTAGCTCTATTGCAAAGGCCAGATCTCGAAACATAAAGTGATGCAAGAAATCTTCCAAGCGCACCATTCTATCGCAGATAGAATTGTCCCCAGCAGCAACGACTTGGATGTCTAGTAGCTCAGCATATGTGTGGTCCGAGATATTTCCACTACCGGTGCTCGCCCCATCCAACGCAGCGTCATGAAACAGGACCAAGGTGCCATCTTTGGTCTTACGGACGTCAGTTTCAATCCCATTTGCGCCCTGCCATAATGCCAAGTAGAACGAATAAAGAGTATTCTCAGGAGCATAGGCACTGGCACCGCGATGGGCATAGTTGATGAACATAGATACGATCACCCTCTCTCAATCGCATTGTATCAGTATTATAACTCATATCACGGATCGTCTGGCTGAGTTATATCATGGTGCCCTTCTACTGAGAAAAGGCCGAAGACATCATTTCTAGGCCAGCACCAGCACGAAGGACACAAAAAACCACCTCTGGAGGTGGTTTTTCGGCCTGCTAAAATTCCCTTCTATGGTGAAGCCCTACCAGGTCAGCTATTTGGGTGGAAAAGATGATGCCGGTACCTGGGTCCCTCAACTTGCCGGCGTCGATCATCGCTTTCATGATCTTGTCCTTCTTGGCCGCTTCACTCAGTACAAGGATCACTTCTTTAGAGGACTCGATATGCATATTCAAGAACTTTCGCGCCTCGCTCGCCCCTGTGCCCCGTGCGTAGAATATGGTGGCACCGGTAGCGCCGACGCTCTTGGCGGCATCCACGATTCTCTCCGCCTTGCCTCTCTCTACAACAGCCACTATCGCTCTGATATCCAAACTACTATCGACCAATTGAATACCCCCCTGCTAGAACTTCGTCATGATACCTAGCACCATCACCGAAATCATCGAGCCGATGGATGTAAGTCCTATGATCCCAAATCCCGAGAGCAATGGGTCGACGCCCTCGATTATGCTGGCCAGACCGATCGCTACCGCCATATTAATTGGGATGTTTACTGGGCCCGTTACCGCACTGGCTGAATCCATAGCAATAGCCGTATATGGTTGCGGTGTGATAATAGCTAGAATTACTACTACTAGCAGCAATGGAGCAGCCAGCTTGATAAATGATGCGTTCGTCATAATCTTATATAAGGCTAACGCCATGCCGGACCCAAAACCTAATGCAACTCCGTGTATAATTATCTTTTGCGGAATGGCTCCCTGGGACAATTCTTCCACCTGTAACGCCAATGTCCGTAGGGCTGGCTCTACCAAGGTTCCTGCATAGCCGATCACAAATCCGATCAAGAGAATTATCCATATATTGTTCACAACATCGAGGTTCCTACCGACCCCATCGCCGAGAGGCACCAAACTGACACTGGTTCCATAAAGAAATAGATGCAACCCTATTGTAGCAACCGCGATGCCAATTGTAAAATTCTTGACGTTCTCGATCGGCTTCTTTAAGATCACCGTCTGGATAAGAATCATGATCACTGTTATCGGCAGGATTCCCTTGGCTGAATCCCATAACGGACCCAGAATATCCATTGGTTTCATTGCGCCACTTCCTTTTCAGATTTCTTAAGCACGAGCTAGGAGCGAAGAACCGTCGCCCTAGTATTTGTCGGCTCCTCCCGCTTTCGCAACATCCAAGACAAAGACGAAACCATGAGACGGCTTAGCTAGCTCCCCGGCTTCCATAATGGCCTGATAGATCCGATCCACTTTCTGATCAGGTGCCAGGGTATAGATGATCTCCCGCTGAGCTCGATCTTCAGTTCAAGAAATGTTAGGTTATCATCGCCGATCCTTCTCCCCAACAAGACCGTGCTCTTGGCTACTCCCTCCCTCTCAATCGCATTTAGCACCTCTTCTGTTCTTTCTTTGGTCACGACCGTGACGATCAGCTGGGAACCGCCCGCAATACCCATGCTTTAGCACCCCCTGAATTATTATCTACAAGTTCACATCCACCCTAATCAGCCCTTTACTGGCCTCTTTGTCGATACCTAAGTACCTCAATGTCTCCGATGGAGAAGCGTGACCAAAAATCCCTTGGATGATGGAGATTGCTATCCCTTTGCTGTAAGCGTGATATCCAAATGTCTTCCTGATGGTATGTGTTCCCACCTTACCCTGAATGCCTACGCTCCTTGCGGCCTGATTAATGATGCGATAGGCTTGTTGCCTGGTAATCGGCTTATTGTGCTTCTTGGTTCTGAAGAGAAAACTGTCACTGCCTAAATCTGAATCCCCCACATAAGCACATAATGCATGCCTGACATTATTGTTAAGAAATATCGCTTTACCTTCAGGGTTGTTGGAAAGGGTCAGAAACTCCCGAACCCTCTTGCCGTCCCAAACATCGTCAACTGTCAGGTTGAGCAAATCGGAGATCCTCAGCCCGGTATTTATTCCTAAGACAAACAGCACATAATCCCGTTGGGATTTCTGCTTCAGCAGGCTTCTTATCTGATTGATGGACTCTATCTCCCGAATGGGCTCGACAAACTCCACAGCCAAGACACC
>CAYVCY010000209.1:0-2682 GCA_964450265.1 uncultured Clostridia bacterium
AGTTCCAGCATACCCTCACCTCTCGCGCCATTATAGCACGCGCATTAGGGCAGGAACAACTCGGCACGCTGGCTGCGCACTGTGGAAAGGGCCTGAGCAGGGATCCCGCTTTACCCTCTTCTTTGTCACCCTGAGGCAACGAAGGGTCTTAGATTCCTCGCTGCACGCGGAATGATAGGGAAAGGGCTCGGAATGACAGACTGAATATCTATCCTCCCTGTCGCTCCTGCAGCCAGGCCTGCTTCTCCTCCTCCAGCGCCCTGATCAACCTCTGGATGGCCCGCTTTTCGATACGAGAGACGTAAGAGCGGGATATGCGCAGCTCGCGGGCGATCTCCCGTTGGGTGGAGCGGACGCCATCGATCAACCCATAGCGCAACTCCAGCACCAAACGCTCCCTGCGGGTCAACACCTGCAGCAGCTCGGCCAGCTTGTGCTGCTCCATGGCCTTCTCCACCTGTTGCATGATGCTGTCATCATCGGTGGGCAGGGTGTCCATCAGGGTGATCTCGTTGCCCTCTCGGTCGGTGCCGATCGGTTCCAGCAGATAGTACTCCTGACGCAGCCGTTTGGTGGAGCGTAGGTGCATCAGAATCTCGTTTTCGATGCAACGGGCAGCGTAGGTGGCCAATTTGGTTCCTTTGTCAGTGCGGAAGGTGCGCACCGCCTTCATCAGGCCGATGCTGCCGATGCTGATCAGATCATCCTGATCCTCGTTGGTGTTGTCATACTTCTTGGCGATATGGGCGACCAAGCGCAGGTTATGTTCGATCAGCTTCTGGCGGGCGGTGTTGTCACCGTCTTGCTCCCACAGTCTCAGATAGTGCGCCTCCTCTTCCTCGCCTAAAGGCTGTGGGAAAGAGTTGTTATTTACGTAGGAGACCAGCAGATGCACTTCGCGCAGCGCTAAGAACAGCTGCGCCAACAATCCGATCACTATGCAGTCACCTCCTAGCGACTATCGGTTTGCTCCATATACAGCCACTACCGGTATATTGGCGATCAGAGACCCTTTAGCAGTCTATGCCGGCGGCAGGCAAAGGGTGACTGCGAAAGCGAAATTTCCTGCAGGTGAAGCATCCGCCGGTGGCGAAATCAGGTGATCATATAGGCGAATCTTTCGTCAGAAAGAATGGCCATATAGGCGAATCTTTCGTCAGAAAGAATGGCCATATAGGCGAATCTTTCGTTAGAAAGAATGGCCATCACCGGCAGCGCCTAAAGGGTGCTGCAGACGAGGGGGAAGGGCATGATGCAGGCAGGCGAAGGATTGACTGTGGTGGCTGATTGGAGCAAGAAGATTCTACCCTTGCGGGAGCAGGCCGAGCTGACCGATCGTTGGCTGTTGCAGCGGTTACAGACGGTACTGCCCGAGATCATGGCGCGGGAGAAGCTGGATATGTGGCTGGTGATCGGGCGGGAGTATAACGAGGATCCGGTGATGGGCAGCTTGCTGCCGGCGACAATGCTATCTGCCCGGCGGCTGACTATGCTGGTATTCACTCTACAGGCGGACGGCCAAGTGGAGCGCTTGACCGTGTCCCGCTATGGGATGGCACCGTTTTATGAGGCGGTGTGGAATCCGGATCAAGAGGATCAATGGGCTTGTTTGGCCAGAATCGTGAGGGAGCGCAGCCCAAGGCGGCTCGGGATCAACTGTTCGGACACCTTCGCCTTTGGCGACGGGCTGACGCACACCCATTACGTGAAATTGACAACAGCGCTGGGCGAGGAAATGTGCACCCGCCTGACAGGGGCGGAGAATCTGGCGGTAGGCTGGCTGGAACGACGCACCGAAGTGGAGATTGCCGCCTACGAGGGCATCGTGGCTATCGCCCATGGCCTGATCGCAGAAGCCTTCTCCCGCCGCCTGATCCACCCGGGAGTGACCACCGCCGCCGACGTGGTCTGGTGGTGGCGGCAGCAGACCAACCGGCTGGGGCTCTCCTGCTGGTTCCACCCCAGCCTGACCATTCAGCGGCGGGGTGCGGCCAAGCTAGGGCCAGACACGGTAATTGAACCGGGAGATCTGCTACACTGCGACTTTGGCTTGCATTACTTGAAACTAGCGACCGATACGCAACAGAACGCCTACGTGCTCAGGCGCGGCGAGGTGGATGCACCGGCTGGACTGCAGGCTGCACTCCAGAGCGGCAATCGGCTGCAGGACATTTTAGCAAAGCAGATGGTTGCTGGGCAGAGCGGCAACGAAATCTTGCTGGCCACATTGGAGCAAGCAAAGGCAGAGGGAATTAAGCCCAGCATCTACACCCACCCGTTGGGTTATCACGGGCACGGGGCCGGGCCGACCATCGGCCTATGGGATGCGCAGCAGGGGGTGCCCGGTCGAGGCGATTATCCCCTGTACGAGAACACCTGCCACGCGATGGAGTTGAATATCCGGCAAGCGGTGCCCGAATGGGACGGTCAGGAAGTGACCATGGCGCTGGAACAGGATATCGTCTTCACCGCGGAGGGCGTGTACTTCTTAGGGGGTAGGCAGACAAAGCTGTTCTTGATTTAGAGGGCGGGAACTGGAGGCCAGGGGCCAGAGGTCGGAACGACTGTCCGGGGGTGGGACTGGAGATGGGACTGGAGATGGGACTGGGGGACGGGACTGGGGGACGGGTGCTCCTGTACCGCTCTTCGGAACGGTGCAGAGCACCTGTCCCCCAGTCCCAC
>CAYVCY010000210.1:0-2667 GCA_964450265.1 uncultured Clostridia bacterium
GCTTCTAGCTTAGCTTTGTGCTTGCCGATACTCCACCGCGGCCTTGATGAACTCCCTAAACAACGGATGGGCGCGGTCGGGCCGGGACTTGAACTCTGGATGAAACTGCACCCCAACCATCCAGGGATGGTCGGCCACCTCCACCATCTCCACTAGACGGCCATCCGGGGACGTGCCGCTGATCACCAGTCCTGCCGCGGCCAACTGCTCGCGGAACTGGTTGCTGAACTCGTAACGATGGCGATGGCGCTCGTAAATCACTTCATCCTGATAAGCAGCGTGCGCTTTGGTGCCTTCGACTACTTTGCAGGGGTAAGTGCCCAGGCGCATGGTGCCACCCATCTTGGAAACATCCTTCTGTTCGGGCATCAGGTCGATCACCGGGTGCTCGGTATCTGCGTCAAACTCGGAGCTGTTGGCGTCCTCCCAGCCCAGGCGATCCTGGGAGAAGGCGATCACGGCGCATTGCATCCCTAGACAGATGCCGAACAGCGGTTTCTTGGCGGCGAAGGCGTGATGAATGCTAGAGATCTTGCCGGGGATGCCGCGATAGCCAAAACCGCCAGGAATGATGATCCCGTCAGCCTCCAGCACGCTGCTGGGGAGCTCATCCTGCATCAACTGCTCCGAATCCACCCATGAAATGTTCACCTTCACATCGTTGGCGAAGCCGGCGTGGGTCAGCGCTTCGGCCACTGACAGATAGGCATCGTGCAGGGAGACATATTTGCCCACCAGCGCGATATTCACCTCGTTTTGCAGCGCTTTAATTTGAGCCACCATGGCCCGCCACTCCTTCAGATCGGGAGGGCCACAGGGCAAATCGAGGCGCTGGATGACGATATCATCCAGATGCTGCTGCTCCAGCACTAAAGGAACTTCGTATATGCTTTGCAGATCGAGGTTTTCAATCACGTGGGAGGCTTGAATGTCACAGAAGAGGGCCAGTTTAGCTTTTATGTCTTCAGATAGGGGGCGCTCGCTGCGACAGATGATTACATCGGGCTGAATGCCGATGCCGCGCAGCTCTTTTACGCTGTGTTGAGTGGGTTTAGTTTTCAGCTCGCCGGCTTTGCCTAAGTAGGGCACTAAGGTGACGTGCAGATACATCACGTTTTCCCGTCCCACATCGCTGCGCATTTGCCGAATGGCTTCCAAGAAGGGGAGACTTTCGATATCGCCGACAGTGCCGCCGATTTCCACAATTACTACTTCTGCTGCCTGTTCCTTGGCCACGCGGTGCATGCGGTCTTTAATTTCGTTGGTGATGTGGGGGATCACCTGCACCGTGCCGCCGAGGAAATCGCCGCGACGTTCGCGGTCGATCACTGCTTTGTAGATTTTTCCGGTAGTAACATTGTTTAGTTTCTCTAAGCGGATGTCAATAAACCGCTCATAGTGCCCGAGATCGAGGTCAGTCTCAGCACCATCTTCGGTCACATATACTTCGCCATGCTGATAGGGGCTCATGGTGCCGGGATCGACGTTGATGTATGGATCGAACTTCAACGCCGTAACCTTAACGCCGCGTCCTTTCAGTAAACGGCCTAGGGAAGCAGCTGTGATGCCCTTGCCCAGACCGGAAACTACACCGCCAGTGACAAAAATGAACTTCGCCATAGCCAATCCTCCTGAGTATTCTTGCCCGGATGAAACGACTGCTGTGACTAAGATACTCCATTTAAGCCGGCTGCTTCAGCAGGTAATTATTAATGCGAGGGATATAATAGGAAGCAACCATTGGCTTGTCCGTTCCGATGCTAAAACAACGTTCCCATTCTAGCTTTAAGGATTGGGCTTGTCAAGATATCTGCAAAAGCCGGCGAGACTGATCTGGCCGGCTGTACTAATTCTGTGTGCTGCTGATCGAGCTAGCGATTAGCTCTGCTCGGGATCTTCGTCCTCATCTTCCGGCTCTATCTCGTCATCCTCGTCAACCAAGGGAAAACTCTCATCCAACTCCTCGCCTTCGTCCTCGACATCCTCGTCGACATCTTCGTCGACCGGGATCAGGCATTCGCTCTCTTCGTCCTCGTCCGGATCCTCGTCGATGTCTTCCCAGACGTAATCGGAGTGTTTCGGCTGATAGTTACGCTCGTCAGGCACTGGGGCCGCCAAACGATTGGTCTTCGGTGCCCAGGCAGCCAGCCCCCACATTCCCTTGCCGACAAACACGAAGCGGCTATCCAGGTTGATCTCGGTGTGAATTTGCGCTAACCGCTGCCCCGGATTAGCCGGGGTTTCGCCTAACTGCTGCAATACGTCGGAAATCAGCTCCCGGTAGTGCACCGGGACACGCCGTTCCTTCAGCAAGCGAAGGGCCACGTCTGTCTCGCTCTGCGCCGCCCGTTTGTTGCGCTCCATTGCTCGTTCCTCCTTTATGTTTAGGAAACTACGGCCAATTTAATTATAGTGACCGGGCTCCCGATTGCCTAGCTCTTTCTCTCGGAAAATTGACACGCGGGGACTGCCCCACGTGTCAATTTTCCTGTTTTAGGAAGGACAGCAGCGCTTCGCGCACCAGCTTGGCGGCCAGGAGTTGGGTGATCTCGGAGCTGTCCAGACTCGGGGCCACCTCTACCAGGTCGAAGGCCACCACATTGCACTGGCCTAAGAGATGGATGGCGCGCAGGATGTCGGAGCTGCTGACGCCGCCGGGCTCGGGCG
>CAYVCY010000211.1:0-2642 GCA_964450265.1 uncultured Clostridia bacterium
GTTGTTTTACTACATGCATGGAAATTATTGCTTTGAAACTCCGAGAGGATACTCATTCGCTATTGACAGGATGGTTAGGCTTGCTATAGAATAAACCTGAGCAAAACACTCGGATTTATTTTTTCGCATATTCCTGAGTGAATCACTCAGGATAGATATGAGGCACAAGGGGGCGAATAGATGCGTCTATCCACTAGGGGTCAATACGCGGTGCGAGCGATGTTGGTGCTGGCGGTGCACCAGGCGGAGACGCCCATTCCGCTGCGGCGGGTGGCGCAGTTGGAAGATATTTCGGAGCAGTACTTGGAGCAGATCTTTGTGAATTTGCGCAAGCATAAGCTGGTGATCGGTGTGAGAGGCGCGGCAGGCGGTTATCGTTTGGGACGCCCGCCGGCGGACATCACCGCTGGCGATATCCTGAGGGCGGTAGAAGGGCCGATCGCGCCGGTGGAATGCGTGCGTCACAACCAACCGGAAGCCTGCGATCGGGCTAATGTATGCGTAACCCGAGATCTATGGATGAGGCTGCGGGACAGCATGTCCGCAGTGTTGGATTATACCACTCTGGCTGATCTGGCCAAGACGGCAGTGCAGCCGGAGGACAAGGAGGCAAACAGCTGATGCGCTCTGTTTACTTGGATCACGCCGCCACTACGCCGGTTCACCCCGAAGTTCTCGGGGCGATGCTTCCCTACTTCAGCGGGGACTTTGGCAACGCCTCTAGCGTCCACCACTTTGGGCGCAAGGTGCGCATAGCCGTAGACCAGGCCCGTGCCACCGTGGCCGAGGCCATCGGCGCCAAACCACAGGAGATCTACTTTACCAGCGGGGGTACGGAAGCAGATAATATCGCCATTTTGGGCACAGTCCGCCAGTTAGCCGATAAGGGCAAGCACATCATCACCAGCGGCATCGAGCACCACGCTGTTTTGGAGACTTGCCAGGCGCTCGAGAAGCAAGGCTACGATGTCACCTACCTGCCGGTGGATGCCAGCGGGGTGGTGCGGGTGCAGGATGTGGAAGCGGCTATTCGTCCAGACACCATTCTGATCACCATCATGCATGCCAATAACGAGATCGGTACCATTCAGCCGATCGCCGAAATCGGTGCCCTGGCCAAAGCCAACGGCATTGTGATGCACACAGATGCTGTCCAATCGTTAGGGAGCCTGCCGGTCAACGTCGATGACTTGCAGGTGGATCTGCTATCCTTCTCCGCCCATAAGATCTATGGGCCGAAGGGGATTGGTGCCCTTTATGTGCGCCGGGGCACTCGCCTGAAGCCGATTTGGTATGGCGGGGGCCAGGAACGCAAGTTGCGCACCGGCACCGAAAACGTGCCTGGGATCATCGGCTTAGCCAAAGCGGTAGAGCTGGCGGTGCAGGAGCGGGATGCGCGCAACGCACATCTGAAGAAGCTGCAGAGCAAACTGATTGCCGGCTTGACCAGCCTGCCGGATATTACTCTGAATGGACACCCCGAGCAGCGCTTGCCTGGAAACGTGAACATCAGCGTCAAATATGTAGAGGGAGAATCGCTGATCCTTAGCCTGGACATGAAGGGTATTGCCGTTTCTTCCGGATCGGCTTGCACCTCCGGTTCTCTAGAGCCGTCCCACGTGTTGCTCTGCATGGGGCTGGATCATCTGCAGGCCCACGGCAGTCTGCGCTTGACCTTAGGGAGAGACAACACCGAAGAGGACATCGATTATCTGCTCAGCGTGTTTCCCGAGATAGTAGAGAGGCTGCGGTCGATATCACCGCTTTACAATGGGGGGAGGAACAAATAATGCGGAACACTATGTACAACGAAAAAGTGATGGATCACTTCACCAACCCGCGCAACGTAGGGACCATGGATGATGCCGATGGCGTGGGCGAAGTCGGCAACGTGACTTGCGGGGACATCATGCGCATCTACATCAAGGTGGATGATCATGAGCGGATCACCGACATCAAGTTCCAAACCTTTGGCTGCGGCGCAGCCCTGGCCACCAGCAGCATGGTCACCGAGCTGGTCAAAGGCAAGACCATCGAAGAGGCACTGCACATCACCAATAAGGATGTAGCTGGTGAACTGGGCGGTCTGCCGCCGATCAAAATGCACTGTTCCAACCTGGCTGCTGATGCGCTGCAGTCCGCCGTGGCTGACTATCGGCTGCGCCAAGGGATAGCTGAGGCAGAGGCTGCAAGATAGGCTAAGTAGCTACCTAATGTGACGCAGGGACGGATCTTTTGTCACACGGGTGTGACAAAAGATCCGTCCCTGCGTCACATATGAGCGAAGTCTATGAGGTCACTGATTCCAGAGCCCGTTCGACGGCTGCCTTGGCCAAAAGCCCGGTAGAGTCGAGCACCGGCACGCTGACGTCTCCGTTTGCGAGCACCAACGGTATCTCCGTGCAACCGGCAATGATGGCGGCGGCACCACGGGCGATCAAACCGTCAGCAACCTCCTGTGCACTCGTGCGCAGCTTCTGATCCAACACGCCGGCTTTCACGCCCTCGGGCCCATAGATGATCTCCATCACCTGGGCCTGTCCTGCCTGATCCGGAACCATGAGCTGAAGTCCTACTTTTTCCAAGGCTTGATGATATAATCGGTTTTTCAGAGTGCCGTCGGTAGCCATGATCCCCACCGC
>CAYVCY010000212.1:0-2582 GCA_964450265.1 uncultured Clostridia bacterium
ACCGGCGGCAATGGAGCGCAGCGGAATTGCCGTCCGGTGCAGCGCCTTGTTATGCGTTTTATTCGCCACTTTCAGCAGCTTGACGTAAAGCCAAGAATGCTTCTTTGCGTGTCTGACTTACCGCAGAATCCGGCTCATTCAGCACCAGTGCCTGATAAGCATTCAGGTAATCAGAGCGGATGCGGTGGAACAAATGCAGGAAGTGCCGAAGGAAACCGACACAATCCAGAATGGCAATCTCGGTGCCGTCTGTTTTTTCGTAGAACGTAGCCGCGTACTCGGTCACGATGGGGTCGATAGCGTCTGTAGTGACAAACAGGTAATTGTGAATCCGCTTCGACGCTCTGGCGATCTTGGTAACTGCGGCATCAATGTCATCTTGCGTGACACGCTTCATCTTCATTTCATAGGCTGTAACGATTGAGTCATCGCCGACAAGACAGATTTCCACATCACCCAATGAGCCAGTTTGCAGGTCAGCCGCATTGTGCGAGTTCAACGGCAACATGCTTTCAGCAAGCCGTGTCCCGGCTGCCTCGTAGGCGGCAGCGACAACCAACACGGGCAAGCGGCTTGCGTTCTTACAAGCAAGGTGCTGGTTTATCAGCGTGACGATAGCCTCGGACGACAACGGCAAAGCGCCCTCGGTGCGTTCCAGAGCGCCGAGCAATGAAGTCATGCGGGCGAGCTTTTCATCGCGCAACAGCAACAAGACGCGCACGGTTTCAACAAACATCACATCAGCGGCTATCCGTTGTTCGGCCACATCTTCCAGCAGTTCAAGCGTCTTTCTGTAGAGGTCACGCGGCCTACCGACAAGCTCACGGTCGGTAGTCAGCGGGTGGTCAATATTTCGAAGTGTTGGCGTGAGAAACGCCGTTGTCGGATTGACGGGTAAGCGATGCTCATTGATGAACTTGGTGAGGTAGCGCTCATCATAGGTGCGACCAGAAAAGCTATCAGCGCCGCCGATTTCAGTATATGGCTTGCGCGGGTCTACGTTCGGCTTGTCCAGCTTTCCCAATAGGCAGGACATGAGCAGACGCACTCCGGCGCGGTTGCTCGTACAGCGGCAAATATAATCAACTCGCTCCCTGATGGTTTGGTTGCTGATGACGGTAGTGTTTAAGGTCGCTACCGCACGTTCATAGATGCCATGCAGAATTTCGTCTGGTGTCATTCAAAGAGTCCTTTTTGTTTTTGTGGGTCATAGTTCGTCCATAACACCTCCTGCCGGGTGCCCTTGGTTGAATGAATGGTTTTGTCTAATCCCAGCGTTTTGAACCATCGCCCAGCCGGGAAGAGCTTATCCATCAACGGATGATCGTAGCCAGACACGGCCACCATGCCCTTACATTCATTGACTGCCTCCGCAAAATCCCGGTGCTGGCTTTCGTCCATTTCGAACCCGTAAGCCTTTGCATCGCCGCGTGTGGCGTGCAAATACGGTGGGTCGCAATAGAATAAGGTTTGGGCACTGTCATAGAGTCGAATTACATCAACAGCGGGCCGGTTCTCAATCTGCACCCGGATTAGTCGCTGTGCGATTTCATCGAGCGCATCTACACCACCAAGCCAACGGGAAACCACGCCAGACATACCGGCGCGGCTTGTGTCCTTGCAGTTTGCCCACCGACCAAGCGAGGCGGTTTGGGCGAGTCCAGTTCGGGTCTGGCGGGCCTTGATATAAAAACGCCTTGCGCGTTCTACATCGCTGATGCCGGTTGTAGAGCCATAAATTGCTTGGTGATATTCCTCGCGGGAAAATGGTGTTAAGGCAATGGCTCTAATCAGTTCTTCGTGGCGGTCGCGTAACACGCGAAAGAAGGTTACAACATCGCCGTCAATGTCATTGTATGTCTCTACAGGAGAAGACTCCCGATTGAGTAATACAGCACCCGAACCGGAAAAAGGTTCGCAGTAGTGGTGACACGTCGGGAGCAATGGAAGTAACCAGTCCAGATGCGAGAATTTGCCACCATACCAGCCAAATACAATGCGGCGACGGCGACGGCTTCGGATGTAAACGACGTTGGAATTTTTTTCGTCTATCTCTTCATCCAAAAATATCGGTGATGCGCTTCTGGTTTTTGTTGCCATTAGGCTATTACTCCTTGCTGATAGGGTTGTGACGCATAACAAGTTATTAGATAGTTTTCTTGAGTTTCACGGATTTAGAACATAACGTCAATGCTTTTTTTGCTTTCTTGTTGATTTCTTTTCAAATATAACGCCGGTATTAACGCGTCAATACTCGGCGCTTTACGCATATATGGCGGTAATATACGGCTACTAAATGACACACTTTCCCGTTTGTCGTTTATTCTCGGTTTTTTGATCGGCAATGAGCCGGCAGGTGTCAGAATATTTCGCTCTTTAGCCCACCCGTTACGAACTACCATACGATTCCCGCCCTGATCTGTTTCCCTGATATTTGTTTGTATATAATCATCAACTTCCTGGTTAATGGCAAACTGGAGCAGTTTTTTCGCTCCCTCGCGAACTATTTCATCCAAAACATTTTTTACTTCTATGCTTGTAACCATATCTTCAATTTGTGTATTCTTTTTCATTACAGAGCG
>CAYVCY010000213.1:0-2563 GCA_964450265.1 uncultured Clostridia bacterium
TCGTGCGGTGCCAAGTCTCAGTCCAACTGGTTTCGGGTATGAATAAACTCTGCGACTAAGGTTTGAGACTTGGCACCTATATCGCTATAATTAGTTGATGATATTCAGAAGTAAGTTAGATGGCAATGGGGGAGGCACCATGGGCAAATTGAAACCTGTGAGGGGAATTGCGAAATTCCTGTTTTCAATTACGCCGCTGAAGGCACTGTTCTTTCTTGTGCTGCTGGCCGCCGTTGGCTCGGCCATCGGCTACGCTTTCGTGCTCAGTCCAGTGCAATGGTCCGGCGAAGGAGAGCTGCAGCGGGTGTTCATCGCGCCTGGTTCGACTGCGCGCACCATCGCCGAGCACCTAGAAGATTCCGGGCTGATTCGCAGCGCCACTGCTTTTCGCCTGATCGGCCGGCTGACCGGCGTCAGCGGGCAGATGCAGGCTGGCGTCTACGATATTTCACCCGCAGAGAAGCCGTGGCAGATTATGCAACGCCTGCATCAAGGGGATGACGTAGATCTCTCCATCGTCGTCACCATCCCCGAAGGCTATACTGTGAAGCAGATCGCCAACCACCTGGAGGCAAAGGGCATCGTAGATGCGGCAGATTTCCTGTCTTATCTGGAAACCGCGCCGTTGCCTTACGATTTCCTGGATGAACAGCTGAAGGGGGTGGAGGTTGCCAGGCGCTACGAGGGTTTTCTTTTCCCCGATAGCTATCATCTGCTGGAAGATTCCACGCCGGAGCAGGTGGTGGGCGTGATGACCCGGCGCTTTCGTCAGGTGGTAGAGAGCCTGGTGCCGGCTGAAGCGCTGGCTGGCGGGAAGACTGAAGCTACGCCCCAGCCGATGAACCTGGCTCAACTGGTCACCCTGGCCTCCATCGTGGAGAGGGAAGCGCTGCTGGATGAAGAGCGGCCGATAATTTCCGGTGTTTTTTATAATCGGTTGCGGATCGATCAGGCGCTACAATCCTGCGCCACCGTGCAATACATCCTAGAGTTGAACAAGCCGGTGTTATCCACCGCCGACACCAAGATCGATTCCCCGTATAATACCTATGTCCGTGTCGGGCTCACCCCGGGTGCCATCGCCGCCCCCGGGCTGCGCTCGCTGCAAGCGGCAGTCAATCCGGCCGATACCAATTACTTCTACTTCTATGCCATTCCAAACGGCGGTGGCCAGCACGCCTTCAGCCGCACCTTCGCCGAACACAATCAAGCTATCCGCCAGTATGGCGACTGATCACACACAGGAGGAACAGACGATGCTACCTGCAATCCGTCCAGAGCTGTTGGCCCCGGCCGGCAATCTGGAGAAGCTAAAATTCGCTATCACCTACGGGGCCGACGCCGTCTATTTGGGCGGTCCCGGTTGGGGGCTGCGCGCCCACGCCGGCAACTTCAGCCTCGATGAGATCGCCCTGGGAGTGCAATTTGCCCATCAGCGAGCAGCCAAGGTCTACGTCACCGTAAACATCATTCCCCATAATCACGACCTGGAGGGCTTGGATCAGTATCTGGCGGATCTGGCTGACATCGGAGTGGATGCGCTGATCATCTCAGATCCGGCGATCATGCTCGCCGCCAAGCAGTCCGCCAGCCGGGTGCCGATTCATCTCAGCACCCAGGCCAACGTGGTCAACTACCGGGCTGCTCAGTTCTGGGCCGAGCAAGGCGTGGAGCGGTTGATTCTGGCCCGAGAGTTGTCGCTCTCAGAGATCTCCACCATCCGCCAGCAGACTAAGGCTGAGTTGGAGGTTTTTGTGCACGGAGCGATGTGCATCTCCTATTCCGGGCGCTGCCTGCTCAGCAATTACCTCACCGGACGGGATGCCAACCGGGGCCAGTGTGCTCACGCTTGCCGCTATCGCTACGTGCTGATGGAAGAAAAGCGACCTGGCCAATACTTCCCCATCGAGGAAGACGAGCGAGGCACTTACATTATGAACTCTAAAGATCTGTGTATGATCGAGCATCTGCCTGATCTCCTGCAGTTGGGCCTGGAAGGTCTGAAGATCGAAGGGCGCATGAAGAGCGTGCACTATGTGGCCACGGTGACCAAGATCTATCGGCAGGCCTTGAATGCCTATTTCGCCCACCCCGAAAGTTTCCTGTTCCGCCCCCAGTGGCTGGCCGAACTGCAGAAGGCCAGCAACCGCAGCTTCACCACCGGATTCTATTTTGGCAAACCCGGGGCCGACGAGCACGTCTATCATGGGGAGCTCTATCACCGACCCTACGACTTTGTGGGCGTGGTGCGGGATTACGATGCAACAACCCAAATAGCTACCGTGGAGCAGCGGAACAACTTTTCCGTCGGGGAGCAGCTGGAGGTGCTACAGCCAGAAGGGGAGAATATTCCCTTAGCGGTGACTGAACTTCACGATCAGGCTGGCCAGCCGCTGCAAGCAGCCCGTCACGCGCAGATGCTGATCGCGCTGCCCAGCCCAGTTCCGTTGGCACCGCACAGCTTGCTCCGTCGCCCCCAACGCGACTAACCCCGAAACAGCAGGGCCGGTCCGAAACCACTGAAAAACCCCCTTTGCCCCACACTCCATCGGCCAGACTGCCG
>CAYVCY010000214.1:0-2543 GCA_964450265.1 uncultured Clostridia bacterium
CTTTCCGATAACCACTGATGATCCACAATCCTTATTTGGGGGAAGCTCCATGGGTGTAGTTGAGGTGTTTGTTGATCTGGCCGTGCAATCAGTCGATCGGCCATTCAGTTATCTGGTGCCGGACGGTCTTCAGGTTGTGCCGGGGCAGGCGGTGCAGGTGCCCTTCGGTTCCCGGCAGGTTCCCGGATTGGTGGTCGGCCTGACCGACCGGTGTCCGGAGGTGGAGTTAAAGCCGATTGTGCGGGTGCTGCAAAACGGTGACCCGGTGCTGACCAAGGAGCAAGTGCAGCTGGCCTACCTGCTCAGCGAATACTATCTCTGTCCGGTGAGTCTGATCTTCCGTCAGTTACTTCCTTTTCGACTCTCCTTGGATCCTAAGAGGTGGCCAAAGCCGAAGCTGGTGTCGGTGGTTGTGCCGCAGGTGGACGGTTTCCCGGAGGATCTGCCCGTCCGGGCCACTAAGCAGCGGGAACTGATGCAGCAGCTGCTAGTCCGAGGCCAGTTGCCGTTGTCCGAGGTCAGTCGTTCGGCGGCGAAACAGTTGGAACAGCGGGGATTGGTGCGCATCCAGCAGGTGGCCCGGCTGCGCTCCCCGAAGGTAGCCCAGGCAGGTGCCGGGCAAGCTCCGCTCAATTTGACCGAGCAACAGCAGACTGTCCTGCAAGCGCTGATCGCTGGCAGACGCGACCCAGGCGGCGCCTGGTTGTTGCACGGGGTGACCGGCAGCGGCAAGACTGAGATCTACATGCGCCTGATCGCAGAGGTAATGCAGTCCGGGCAGCAGGGGTTGATGCTGGTGCCCGAGATCGCCCTCACGCCCCAGATGGTGCAGCGATTCTCGGCCCGTTTTGGGGATGGAATTGCCGTCTGGCACAGCGGATTGTCCCGGGGAGAGCGCCATGACGAGTGGCATCGGGTGAAGAGCGGTGCCGCGGGTGTGGTGATCGGCGCCCGGTCGGCTGTGTTCTTGCCCTTTAAGAATTTGGGGCTGATTGTGATGGATGAGGAGCACGAGGGCAGCTATCGGCAGGACGAGAACCCCCGCTATCATGCCCGGGTGGTGGCCCAGTTTCGGCAGAGATTGACCGGCTGCCAATTGGTACTAGGCAGCGCCACCCCAGCCTTGGAAACATATTTTGCCAGCGAGCAGGGACGTTGTCAGCGGCTAGACCTGCCACAACGGATCAGCCACTTAGGCTTGCCTCCGGTGCGACTGGTGGATATGCGGGACGAGTACCGGGCGGGGCACACCCGCCCGATCAGCCGCCGCCTGCAGCGGGCGGTTGAGGAGTGCCTGGAGCGGGGCGAGCAGGGGCTGATTTTGCTCAACCGCCGCGGGTTTTCCAACTTTTTGCTCTGTCCAGATTGTGGCCATGTGCCCTTCTGTCCCCACTGCGATATCTCGTTGACCTATCATCAGAGTGACCGACGGTTGCACTGCCACTATTGCGGACATACCAGTGCTGTTCCTGCTCGCTGCCCGGAGTGCGAGCAGGGTCGCCTGCAATCGCAGGGTGTGGGTACGGAGCAGCTGCAGTCTATCCTAAAGACGCTTTTTCCTCAGGCCAGCGTTGGTCGCATGGATCGGGATACCACCGGGAGACGCGATGCTCACGCCAGCCTGTTAGAGAAATTTTCCAGAGGAGAGTATGATCTGCTGGTGGGCACCCAGATGATCGCCAAAGGGCTAGACTTTCCTCGGGTGACTCTGGTCGGCGTGGTCAATGCCGACGCCGGCCTGTACGTGCCCGAATTCCGTTCCGCCGAGAGAACCTTTCAGCTATTAACCCAGGTGGCCGGCCGGGCCGGCCGGGCCAGCCACCCCGGGGAAGTGGTGATCCAAACCTGGCGTCCGGAGCACTATGTGTTGCGTCACGCCCAGAGCCACGATTATCTGCAGTTTTATGAACACGAACTGGCGCTGAGGCAACAGACAGGTTACCCCCCAGTCGGATATATGGTCACCTTGCTCCTGACCAACCAGTCAGAGAAGCAGCTGATCGCTGATGCCGCCGCCTTGCAGGTGCGTTTGGCAGAGCAGTTGTCGCCGACGGTGGAGCTGATTGGGCCTACCCCTTGTGGCGTCAGCCGCATCAAGGACACCCACCGCTGGCAGATCATCTTGCGCTCCCGGCACCGGGTACAGCTGCGCAAGGGACTGGGGGCCGTTCTGAAGGACTACTATGCGGAAAATAGAAAGACCGGCGTGGTGTTGGATTTTGAAGCCTGATCGGAGCAGGAGGTAGATTGTCATATGCGCACCGTCTTTATGGGAACCCCCGAATTTGCAGTGCCGTGCCTAGAGCGGCTGCATGAACTGACTGAAGTCGTCGCCGTCTACACACAGCCGGATCGACCGCAAGGGCGGGGGCAAAAGACCGCCCCACCACCGGTAAAGGTGGCAGCCGAGCAGCTGGGGCTTGAGGTGCGTCAACCTCGGCGGCTCGGCCGGTCCGGTGCTCTGGCACAGTTGCAGCAGCTGCAGCCGGACCTGATTGTGGTGGTGGCCTATGCGCAGATGCTGCCCCGCGAGGTGCTGCAGT
>CAYVCY010000215.1:0-2520 GCA_964450265.1 uncultured Clostridia bacterium
GTTAAGTCCCAGCTGAGGCCGGCGGTCGCAGAAAGGCGTTTGGATTGCTCGATATAGGCTGTGGCCAGTTCCTCGTTGATGGTTACAGTTTGCCCGGCAGACTCCTTCTGCACAAACTTGATGAACACGTCCACCCGACCACGGCTGACCTGCTTGCGAAAGGCCGCCCGCACCTGTTCCTCCAACGAACCCAGCTCGCGCGGCATGCGGATGGCAAAATCCAGGTAGCGATGGTTCACCGATTTCGTCTCTACCGTGATCGTCAGGTGCTCACCGCTTGCTTCCCCCCGACCAAACCCTGTCATGCTCAAAATCACGGGACCAGCCCCCTCTGTACTTCTACTATAGCCGAAAAACGAGCGATCATGGATCAACTCTCAAAAAACATCTTAGCACAACCCGGCAATCCGACCAAACTTCACCTGCGTATTGGAGCTTGGTCACGATTCCAGCCGTCACCGGCAGGACAATGAAGAGAGAAGGACATCTTCGCCCTTCTCTCTTTCTGCTACTACCTGCCAAAATCCTGCTGTTCAAAGGCGCTGTCGACATAGTTTGCGGCTATACCGCTCCGGTGCTCAGTATTTCCCCCACTTCCGCGTGGTTTCAAAGTCCTCCGCCATACGCTGCGCGCGGGCGATTACCTCGCGGGGATAGTCCATAAAGTCCAGGAGCTTGATGGCGTTCTTGGTACGCGCCTTCCCAGGGTAGAGCTTGTAGTCGAAGACGATGCCCTCGTCGGTGATCTGTTCGCGGAAATGAAAATTGTCATAGCTTCCGCTCAGGATTTCCGTCAGCTCAATGTCGTGTGAGGCCACCACAGAGAGGCAGTTCTTCCCCTCCAGCCAACCGAGGAAGGAGGAAGAAGCCGCGATGCGCTCGATGGTGTTTGTCCCTTTCAAAATCTCATCGATAAAACAGAGGCAGGAAAATTCCGGGCTAAGGCTTCTCAGAATGCGCCGCAGGGATTTAATCTCGGCAATGAAGTAGCTGTCGCCGGCGACAACATCGTCCCGCACGGCCATGGAGGTCAGCACTAGAGAGGGCCGCAACTTAAATTCAGCTGCCAGGCAAGTGTGGATCGATTGCGCAAAAATACAGTTGACGGCCACAGCCTTGATGTAGGTTGACTTGCCGGAGGCGTTAGACCCGGTAATGATGGTATTTCGCACCAAGTGGAGCGGGTTGCTCACCGGATTATCAACCAACGGATGGTAGATTTCCCGCCCCTCCAATTCATTCTGGCCGATAAACACGGGCGTCGTGTAATGCGGAACGCGGCGACGATAGGAGGCCACGGCAATGGCCGCGTCCAGGCGACCTATTTCTTGCCAGAGAGAATGGAACGTATCAGTGTGCTTGCAGAGGGTGTTGATGATCCTGTTATAGTTGATGAAGTCGTACATGAAGAGAATCTTGAGGTAATCGGAGATAATATCCGCATCCCTAGCCGACTTGGAGAGAAAGGAGCTGCCCAACCCCACCACCTTTTTCAGCGGCGCGTAAAGTTCCATCAGGCGTTCGGCAGATTCCCGAAAAGCGGGATGTCGGACTTTTCGCAGCTTGCCGGCGCAGGCGACGATGGAGGTTATATACATGATTGAGTTGAGCTCTTTCTCCAGCAAGATCTTGTGCTGGTAGTACACCAACATATTGGTCACCGAAGCCACCACCAGCACCGCTACTCCAGCCGGCAGGTTAAACAAAGCAAGAGCCAGTCCGCACACAGGTAAGGAGCCCAAGGCAATGTACATCCACATGTTGCTCAAACGCTTCTCGCTGGGCGCAAAGATAAAGGCCGGCACGCCGTTAAAGTCACTCTTGCCGAGCTTGCCCAAACGGAATGCGATTTGCTCCCGCTCCACCTGCTGGCTGTCCATGGCACCAACCAATTCTTCAAAGCTGAGAAGCTCTGCTTGGTCAGAGCAGAGCTGATGCAGCCGGGCGTACAGGTACTCCGCACCGACGCTGGAGAACGTGCTGTTCAGCCGGGTGAAGATAAGATTCATGTCCAGGTCGTTCCAGGTAATGCTGTCAACATACCGCGCATGACCGAGGCGAAGCTGTCTCTCCTCCCAATATGTTTCGACGCTCTCCAAACGATCCTCCCACAACCGCTCGACGGGAGGCTTTCCCCAACGCTCACGCACCATGCGTTTAATCTTTGCATTAGCGCGGTACGTATCGATCAAGACCACCAAAATCACAAAGCCGAGGATGGCCAGAATCAGCCATGCAGTCATCAGGGTGCTCCTTTCAGGGCGTTTTACGTACTAGCAACATATCGCTAGATGCTGCGGGCCATGGCCATTCTTTCTGTCGGAAGATTCGCCTTGATTGTTGCGCAAGCAACCATCGGCTTATACCGATGCTAATAAGCAGCACAACCGCAAATGCCTCGTGGGGGTGATCCCACTGCCGACTAGAGATCATCTCCCCCAGATTATACCACACTAATGCCCCCTACCCCTGCCATTCTCAGTGGGACTGGGGGACGGGTGCTCCTGTACCGCTCTTCGG
>CAYVCY010000216.1:0-2517 GCA_964450265.1 uncultured Clostridia bacterium
TCTCAGTAGGCGGGGTGATGTTCATCATCCTGCAGCAGGGTTTGGGTGGCCAAAGCATGAGTTGGCTCGGCCCGTTACTACTGCTGGGGGCGGTGCTATCGGCAGTCGGCTTCAATATCCTCTCCCGTAGTTCTTCCGAAAGCTATACTCCGTTCCAAATCACCTTCGTGATGATGTGGGCGGGCGCGATCGCCTTTAACCTGATGGCCCTAACTGTCCATGCCACTGCCGGTAATCTCAGCTCTTACTTTGAGCATCTCTTAGTGCCCAGAGTGCTGATAGCCCTGCTCTATCTGGGCGTGGCCTCGTCGGTGATCGCTTTCTTCTTAATCAACTACACCCTGTCCAAGATACCGGCCTCTCAATCGGCGGTGTTTGCCAACCTGACCACCGTCATCTCCATCGCCGCCGGCGTTTTATTCCGCGACGAACCCTTCTATTGGTATCATGCGGTAGGATCGACCATGATTCTGGTCGGCGTCTACGGCACCAATTACTTGGGCTTCAAGCGGCAACGAAGCAGCCGCCTCGCCAATGAGCAGGGAATAGCCGGTACGCGGTAGGGCGAACGCGACACCACCTATAACTGAATGACACAAAGCCCGGACACCTGAGAAAGAAGCCGCCCGGGCTTTTCCTTAGCGGAAAAGTGTCATCCTGAGTGCAGCAAAGAATCTGGATCCCGGCGATGCCATGGCGACGCCGGGTTAGAAGGTCTTCGCTGCGAGGATGACAGGAAAAAGACGCTCAGGATGACGCCTTCGGCGGTGTTCAGGCTCCCCCGGAGCAGTCCCGACATCCCTCCGGAATGTAAGTAGGCACATAGGCATTGGCCCAATCGACGATCAATCTATCATTGGCAGTACCGGGAGTGGCCCATCAATCCGACAAGAAACCTCTTCAAAGACGGTTTCTTGAGCCTTTGTTGAACGGTAGCAGTTTTGCGAGAAATAGCTAACAGACGTTTTCCCCAAAGAAGAAAAGCAGAAGGCGGGATACCCTCTGCTGTTCCATCTGGAGCTAGTTGCTGCCCCAAAGATAAGGCAGCCCATACAATGTAAGCCATGCCATCACTGCCGCAAGTAAAGTCGATCCGATATTCATCGCAAAGACAACAGAATTGCTGATCCATGGAGCGGCTTTCTTAAGATAGAACTGCACAAAAGTTGCTGAAAGCGCTGCGATCAACGGATTGAGCAAATGAGGATAAGACTCCTTCTGAGAGAAATGACACATGACACACAGGACAAAGAAGAAGAAGACGGATGTCTGAACAAGGCAGAAAAGGAGCTTCCTATTCATTGGCCAGCGCAAATCTAGTAACTGTATAGACAAGCATATTCGTTGAATCTCCATTCACCGTATTTTGTGGGGAATGGATTCTCGATATATCCCTCGTCGGCTTGAAAACAAGAATAAATCTTCGTGACCATTCCAATGCTTGGGGTATAAGCGAAATGGACTTCCATCATATCAGACTGACTCATATCACTAAAACACCTTTGCATGTTCTGGCGGTCTATGGATTTAAGGTAATCCCAACCGAATGCACAAGCAGTCGCCACAACGAGCGTGGCAATGTTAGCTGTAATGCCGGTCAGCTTCAACGCCTCTACCACTGCGGCTCCCAGTTCTGCACCAGAAGCTCCTACTAGTAGCAACTCTAAGAAATGCAGAAAGTTCACTTCACTTGAGCTGGTAGCTAAGAGCGTCGCAACTGTTTCCCAGCATAAATAGTCGACTTCCAGGGTATATCCAGCAAGTATTTCACCTAGGGTCAAGGGAGATTCGACGGTATCTCTGATCCAAGCTAATCCGACATCACCGTCGTATGTTGTTCCGTCTTGTGTAGAACTGGCCACTATGCCTCGCAGCCGTTCAGCCTTGAGCGCGAATGAGAGTCCCTGAACAGCAGATCGAATTTGCTCTTCGGTATAGATGTCAGATGATACGTTGAATGCTTGCCCGAACAAGTTGCTTACGTCAGCCAATGACAGTGAAGCAATTGAGTCTGCATCGAGATCAACAAGCTCCTGAACATGGTTGGCTGAAACCTTGTATGGATCAGGTGCCGCAAGAGAAGTAGCTGGCAAGCAGGTAAGCGTCAGCATAAAAGCAAGGAAAACCGATAGAGCCCTTTTCATCTAATTTCCTCCGAACTCATTTTCAAGTTAACATTCTACTAGACTGACTGTAGTCTGTGCACACAGTACGGCAGCAACCATACACCTCCAATCTGTATAATAGCTACTACTACCGCCAACGGTAAATCGGTCCCATCCTTTTCTCAACGAAGCTCCAATAATCCTGATGTAATCTGCCCATTTGAACATATTCGGTTCGTTTATACCTCCATAATAGTAAATTGCGCCTCACAGTATACGACACTTACGATAGTCTTTTTGCAACAACAATTCGAGAGTTTATTTCACATATTTCACCCCCTGAACTATTCGGAGCGCAACCTCGCGGTCTGTCCAAGCCTGAATCATGAACAGACGTTCATCCATCTCCCAG
>CAYVCY010000217.1:0-2515 GCA_964450265.1 uncultured Clostridia bacterium
CGGGGTTCCAAGGCCCACGCTACCGCACCATCCAGCTCGGGACCCAGTCGTACCGGGATGCCTTCGACGATTTTCTGGCGTTTCTGGAGCCCCGACTGCGTCAGATTCGCCGCGTCCTGAAGCCGGATGGATGCCTTTTTTTTCATATCGACTATCGCGAGGCCCATTATTGCAAGGGGTTGCTCGACGGGCTTTTCGGACGGGAGGCCTTCATGAATGAAATCGTCTGGGCCTATGATTATGGCGCCCGTTCGAAAAAACGCTGGTCGGCCAAGCACGACACCATTTTCTGGTATGTCATGGACCCCAAAAACTACTGCTTTAATTTTGAAGAGATGGATCGAATCCCCTACATGGCGCCGGGGCTGGTGAGCCCCGAAAAAGCCGCGCGGGGCAAAACTCCGACCGATGTCTGGTGGCATACGATCGTAAGTCCCAACGGCAAGGAAAAAACCGGCTATCCCACCCAGAAGCCCCGGGGAGTGCTGGACCGGATCGTCAAGGTGCATTCCAATCCGGGCGACCGGCTCGGCGATTTTTTCGCCGGCAGCGGCACCCTGGGCGCCTCGGCCTTGGCGCTGGGCAGGCGCTGCATGCTGGTGGACGACAACCCCGCGGCACACCGTGTTCTTCGCCGGCGCTTCGAAAACCAGGATGTCCTCTGGCACTAGCGCCTTACTCGTGCCTTTTGAGTGGACGTAGTGTTTTCGGGATGCCGGGGACGCCCCCGCGCGCTTTTACTGCCAGCCCGTGCCCGCGGCGGGGGAGTGATTTCGCGATAGGGAGCGGGTTTCGATCCGTCGGTCAAGTTCTGTTTGCAAGGCGCGCAGACGAGGATCGTTCGACCCGATGGCCGCGAGAATCCGCTTCAGGATGCCTCGTTCGCGAAAACGACGGAAAGCCGGCGGATAATTCAAATCGTGCACCCAGGAGAGCTGCATCAAAAGGAAATCCGCCAGGGATTTTACATGCCGGATCGAGGCGCATCGTTGTTGCGCTACTTCCTTGAGGATTTGCGGAGAGATCGGTCCGTCTAGCCGGATGTGGGGCAGCATGGTCGGCAAATCGCGAAATCCATCGCGTTCTACGGCGGAAAGCACAATGCGCAGAATGTCGATCTTGTCCGCATCGCGCACCAGCCGCAGCATGGCCAGCGCGCGGCGGCGTACCGAGGTGGGAATCTCTCGTCGGTTGTGATAACGCACCGCCGTTAGAACGGTGTCGTAGTCTTCGAGAGGCCATTGTTCAAACCAGTTTTCGCGTTGAATCACCGAGGCGCCGAGCTCGCCATGATCGACCGAGGAACCGTCTGAAAACGTTCCGAAGCGCGCAAACTGAGGGAATCGGCCGATGTCGTGCAGTTGACCCGCAACCCAGGCCAGTTTTCGATCGTGAAGCGACCAGTCAAGCTCGGTGCTCATGTCCCGGGCTTCCGTCGCGACCCGACGGCTATGATCTTTTTTCAGAACCAGCGGTTCGGGCAGTTGTCCGTCTTTCTGAACAAATCGATCCAAATAAGCGCGAATATTTTTAAAAAGTACTTGCATATGTCGCGACTTCATGAGGTCCGACAGAAAGCATCGAAACAAGACGGTATCCGCTTTGCTGGATATGCTATTGAGCCCGGGTCATGGGAGTTCCGCAACTCGGGCACTTGATCTGGGTGCAAGGGGCTCCCTGCTGATGGGGTAGCGTCTTGCCGCAGTTTGGGCATACGCAGCTTCCGCCGGTGCCCAGGCCAAACCCACTCATGCGGCCTCGGCCCTGCCCGCTGCCCATTCCCGTTCCTCGTCCTGTCCGCGGACCCGCGCCCGCCGGTCCGGTTCCATCTCCTCTTGGCATTTTATCCTCTCCTTGCGGTTGGTATCCTTATCATCGTATATTATCGAAGTGGAAACAACAGACAAGAGGAGATACGATCATGCCAATCTACGAATACCAATGCAGCCAATGCGGGCACCGGTTCGATCATCTGGCCAGGACGGCGAAAGACCTGGCCAAAAAATGTCCGAAATGCGGTGCGCCCAAACCCGCAAAGCAGTTCTCGACGTTTAGTGCGTCCGTATCGGAAGGCAGCGGGGGAAGTGCTTGTTCCACGGGAACTTGCCCCACGGGAACTTGCCCCACGGGAACTTGCCCCACGGGAACCTGCTCCACGGGAACCTGCCCCTTCTGACCGGACGGATTCGCGCCGGGTTACGCAAACCTTTCGGGGATGGTGTTGTCGAATACGAAACAGACTCGCGATGTGATTGCGTCCCGGACCCGTTTTGACGACATCCGGGGCGTTACGCTCGAAGAGCGCGCCCGGCTTGTGCTGCAAACGCGCGAGCGGAGAGCGGACCGCATCCTGTCGGCGTATCGACGCATGGCCAAACGTTTTCATCCCGACAATCCCGGCGGCAACCGATTGTTCTTCCAGGTGGTTTCGGAGGCGTTCGAACTGCTGTCGAAAGGCCGAACCGCCAAACGCCCGCTGCTGGCCGATGACAACCTGTTGAAAAGGATTCTGGGC